>NZ_JBFBJZ010000032.1:0-104406 GCF_040686255.1 Kitasatospora sp. NPDC085879 | reverse complement strand
CACCCCGGGGGTGTTGTCCACGAAATTGGTGATCAGCCAGTTCAGGTTCTGTGCGGCCTGGCTCATCTGACTCAACTCAACGCTCCTGGTGGTTCTGGCCGAAGCCGTCGAAGCCCTGCTGCTGGCGGCCGGAGGTGTTCTGGCCCTGACCTGCCTGGCGGCCCTGCTGGATGCCGCGGCGCAGGTTGGTGAGCCGGCCGCGCACCTCCTCCGGGCTGCGCGAGACCTGCGGGCCGGTCAGCGGCGCCGACTCGGCGGTGCCGGAGACCAGGTTGGCCTGCGGGGTACGGCGCGGCAGACCCGAAGTGGTCAGACCGCTGGTCGAGGGCTCGCGCACCTGCTCGGCACGGCGCCAGCGCTCGTCGTTGGCCGACGGACGCCACGGGGCGTCCGGGGCCTCGCGGAGGCGCGGCTCATCCTGCGGACCGGGCCGCTGCGGCGCGCCCTGCGGGCTCGGACGCTGCGGGCCCGGACGCTGCGGGCCGGCCGGCTGCTGCGGCGCCTGCGGGCGCTGCTGCTGACGGGGACCCTGCGGGGCCTGCTGCTGGCGCGGAGCCTGCGGGGCCTGCTGCTGCGGGGGCTCCGGCGCCGTGGTGCCGGGACGCTGCGGCTGGTACTGCTGCGGGCGCGGGCGGGCCTGCTGCTGCGAGGAGTGGCCGCCGTCCTCCGGGCGGAACCACTGCTGGGTGTCCTCCCGGCCGGGGCCGGTCGGCAGCGCCATCGGCTGCTGCTGGGGCTGCTGCTGCGGCACCTGCTGCCCGAACGGCTGGCCGCCGGGCTGCTGCGACGGGTCCGGCAGCACCGGCTCCACCAGGCCGAGGCCCAGCGGGTCGCGCGGGTCGATGTCGCTGGCCTCGAAGCGCGGCCGGCCGAACTGCACCGTGGACTCGACCGCGTTCGGCTCGGCCGGGCCGGCCTGCGGCAGCGGCGCCTGCGGGCGCTGCTGGCCCTGCGGACCGGGAGCGGCCGGCCGGCCGCCCTGGCCGGGCCGGCCGGACTCCGGGCGCGGACGCTCGGGCATCGGGGCACGGCCGCCGGGGCCCTGCTCCGGGCCCGGGCCGCGGCGCGGCAGGCCGCCCTGGGCACCCGGACCACCGGGGCCGCCCTGGACGCCGGGGGCACCGGACGCGCCCGGCACCCGCCGGGCCTGGCCCAGCAGACCCTGCGGGGCCTGCTGGCCCTGCTGGGGCTGGTTCTGCTGGGGCGCGGGGCTCTCGTGGAGCGCCTGGCCGACCTCGCGGGTCGGCAGGCCGCCGCCCGGACGGCCGCCCTGCGGCTGCTGGGGCGCACCGCCCTGCGGGCCCTGGCCGAGCTGCGGACGGGCCGGAGCACCGGCCGGGGCCTGGCCGAGCGCGGCGGCGGCCCGGCCGGCGAGCGCCTCGGCGGCACTGGCACGGCCCTGCTGGCGCGGGGTCGGGCCGAGGCCGCGGCCGGACTTGCCGGCCTGGGCACCGCCACCGGGACGCTGGCCGGGGCGGCCGGCGGAGTTGGTGACGTCCACCGGGAGCATGACGAGCGCGGTGGTGCCGCCGGAGTCGCTGGGGCGCAGCTGGATGCGGATGCCGTGTCGCAGGGACAGGCGGCCGACCACGAAGAGGCCCATGCGGCGGGAGACGGAGACGTCGACGGTGGGCGGGCTCGCGAGGCGCTCGTTGATGTCCGCGAGGTCGTCCGGGCTCAGGCCGATGCCGGTGTCGTGGATCTCGACCAGCACGCGGCCGTCGGGCAGCGCGTGGCCGGTGACCCGGACACGGGTCTGCGGGCTGGAGAACGAGGTCGCGTTCTCGAGCAGCTCGGCGAGGAGGTGGACGAGGTCGTTGACGACGCGGCCGGCGACCTCGGTCGACGGCACCGCGGCGAGTTCGATGCGCTCGTACTGCTCCACCTCGGAGGCGGCGGCGCGGAGCACGTCGACCAGCGGGACGGGGCGGGTCCAGCGGCGGCCCGGGTCCTCACCGGCGAGGACGAGGAGGTTCTCACCGTTGCGGCGCATACGGGTCGCCAGGTGGTCCAGCTTGAAGAGGCTGGCCAGCTGGTCCGGGTCGGCCTCGCGGCTCTCCAGCTCGGAGATGAGCGACAGCTGGCGCTGGATGAGGCCCTGGCTGCGGCGCGACAGGTTGGTGAACATCGCGTTGATGTTGCCTCGCAGCAGGGCCTGCTCGGCGGCGAGGCGGACGGCCTCGCGGTGCACCATGTCGAACGCAGAGGCCACGTGGCCGATCTCGTCCGCCGAGTCGACGCCGACGGGTTCGACGGTTACGTCGACGTCGTGCGGGTCGCTCTCGGAGAGGGTCTTGACCAGCTCGGGCAGTCGCCGCTCGGCGACGTCCTCGGCCGCGGTCTGCAGACGGGTCAGCGAGCGCACCATCGAGCGGGCCACGATCGCGGCGCCGGCGATGGCGACGATGAGGACGACGGCGATCAGCGCGGCGTTGACCAGCGCCTCGGTGTCGGCGTCGGACTGCAGCTTCTGGGCCTTGCCGTCGAGGTCCTCGAGCAGCTGGGTCTCGATCCGCTGCTCGGCGTTGATCTTGACGCTGGCGGCGTCGTACCAGTCGGTGTAGGTGCGCGGGTCGGTCTGCCGGATGCCGTTGGTGTTCAGCACCTGCTGGGTGTACCGGTCGGTGTCCGCGATCGTCTGGTTGAAGCTCAGGCTGGAGCGCTTCTTGCGGGCCTCTTCGTCACCGTAGATGGCGGTGAAGTTCGCGAGCGCGCTCTCCTCGGAGACCTGGAGGCGGATGCCGAAGGTCTCGTCCGAGGGGGAGAGGTCGGCCTTGCCGGGGCGGGCCAGCGCGGCGGAGATCAGCGCGCGCTGCATGGACGCGTTCTCCTTGGACAGCGCGAACTGGCTGAGCGCCCGGGTGATCTTGATCAGCTCGGTCGAGTTCGACGCGATCGCGATCTCCTCGGTGATACCGATGAGACCCTTGATGATCACGTCGTAGTTCAGGACGGTGGCCTGAATGTTGTCGATGTTGGTGTACGCGGAGCCGCGCGCCTCCGACAGCTGGTTGAGGTCCTTGCGGACCTGCAGCAGCAGCGCCTTTCCACCGGCGAGGTCGAGCTCGTCGAACTTGTCGGCACTGGTGGCGAAGGCCTTGCTCAGCTGGTCGGTGTTCTTCTGCGCGTCCTGGACGTCCGGGTCCTGCCGCTCGTTCGGCTTGGCCGTCAGCGGGCCGGCGCTGATGTCGCGCTCGGTCTCCAGGGCGTCGGCCAGCGCGGTCGCCCGACGGGCCAGGTCCGCGAGGTCGGTCATCTGGGCGAGCTGGCGGGAGTTCTCCATCGAGGTCTGCACACGCAGGCCGCCGAGGACGAGCGCGACCATCACGGGGAGCAGCAGCAGCGCGATCAGGCGCGTACGGATGCGCCAGTTGCGCAGCGCGAATCTGTTGAGGCCGGTCGCCCGGCGGTAGTTGAGCGTGCTGCGCAGCCGCGACCGGCCGGATTGCCTTCCGTCCGTGTCGTGGCCGTCCGTGATCGTGTCGTCGGCCGGCTCGGCGGTGCCGCCGGCCGGCCTGTCGGCCTGGCCTGCGGTGGGCACTGCCTGGTGTGGGCCGGCCACTGGCTCGCGCGACTCCGGGTCACCCGCGGCGCCGCTGCCCCTCTTGAAACGTCCCTGCACTGGCGTCGCAACCTCTGGACCGGGCGCCCCTCCCCGCTGGCGCGGAGGGGGACGGTGTCGAGTTTTTCCGTGGCATTCCAGCACAGCGCGAGAAGTCCAACAAGGGCCGTTATGACTCGGTGTCCTGAGCTACCGACCGCGCGCAGGCTCTCACGGTCTGTGCGGTTACGCGCTGGTAATACGGCTCTTTTCGGACACGCAGCACCCTTCGGCCGACTGGCCGGAGCCCGGACATGTGCAACCAATGTCCGAAATGGGTGCTATGTCGGAATTCACGAAGCGTCCCGAATGCCCAAAAAGTCGCCACCGGCTTGGCAATTGTGACCAAAGTCACAGGTTAATGTGTAGCTTTGGTCACGGCTCCTATGACAGGAGATCCTTACCCTGGGCGGGGCCGCGGAGAGCCTTCCCGGGCCCGCACCCCTCCAAAAGTCCCCTCGTGAAACCAAGGTGTCCCGCCCATGTCCCAGCCGACGAAGGCCCCGATGTCCACGCTCGACAACCGGGCCACGGCCAACCCGCGTCGGACCACGCTGGCCTCCGTCGAGGACTTCGCCCAGCTCCCCGGCGCGGTCGCCTCCCAGCAGCCGCGTGAGTACACCTCCGAGCTGCCCGGCAGCACCGCCAACCCGCGCCGCACCCAGCTGATGGTGGCGCCCGCGCCGCGCCCGTCGCAGGACTGAGCGCGCACGCAGTCGAAGACGCGCACTCGAGAACGCGCACGCGAAAAGGGGCGCCGACCGCCGCGGTCGGCGCCCCTTCGCGCGCCCCGGGCGCCCCGCGGCCCCGCGCCCACCGGGCCGGCGGCGCCCTGCGCGATAGCCTGGGAATGATCGAGCAGGTCACCGACCGAGAGGCTGCAGGGTGCGTATCGCCAGGTTTTCCGTCCGGGAAGGGAGTCCTGCCGCGGGCAGCGTCTCCTTCGGCGTCGTCGAGGGCGATGCCGCCCAACCTGATTCCCTGGTGGTGCACGCGCTGGCCGGCCACCCCTTCGGGCCGCCGCAGCTCACCGGCGAGAGCTACCGGATGCAGGACGTCCGGCTGCTGGCGCCGATGCTGCCCAACAAGATCGTCGCGGTCGGCCGCAACTACGCTGCGCACGCCGCGGAGCTCGGCAACGAGGTCCCGGACGTCCCGCTGACCTTCTTCAAGCCCTCCACCGCGGTCGTCGGCCCGACCGAGGCCATCGCCTACCCGCCGTTCTCCTCGGACGTGCAGCACGAGGCGGAGCTGGCCGTGGTGATCGGCCGGATGTGCCGAGAGGTCCCGGTGGACCGCGTGCCCGAGGTGATCTTCGGCTACACCTGCGCCAACGACGTCACCGCGCGCGACGTCCAGCAGCGCGAGGGCCAGTGGGCCCGCGCCAAGGGCTTCGACACCTCCTGCCCGCTCGGTCCGTGGATCGAGACCGAGCTGGACCCGTCGGACCTGGCGATCACCTGCACCGTCAACGGCGAGCTGCGGCAGACCGGCCGCACCTCCCTGATGGTGCGTTCGATCCCCGAACTGATCGCGCACATCTCCGAGGCGATGACGCTCCTGCCGGGCGACGTCGTCCTGACCGGCACCCCCGCGGGCGTCGGTCCCCTGGCCGTCGGCGACGAGGTCGCCGTCTCCGTCGAAGGCATCGGCACTCTCGCCAACAAGGTGATCAAGCGTGGCTGACTCCGCCTCGGGCCCGGACATCCGGGTCCGCTTCTGCCCGTCCCCGACCGGCAACCCGCACGTCGGGCTGGTCCGCACCGCCCTCTTCAACTGGGCCTTCGCCCGCCACCACGGCGGCACCCTGGTCTTCCGGATCGAGGACACCGACGCGGCCCGCGACTCCGAGGACTCCTACAACCAGCTGCTCGGCGCGATGCGCTGGCTGGGCTTCGACTGGGACGAGGGCCCGGAGGTCGGCGGCCCGCACGCGCCCTACCGGCAGTCGCAGCGGATGGACGTCTACGCCGACGTGGCGCGCAGGCTGCACGAGGGCGGCCACGCCTACCACTGCTACTGCTCCACCGAGGAGCTCGACTCCCGACGCGAGGCCGCCCGCGCCGCCGGGAAGCCGTCCGGCTACGACGGCCACTGCCGGGAGCTGACCGAGGACCAGATCGCCGTGTACCGGCTGGAGGGCCGCACGCCGATCCTCCGCTTCCGGATGCCGGACACCCCGCTCGCCTTCGACGACCTGGTGCGCGGCCAGATCGTCTTCGACCCCAAGGACGTGCCCGACTACGGCATCGTCCGGGCCAACGGCGCCCCGCTCTACACCCTGGTCAACCCGGTCGACGACGCCCTGATGGGCATCACCCACGTGCTGCGCGGCGAGGACCTGCTCTCCTCGACGCCGCGCCAGATCGCCCTCTACGCGGCGCTCGCCGACATCGGCGTCGGCAGCGGCGCCACCCCGCGCTTCGGCCACCTGCCGTACGTGATGGGCGAGGGCAACAAGAAGCTCTCCAAGCGCGACCCGCAGGCCTCGCTCAACCTCTACCGCGAGCGCGGCTTCCTGCCCGAGGGGCTGCTCAACTACCTGGCGCTGCTGGGCTGGTCACTCGCCGAGGACCGGGACCGCTTCTCCATGGCGGAGATGGTCGAGGCCTTCGACATCGCCGACGTCAACGCCAACCCGGCCCGCTTCGACCTGAAGAAGGCCGAGGCGATCAACGCCGAGCACCTGCGCGCCCTCGACCCGGCGGACTTCGTCGCCCGACTGGTGCCGTACCTGCAGGGGGCCGGCCTGCTGCCGGCCGAGCCCACCGCGCACCAGCTCGACCTGCTGGCGAAGGTCGCCCCGCTCACCCAGGAGCGGATGGTCGTCCTCGGCGAGATCGTGTCCATGGCCGGCTTCCTCTTCGTCGACCCGGCGGACTTCGCCGTCGACCCGGACGACGCCGCCAAGGCGCTCGGCGCCGACGCCCGCCCGGTGCTGGAGGCCTCGGTCAAGGCCCTGGCGGAGCTGGCGGACTTCACCCCGGACGCGATCCAGGCCGCGCTGCGCGAGGCGCTGGTGGACGGCCTCGGGATCAAGCCGAAGTTCGCCTTCACCCCGCTGCGGGTCGCCGTGACCGGCCGGCGGGTCTCCCCGCCGCTGTTCGAGTCGATGGAGCTGCTGGGCCGCCCCGAGACGCTGCGTCGCTTGACGGCCGCTCTGGAGGCCGTGCCGGCCTCCTGAGGCCGCCCCGCCCGCCTGCGGCCCCGGTGCGCTGACCAGGGCCGCAGGCGCCCGGCACCCTGCCTGCGGTTATCGATTTTGGAGCCGGGCCTGGCGTCGGGTAATGTTCTTTCTGCGCCGCCCGGGCAGGGAGGCGCGAGACACCGAGGAAGGCCCCGCAGGGGTTGAACTCTGGTGGGGTATGGTGTAATTGGCAGCACGACTGATTCTGGTTCAGTTAGTCTAGGTTCGAGTCCTGGTACCCCAGCGCAGTACAGCAGTAGTGCAAGCCCCCGTTGTGTAGCGGCCTAGCACGCCGCCCTCTCAAGGCGGTAGCGCCGGTTCGAATCCGGTCGGGGGTACGCAGTTTCTTCGAAAATTGCACAGTGAATGAGTATGCCCCCGTTGTGTAGCGGCCTAGCACGCCGCCCTCTCAAGGCGGTAGCGCCGGTTCGAATCCGGTCGGGGGTACTCAGCGCCACCTCGGTGGTGCGGGCCCCCGTTGTGTAGCGGCCTAGCACGCCGCCCTCTCAAGGCGGTAGCGCCGGTTCGAATCCGGTCGGGGGTACTTTTGGGGTATGGTGTAATTGGCAGCACGAGTGATTCTGGTTCATTTAGTCTAGGTTCGAGTCCTGGTACCCCAGCCAATAAGCTCCGGGTGACCGGGGCTTTTTTGTTTTTCCGGATCCTCCCGGCGTTTTCCGTTTCCAGTCGGCATTTTCCGTCGCCAGCCGAAAAGGGCCCGCTCCGCGATGTGCGGAGCGGGCCCTTTTCGGCTGTGTGCCGCTCAGCCGCGGCGGAGCGCCTCGGTGAGGCGGTTGGCCGCCTCGATGATCGCCTGGGCGTGCAGCCGGCCCGGGTGGCGGGTCAGTCGCTCGATCGGGCCGGACACCGAGACGGCGGCCACGACGCGGTTGGAGGGGCCGCGGACGGGCGCGGAGACGGACGCGACACCAGGCTCGCGCTCGCCGATCGACTGGGCCCAGCCGCGGCGCCGCACGCCGCTGAGCGCCGTCGCGGTGAAGCGGGCGCCCTGCAGGCCGCGGTGCAGGCGCTCCGGCTCCTCCCAGGCCAGCAGGACCTGGGCGGCGGAGCCGGCCTTCATCGGCAGGGTGGAGCCGACCGGAACGGTGTCCCGCAGACCGGAGAGCCGCTCGGCGGCGGCGACGCAGATGCGCATCTCGCCCTGGCGGCGGTACAGCTGGGCGCTCTCGCCGGTGACGTCGCGCAGGTGCGTGAGCACCGGCCCGGCGGTGGCGAGGAGGCGGTCCTCGCCCGCCGCGGCGGAGAGCTCGGCGAGTCGGGGGCCGAGGATGAACCGGCCCTGCATGTCCCTGGTGACCAGGCGGTGGTGTTCGAGTGCGACGGCGAGTCGGTGGGCCGTGGGCCGCGCCAGACCGGTGGCGGCGACCAGCCCCGCCAACGTGGCGGGGCCCGACTCCAGTGCGCTCAGCACCAGAGCGGCCTTGTCGAGAACGCCGACGCCGCTAGTGTTGTCCATGTCTCGATACTGCAGTCTCAGTGGGCGAGACGCAAGTTCAATCTTCCGAGAAAAGCGCCACTCTTGAGGCAGCAGCCCGGGAGACACCCAGGATGGACCCTCACCAAAGCGTCCACATCCTGGACAGACGATCCGGCGTGCAGGTCGCGACTCCGCAGCGAGCCTCACCAGGGCGGCTCGGGAACAGACCCCGACGACACGAGAAGGCCGGCAATGCGGCCGGCTGGAGGGAAAGCGATGGGACGGACACTCGCAGAGAAGGTCTGGGACGACCACGTCGTCCGGCGCGCCGAGGGCGAGCCCGACCTCCTCTTCATCGACCTGCACCTGCTGCACGAGGTCACCAGCCCGCAGGCCTTCGACGGTCTCCGGCTGGCCGGCCGCAAGGTCCGCCGGACCGATCTGACGATCGCGACCGAGGACCACAACACCCCGACCCTGGACATCGACAAGCCGATCGCCGACCCCGTCTCCAAGATCCAGCTGGAGACGCTGCGCAAGAACGCCGCCGAGTTCGGCGTGCGCATCCACTCGCTGGGCGACGTCGAGCAGGGCGTCGTGCACGTGGTCGGCCCGCAGCTCGGCCTGACCCAGCCCGGTACGACCGTGGTCTGCGGCGACTCCCACACCTCCACCCACGGCGCCTTCGGCGCGCTGGCGTTCGGCATCGGCACCAGCCAGGTCGAGCACGTGCTGGCCACCCAGACGCTGCCGCTGGCCCCGTTCAAGACCATGGCCATCACCGTCGAGGGCGAACTCCCCGACGGCGTCACCGCCAAGGACCTGATCCTGGCCATCATCACCAAGATCGGCACCGGTGGCGGCCAGGGCTACGTCCTGGAGTACCGCGGCTCCGCCATCCGCAGCCTCTCCATGGAGGCCCGGATGACCATCTGCAACATGTCCATCGAAGCGGGCGCCCGGGCCGGCATGATCGCCCCCGACGACACCACCTTCGCGTACCTCGAAGGCCGCCCGCACGCCCCGCAGGGCGAGGACTGGGACGCCGCCGTCGCGTACTGGCGCACCCTCGCCACCGACGAGGACGCGGTCTTCGACGCCGAGGTCTTCATCGACGCCAACTCGCTGACCCCGTTCGTCACCTGGGGCACCAACCCGGGCCAGGGCGCCCCGCTCGGCGCCAACGTGCCGGACCCGGCCTCCTTCGAGGACCCGCAGGAGCGCATCGCCGCCGAGAACGCCCTGAAGTACATGGGCCTGGAGGCCGGCACCCCGCTGCGCGAGGTCTCCGTCGACGCCGTCTTCGTCGGCTCCTGCACCAACGGCCGGATCGAGGACCTGCGCGCCGCCGCCGACATCCTCGACGGCCGCCAGGTCGCCGACGGCGTGCGGATGCTGGTCGTCCCCGGCTCGGTCCGGGTCGCCCTGCAGGCCGTCGAGGAGGGCCTGGACAAGGTCTTCACCGCGGCCGGTGCCGAATGGCGCCACGCGGGCTGCTCGATGTGCCTCGGCATGAACCCGGACCAGCTGGCCCCGGGAGAGCGCTGCGCCTCGACCTCGAACCGCAACTTCGAGGGCCGCCAGGGCAAGGGCGGCCGCACCCACCTGGTGTCGCCGCAGGTCGCCGCCGCGACCGCCGTACTGGGCCGGCTGGCCTCGCCCGCAGACCTGTCCGACCCCGTCGCCGTGGAGGCCTGAGCCATGGAGAAGTTCACCACCCACACCGGCCGCGCCGTCCCGCTGCGCCGCTCCAACGTGGACACCGACCAGATCATCCCGGCGCACTGGCTGAAGAAGGTCACCCGATCGGGCTTCGAGGACGGCCTGTTCGAGGCCTGGCGCAAGGACGAGTCCTTCGTCCTCAACCGCCCGGAGCGGCAGGGCGCCAGCGTGCTGGTGGCCGGCCCGGAGTTCGGCACCGGCTCGTCCCGCGAGCACGCCGTCTGGGCGCTGCAGAACTACGGCTTCCAGGCGGTGATCTCCTCCCGCTTCGCCGACATCTTCCGCGGCAACTCGCTGAAGAACGGCCTGCTGACGGTCGTCCTCCCGCAGGAGACCGTCGAGCGGCTCTGGGAGCTCGTCGAGGCCGACCCGACCGCCGAGATCACCGTCGACCTGGAGGCCCGGGAGGTCCGCGCGGAGGGCGTCACGGCCTCCTTCGAGCTCGACGACAACGTCCGCTGGCGCCTGCTGAACGGGCTGGACGACATCAGCATCACGCTGCAGAACGAGGCCGACATCGCCGCCTTCGAGGCGACCCGCCCCTCGTTCAAGCCGCGCACGCTGCCGGTGGCCTGACCGCCGACATCTCCCGCGTACGCCGGATGGCCCGCCTCCCCTCGGGGGGGCGGGCCATCCGCCGTTCGGGCTCCGGAGCCCTTCGCCGCCGCCGTCCGGACGGGCCGGAGTTCGAGTCCGAGTTCGGGTCTGACACCCACTCGGAACAGGGCCCGGCATTTGCCCAAGAGCCCCCTTGCGCAGGGCACATCACAACAGATGGCACAATCGTTGCATGCACCGGCACGACGAACCTCCGTACGCGGGCGGCGATCCCGCGCACCCGGAGGCGGACGGCGGTGCAGCCGGCGGTCGAATTGACGGCCGGACGGACGACCAGTCCTCACCTGCTGAGGAACCGGACGACCCGGAAGTCGCAGCGCTCTACGCGCTTGTGGCCGAGCGGTTGAAGCAAGCCCACGCTCGCGTATCTGCGCTGAACGTGTCAGCGGAAGCAAAGACCGCTCTCACCCGTCAACTGCTGATCGTCACGGAGACCGCCAAGCGCGATCTCCCGGGGGCGGCCCGGCGGTTGAGTCGCTTTGTGCAGGACCTCGACGCGGGGCGCCCACCGCTCGGCTGAGGTCGCGAACGCGCAAATCCATTGCGACACTAGGGTGATTCACGCGTTTGGTAATTGAAAGTCCGCAGATACATACCTAACGTGCGAAATGAACGGATGGATTCATCATCCGGCGCCCGTTTCCGAAGGGGAAGACGTGAACAAGGCTCAGCTTGTCGAAGCGGTGGCCGAGCAGCTGGGCGGTCGCAAGGCTGCCGCAGAGGCCGTCGACGCAGTGCTCGACACCATGGTGCGTGCCGTCGTGGCAGGTGACCGCGTCTCGGTCACCGGCTTCGGCACCTTCGAGAAGGTGGAGCGCTCCGCGCGCTTCGCCCGCAACCCGCAGACCGGTGAGCGCGTCAAGGTCAAGAAGACCTCGGTCCCGCGTTTCCGCCCCGGCCAGGGCTTCAAGGACCTCGTCAGCGGCTCCAAGAAGCTGCCGAAGGAAGGCCCCTCGGTCAAGAAGGCCCCCAAGGGCTCGCTCACCCCGGGCAAGAGCGGTGCCACCACGGCCGCCGCCAAGCGCGCTGCCACCAAGCGCGTCGCGGCCGCCGCCGGCACCGCAGCCGCGGCCACCAAGAAGACGGCCGCGAAGAAGACCACCACCACCCGCACCACCGCGGCGGCCAAGAAGACCACCGCGACGGCCAAGAAGGCGGCTCCGGCCAAGACCACCGCGGCGGCGAAGAAGACCACCGCGACGGCCAAGAAGGCGGCTCCCGCGAAGACCGCGGCCGCGGCAGCCAAGAAGACCACCGCCGCCGCCGCCAAGAAGACCACCGCGACGGCCAAGAAGACCGCCCCGGCGAAGAAGACCACGACGCGCAAGACCACCGCGCGCAAGACCGCCGCCAAGTAGGCTCTGTCGGCCCTTCGGGCGACGGCCGGTCAGACCACGGCGAGAGCTGCGGCGGCCCGCAGATCCGGGATTCCGGAAGCGGGCCGGCGCAGCTCTTTTCTTTCGCGTGCGGGTGCTTCTCCCGTGCGGGGACCCCGGCGGGGTGTTCCGGCGGGAGTTCCGGCAGGGGCCGTCAGCCCTCGGCGCCCGGGTCGGGAAAGGTCTGCAGCGTCACGAAGACCACCCGGCGCCCGGCACCCTCGCCCTCGGTGCGGATCCGCACCCGCTGGCCGGGCCGCAGCAGCCTGAGGCCGCCGGCGTCGAAGGCCGCGGCGTCGAAGGGCACCTGCGTGCCGTCGTCGAGCAGCACGGAGCCAGCCCGGGTGCCGGGGTCGAAGGTGAACGCGGTGGCCTGCATGGTCGACAGCATAGCGAGCGGTCACACCAGCGCGGCCGCCGCGGCGGCCGTCCGCGGCCCCACACCGAGGGCCAGCGCCTCGCGCAGATCCGCCCCGGTGTCCACGTCCCGCCGCACCGAGGCGACGTCCTCCAACTCCAGCTCCCGTGCCCCGCCCAGGGCGTGCCGCAGCCGCGAGCCGTCCCCGAAGGCGGGCCGCAGCTCCGTCCCGCGCGGTGCGGCCAGCAGCGTGGTGCCGAGGCCCGGTGCGTCCGCGAGGAAGGCCCGGCCGCCGGGCGGCACCGCGGCCAGCACACGGGCGAGTTCGGCCGGCCGCAGGGCCGGCAGGTCGGCGGAGAGCGCGGCCACCGGGGCGTGCGGCGCGAGCGCTGCGGCGCGCGCGGCGCCGTGCGCCAGGGCGGCGTTGAGGCCGCCGCCGGGCTCGTCCGGCACCACGAGCGCGCCGAGGCGAGCGAGTTGCGCGGCAGCACCGGCGTCCCGGGTCACCACCAGTACCCGGGCCACCGCCTGGCAGGCCAGTGCGGCCCGGACGGTGTCCAGCGCGAAGGCCAGTGCCAGCCGCGGCCGGTGCGGCCCGGCGAACGGCTCCAGCCGGCTCTTGGCCACTGCGGGCGGCTTCACCGGCAGCACCAGCGACCACAGGGCGCGGGCCGGTGGCAGCGGCGGACCGCCGGCGGGGCGTACGGTGTCCTCGGTCATCGGCGCCATTGTGGCGTCGGCTCCCGGGCCCGGGCCAGCGGCCGCGATTCGCGTGCGTTTGGTCACTCCCCCGGGGCCTGCCCAGGGCGGCTGCTCGACAGCCGGTCCGCCCACGGGTGAGACTGGTCGGCGCCCCGGGCCCTCCCGGCCGTCCGGCCGGTGGAGAGCAGCAGGTCACACCCCCGTCGGTGCGCGGCAGCGAAACGGCGCACGGGGTCCCGCGCCGAGGCCCCGACCGGGCACACCGGGCGGCGATCGAGGACCGCGGCACCCCACGTGCCGCACCGGATGAGGAGGAGCTGGGTGGCCCGCCGCTCGTACGCCAGGTTCGGCAACGCCGACTACGGGATCTGGTACCGCTTCGCGGCGGTCCTCGTGAAGCCGGTGACCAACGCGCTGGCGAAGACCGAATGGAGCGGCTGGGAGAACCTGCCGAAGGAGGGCGGCTTCATCGCGGCCGTCAACCACAACTCGGTCATCGACCCGGTTTTCTACGCGCACTGGCAGTACAACAGCGGCCGCCCGCCGCGGATACTCGGCAAGTCCCAGCTGTTCTCGGTGCCGTTCATCGGCTTCATGCTGCGCAAGACCGGCCAGATCCCGGTGTTCCGGGAGTCCACCGACGCCGCCGAGGCGTTCCGCGCCGCCATCGACGCCATCAACGGCGGCCAGTGCGTGCAGTTCTATCCGGAGGGCACGCTCACCCGGGATCCGGACCTGTGGCCGATGACCGGCAAGAGCGGCGCCGCCCGCGTCGCGCTGATGACCGGCGCGCCGGTGATCCCGGTCGCCCACTGGGGCGCCCACGAGATCATCCCGCCGTACGGCCGCGGCGGTAAGGGCAAGTACCACCTCTTCCCGCGGCACACGGTGAGGGTCGCCGCCGGCCCGCCGGTCGACCTGAGCAAGTACCAGGGCCAGGAGCTCACCGCCCAGGTGCTCAGGGACGCCACCGCGGACATCATGGCGGCCATCACCGCCGTCCTGGAGGGGATCCGCGGCGAGCAGGCCCCGGCCGAGCGCTACGACATGCGCAAGGCCGCCCGCGAGCGCGCCGCCGCCGCGGCCGCCAAGGGCGACCGGGCCCGCAAGGGCGGTGCCGAGTGACCCGCTGCGCCGTCTTCGGCACCGGTTCCTGGGGCACCGCCTTCGCGATGGTGCTCGCCGACGCCGGCTGCGAGGTCGTGCTCTGGGGGCGCCGCAAGGAGCTCGTCGAGACGATCGACCGCACCCACGAGAACCCGGACTACCTGCCGGGCATCCGCCTGCCGGACGCGGTGCGGGCCACCACCGACGCCGCCGAGGCCCTCGCCGGCGCCGACTTCGCGGTGCTCGCGGTGCCCTCGCAGACGCTGCGCGCCAACCTGGCCGGCTGGGCGCCGCTGATCGAGCCGCAGACCGTCCTGGTCAGCCTGATGAAGGGCATCGAACTCGGCACCGCCGAGCGGATGAGCGAGGTCATCCGGGAGGTCGCCGGGGTCGGCCCGGAGCGCGTCGCGGTGGTCTCCGGCCCCAACCTGGCGATGGAGATCGCCCGCCGGCAGCCCGCGGCCAGCGTGGTCGCCTGCACCGACGAGGCGGTCGCCCAGCGCTTCCAGAAGGCCTGTCACACCCCCTACTTCCGGCCCTACACCAACACCGACGTGGTCGGCTGCGAGCTCGGCGGCGCGGTGAAGAACGTCATCGGCCTGGCCGTCGGCATGGCCGCCGGCATGGGCCTGGGCGACAACACCAAGGCCACCCTGATCACCCGGGGCCTCGCCGAGACGACCCGGCTCGGCCTCGCGCTCGGCGCGGACGCGCACACCTTCGCGGGCCTCGCCGGCATGGGCGACCTGGTCGCCACCTGCTCCTCGCCGCTGTCACGCAACAACACCTTCGGCATGAACCTCGGCCGGGGCATGACCCTGGAGGAGACGGTCGCGGCTACCAAGCAGACCGCGGAGGGCGTGAAGTCCTGCGAGTCGGTGCTCGACCTGGCCCGGCGCAACGGCGTCGACATGCCGCTCGTGCAGGCCGTGGTGGACGTGGTGCACAACGGCCGCCCCACCCAGGAGGTGCTCGCCGGACTCATGGCGCGCTCGGCGAAGCCGGAGCGACGGTGACCGGAACCGCGGGTTTCGCACGGTAGTCTCACGTCCGATATGAGCATCGAACAGACCTCCCCGAACCAGCCCGGTGCCAAGGCCCGGGTCGCGATCGTCTTCGGCGGCCGCAGCTCCGAGCACGCGATCTCGGTCGTCACGGCCGGCAGCGTGCTCAAGGCGATCGACCGGAGCAAGTACGAGGTGCTGCCCATCGGCATCACCCACGAGGGCCGCTGGGCACTGGTCGGCGACGAGCCGTCCCGGATGGCCATCACCGACGGCGAGCTGCCCGACGTCTCCCAGGTCGCCGAGAACGTCGAGGGCCAGGTCGCGCTGCCGGTGTCACCGGGCAGCCGCGAGGTCGTCCTCAGCGAGCCCGGGAGCACCCCGAAGGCGCTCGGCGAGGTCGACGTGGTGCTGCCGCTGCTGCACGGCCCGTGGGGCGAGGACGGCACGCTGCAGGGCCTGTTGGAGCTCTCCGGGGTGCCCTTCGTCGGCTCCGGCGTGCTGGCCAGCGCGGTCGGCATGGACAAGGAGTTCACCAAGCGCGTGCTGGCCTCGCACGGCATCGGCGTCGGCGACTGGACGGTCGTCCGCCCGCGCGAGTGGGAGACCGAGGAGGGCCGCGCCGCCGCCCGCGAGCGGATCGCCGCGCTCGGCCTGCCGCTGTTCGTGAAGCCCTGCCGGGCCGGCTCGTCCATCGGCATCAGCAAGGTCAAGGACCTCGCCGACCTCGACGCCGCGATCGAGCAGGCCCGCAGCCACGACCCCAAGGTCATCGTCGAGCGGGGCGTCGAGGGCCGCGAGATCGAGTGCGCCGTCCTGGAGTTCGAGGACGGGCCGCGCGCCAGCGTGCCCGCCGAGATCCTCGTCGGCGGCGACTTCGAGTTCTACGACTTCGAGGCCAAGTACATCGACTCCTCGGACGTCGAGATCCCGGCGAAGCTCACCGCCGAGGAGACCGCCGAGATCCGCCGCCAGGCCGTCGCGGCCTTCGAGGCGCTCGGCTGCGAGGGCCTCGCCCGGGTCGACTTCTTCCTGCTGGACGACGGCAGCTGGATCGTCAACGAGATCAACACCATGCCCGGCTTCACCCCCATCTCGGCCTACCCGAAGATGTGGGAGGCCAGCGGGGTGCCCTACCCGGAGCTGATCGACCGTCTGCTGCAGGCCGCGCTGCGCCGCTCCACCGGCCTGCGGTAACACCCTCCCGGGGCGTGGGAGCCGGCCCGTGCGGTCCGGCCCCGCGCCCCTCGGCGTGCCCGGTCCGGCCTCTCAGAGACCCTCGGGGACCGCGGCCTTCACCGCGTCGGAGATCACCGGCAGCGGGTCCGCGTAGTTCGGGAAGGCGCCCTTGGGCACCAGCACCTCGACGTACGCCTTGCGCAGCGTGGTGACGAAGCGGTACCCGCCCTTGCCGTCGGGGGAGAGCCCCCACTGCACCCCGTTCACCTCGGGGGCCGTCCCCAGCGGGTCGTCGTCGAGGTACGAGGGGCGCTCGACGCCGCAGCGCAGCACCGTGCGCGGGGAGCTCGCCCAGGCCGCGGTGTACGGCGACGCGGGGGACGGGTCCCGACGGGCGTGCCCCTGCACGGTCTGCGGCAGCGCCCGGTCGAGCGCCGCGCAGTAGCCCGCCGCGGCGCCCTGCGGCGCCGGCGGCGCGACCTCGTCACCGCCGCCGTTGCCGGCCAGCAGCAGGACGCACCCCAGCAGCGCCGCGGGCGGCGCGAGCCAGCGGACGGGGGCGGGCAGCGAGGCGAGGGGACGGGAGGAGGCCACCCGCCGATGGTAGCCGCGCCTACAGGCGGACCACCGGACAGGTCAGCGTGCGCGTGATGCCGTCGATCTGCTGCACCTGGGCGACCACCAGCCGGCCCAGGTCGTCGATGGACTCGGCCTCGGCGCGCACGATCACGTCGTACGGGCCGGTGACGTCCTCGGCCTGGACGACGCCTTGGATCTTCGCGATGGACTCGGCGACCGCGGTGGCCTTGCCCACCTCGGTCTGGATCAGGATGTACGCCTGTACCACGGGAGACCTCCAGGCGGCTGAGGGGTGGGCTGGCCGCAGTCTGATCACCACGCTACCGCGCCCCTCCCCGGGGAGGGGAGACTTCTGCACGCCCCGAGGGCGTACGCTGCGCGCGGGGGGCGCGACGACCGCTCCAGTCGAGTTGAGAGGACGGCAGATGCAGGGGACCGTGGGCGAGCTCGGCGAGTTCGGACTCATCAGGGAGCTCACCGCCCGGCTCACGCCGACACCGGCCGTCGACCTCGGCCCCGGGGACGACGCGGCCGTGGTGAAGGCCCCCGACGGCCGGGTGGTGGCCACCACCGACGTGCTGATCGAGGGCCGGCACTTCCGCCGGGACTGGTCCACCGCCTACGACGTGGGCCGCAAGTCGGCCGCGCAGAACCTCGCCGACGTGGCCGCGATGGGGGCCGTGCCCACCGCCATCCTGCTGGGTTTCGTCGCCCCGGCCGACCTGCCCGCCACCTGGGCCACCGAGCTGATGGACGGGCTGCGCGACGAGTGCACGGTGGCCGGCGCCGCCGTCGTCGGCGGCGACGTGGTGCGCGGCGACGCGGTCACCCTCGCCATCACGGCCCTCGGCGACCTGCAGGGCCGCCGCCCGGTGCTGCGCTCCGGCGCGCAGGTCGGCGACGTCGTCGCCGTCGCCGGCTGGCTGGGCTGGTCCGCGGCCGGGCTCACCGTCCTCCAGCGCGGCTTCCGCTCGCCGCGGGCGTTCGTCGAGGCGCACCGCCGCCCCGAACCGCCGTACCACGCCGGCCCGGCCGCGGCCGACCTCGGCGCCACCTCGATGGTCGACGTCAGCGACGGCCTGGTGGCCGACCTCGGGCACGTGGCAGCCGCCAGCGGGGTGGACATCGACCTGCGTGCCGCCGACTTCGACGTCCCCGCGCAGATGGCCGACATCGGGCAGGCGGTGGGCGTCGACCCGCTGCTGTGGGTGCTCTCCGGCGGCGAGGACCACGCCATCGTGGCGACCTTCCCCAAGAGCGTGCAGCTGCCCGCCCGCTGGCGGGTGGTCGGCGAGGTCGTGCGCGCCGGCCGCCCCGGCCGCTCCGGCCGGGTGACCGTGGACGGCGCCCCCTGGGAACGGGTCGGCGGCTGGGACCACTTCGCGGCCGAGTGACCCCGAACGGGTGACTGAGGGCCGGGCGCGGTGGGGCCGTCCGGACGGGTTGCTGCGCGTAGTCTTTCGGTGGTGCCGGGGCGGCCGACCCGTCCGGCCCGGCCGCCCGGCGCCGACCGGCCCGGACCGTACCGACTCGGGGCCGCCCGCCCCAGGGAGACCAGGCCACCATGCGTATCGGCGTCCTCACCAGCGGCGGCGACTGCCCCGGCCTCAACGCGGTCATCCGCTCGATCGTGCATCGCGGCACCGATGTGCACGGCGACGAGATCCTCGGCATCGAGGACGGCTTCCTCGGCCTGATCGAGGGCCGGGCCCGGCCGGTCTCGCACGACGACGTGACCGGTCTGCTCACCCTCGGCGGCACCATCCTCGGCTCCGCCCGCGTCCACCGGGACCGGATCGAACGGGCCGTCCGGGAGTGCCGGGAGCTCGCGGCACACCTCGACATCGACGCCCTGATCGCCATCGGCGGCGAGGGCACGCTGACCGCCGCCGGCATGTTCAGCGACGCCGGGCTGCCCGTGGTCGGCGTGCCCAAGACCATCGACAACGACATCGACGCCACCGACGTCACCTTCGGCTTCGACACCGCCGTGCACGTCGCCACCGAGGCGATCGACCGGCTGAAGACCACCGCCGAGTCGCACCAGCGGGTGATGGTGGTGGAGCTGATGGGACGGCACACCGGCTGGATCACCCTCACCGCGGGCATGGCCGGCGGCGCGCACGGCATCCTCATCCCGGAGAAGCCCTTCGACATCGAGGCCGTCGCGCGGATGGTCGAGGAGCGGTTCCGGCGCGGCAAGAAGTTCGCCATCATCGCCGTCGCCGAGGGCGCCAGGCCGGCACCCGGCACGCTCCGCTTCGACCACGGCGGCCTCGACCAGTACGGCCACCAGACCTTCGGCGGGATCGGCAACAAGCTGGCCCGCGAGCTGGAGGGGATCCTCGGCACCGAGGCCCGGCCGGTGATCCTCGGCCACACCCAGCGCGGCGGCTGCCCGACCGCGCGGGACCGGGCGCTCGCCACCCGGTTCGGCTGGCACGCCGTCGAGGCCGTCCACAAGGGCGCCTTCGGGCACTTCACCGCGCTGCGCGGCACCGAGGTGGAGCTGCTACCCATCGCCGACGGCGTCCGCGAGCTGAAGACGGTGCCCGAGGACCGCTGGCTGGAGTCGGAGGCGGTGCTCTGAGCCGCCCCGGTAGGTTGTCGGGCATGGCTTCGACTGATCCGTCCCCGCTGCCCGCCGCCGGCTCCGCCGCCCCGCCCCGCGTACTCACCGTGGCCGGGTCGGACAGCGGCGGCGGCGCCGGCATCCAGGCCGACCTCAAGGCGATGCTCGCACTCGGCGTGCACGGCATGAGCGTGATCACCGCCGTCACCGCGCAGAACTCGCTGGGCGTCCAGGGCTACTGGGAGCTGCCCGCGGAGGCCGTCCGGGCACAGTTCCGCAGCGTGGTCGACGACATCGGCGTCCAGGCGGTGAAGACCGGCATGCTCGCCTCGGTCGAGCTGGTCGAGACCGTCTCCGAGTTGCTCGCCGGCGTCCGCGCGCCGGTCGTGGTCGACCCGGTCGGCGTCTCCAAGCACGGGGACGCGCTGCTCGCCGCCGAGGCCGTCGCCACCGTCCGCGAGCGCCTGCTGCCGGTCGCCACCCTCGCCACCCCCAACCTGCACGAGGTGGCGCAGCTCACCGGGGTGGTCGTCGAGGACGAGAAGGACCTGCCCGCCGCCGCCGATGCCGTGCTCGCCCTCGGCCCGCGCTGGGCCCTGATCAAGGGCGGCCACCTGGCCGGCGAGGCCGTCGACCTGCTGGCCGGCGCCGACGGCGAGCGCCACTGGTACCGCGCGCCCCGCTACGACAACCGGCACACCCACGGCACCGGCTGCACCCTGGCCAGCGCGATCGCCGCCGAACTCGCCAAGGGCAGCGCCATGCCCGAGGCCGTCGGCGCCGCCAAGGAGTACGTCACCGGCGCGATCGCGGCCGGCTTCGCGCTCGGCGCCGGGATCGGCCCGGTCGACCACGCCTGGCGCATCCGCGGCTGACCCCGGAACGCACGCGGGGGCCGGCACCGGCCCCCGCGGATCCGCCCGGCCGGGCAGGACAGGGCGACACCGGCACTAGCGGCAGGAAACGCAGGAAAGCCGACCCACCCGAGGGTGGATCGGCTGTCCGGAGGACCGGCGTACCGGTCTGCGCGTCAGCGCGAGACCTTACCGGCCTTGATGCACGAGGTGCAGACGTTGAGCCGCTTCGGCGTCCGCCCAATCACAGCGCGCACCGTCTGAATGTTGGGGTTCCAACGACGGGGGGTACGGCGGTGCGAGTGGGAGATGCTGTTGCCGAAGCCCGGCCCCTTGCCGCAGACGTCGCAGTTGGCAGCCACAGGAGTCACTCCAAGACTTCAGATCAGTTACGTTCGAAAACCCCGGCTGAACCCACCGGCACCACGCACGTGGAGCGAATCGGATCAAGGGGTGAGCCCGGGTTGTTCCAGGCAACCGGAAGAGCATACATCGCCTGCTCCCGAGGTACGAAACTACCATGTCGGCGCCGATGATCGCGCCCGGTCGGCACGCGGGCGCCGGACGCTCCCGGCCGCGACGCCCCCGCCCGGCCCCGATAACCTGCCAGCATCGCCCCACAGCCACCGCCGCCGGCCGCCAGCGCGCCGGTCCGCGTTCCCGTGGCGTTCACCCGGAGGAGACCTGGTGCTGGACACGCTCGACGCCACGGCCGTCCGCACCTGGTGCCGCCTGGCGCTGACCGCCCTCGGCCAGGCCCGGGAGGAGATCGACGCGCTCAACGTCTACCCCGTCCCGGACGGCGACACCGGCACCAACCTCTACCTCACCGTCGAGGCCGCCACCGAGGCGGCCGAGGCCGCCCCGGACGACCCGGCCGCCGCCGGTGACGGCCTCGGCCCGGTCACCGCCGCGATGGCCCGCGGCGCCCTCATCGGAGCCCGCGGGAACTCCGGCGTGATCCTCGCCCAGTGGCTGCGCGGCCTCGCCGAGGGCCTGGCCGGCGGCGGCGACGCCACCGCCCTGCGCCGCGCCCTGCCGCGCGCCGCCGAGGCCGCCTACCAGGCCGTCGCCGACCCGGTCGAGGGCACCCTGCTCACCGTCGCCGCCGAGGCCGCCCGGGCCGCCGCCGCCGCCGAGGACGGCAGCCTCGCCGACACCGCCCGCACCGCCTGCGCCGCCGCCCGCACCGCCCTCCAGCACACCCCCGAGCAGCTCGACGTCCTCGCCGAGGCCGGCGTGGTCGACGCCGGCGGCCGCGGCCTGGTCGCCGTCCTCGGCGCGCTCGCCGACACCGTCCTCGGCCACACCCCGATGGGCCCGATGGCCCTGCGCCACGAGACCTTCCGGCCCGTCCCCGTCCCCCACGACAGCTGCGAGGGCCACGCCCGGCTGCCCGGCCACCCCGCCTTCGAGGTCATCTACCTGCTGGACGCCGACGAGGAGGCCATGCCCGCGCTGCGCACCCGGCTCGCCGCCCTCGGCGACTCCCTGGTCGTCGGCGGCGGCGACGGCCTGTGGAACGTCCACGTGCACGTCGACGACGCCGGAGCGGCCGTCGAGGCCGGCGTCGAGGCCGGCCGGCCCTACCGGATCCGGATCACCCACTTCGCCGAGGCCGCCGCCCGGGCGGGCGCGACCGGCAGCAGCCCCGAGACCTCCGCACCCGCCCGCGCCGTGCTCAGCGTCGTCAGCGGCCACGGCCTCGCCGACCTCTGCGAACAGGCCGGCTCCGCCGTGCTGCACGCCGACCCGGACCGCCCGCCGGTCAGCGCCGAACTCGCCGACGCCGTCCGGCGCTGCGCCGCCCGCGAGGTCATCGTGCTGCTCAACGACCCCGAGCTGCGCGCCGCCGCCGGGGCCGCCGCCGACCAGCTGCGCGAGGAGGGCCTGCGGATCGCCGTCCTGCCCACCCGCTCCCCGGTGCAGGGGCTCGCCGCCCTCGCCGTGCACGACCCCGGCCGCCGCTTCGACGAGGACGTCGTCGCCATGACCTCCGCGGCCGGCGCCACCCGGCATGCCGAACTCGCCGTCGCCGAGGGCGAGTCCTGGACGATGGCGGGCGTCTGCCAGGCCGGCGACGTGCTCGGCCTGATCGACGGCGACGTCGCCGTCATCGGCACCGACACCGCCGAGACCGCCGGCACGCTGCTCGACCGGATGCTCGCCGCCGGCGGCGAACTCGTCACCCTCGTCCTCGGCGCCGACGCCCCCGGGCACCTCGCCGAGGACCTCGTCGCCCACGCCCGCCGGCAGCGGCCCGAGGTCGACACCGTCGTCTACCACGGCGGCCAGGAGGCCGCGCTGCTGCTCATCGGGGTGGAGTAGTCCGCACTGTCGCCGCGGTGGTGTCCAATAGGGCGTGATGGGCGCTCTCGATGAACCACTGACCAAGCTGGTCGGCGACCGCACCGCCAAGGTCCTCGCCGACTCCCTCAAGCTGCGCACGGTCGGCGACCTGCTGCACCACTACCCGCGCCGGTACGTCGAGCGCGGCCAGCTCACCAGCCTCGACGAGCTGGAGGTCGACGAGCACGTCACCGTCCTCGCCCGGATCGAGAAGGTCACCCTGATCCCGTTCCGCGGCCGCAAGGGCGACCGGCTGGAGGTGATCGTGACCGACGGGCGCAGCCGGCTCACCCTGGTCTTCTTCAACCAGGGCTGGCGGCAGAAGGACCTCCGCACCGGCGCCCAGGGCCTGTTCGCCGGCAAGGTCGGCCTGTTCAACCGCACCCGCCAGCTCGCCTCGCCGGACTACCAACTGCTCGACGAGGACGCCGACTCCGGCACGGCCAGGGCCTTCGCCGGCCGGCTCATCCCGGTCTACCCGGCCAGTGCCCAGATGCCCAGCTGGAAGCTGGTCAAGTGCGTCGAGGTCGCCCTGGACACGCACCTGGCCGAGGTCGGCGAACCGCTGCCCGCCGAACTGCGCGCCGCCCACGGGCTGATCTCGCTGTCCGAGGCCCTCGAACTCGTCCACCGCCCGCGCACCCAGGCCGACCGCGAACGCGCCCAGGACCGGCTGCGCTGGGACGAGGCCTTCGTCCTCCAGGTCGCCCTCGCCCAGCGCCGCGCCGCCGACTCCGCGCTGCCCGCCACCGCCCGGCACCGCCGCGCCGACGGGCTGCTCGACGCCTTCGACGCCCGGCTGCCCTTCCGGCTGACGGACGGCCAGCAGAAGGTCTGCGCCGAGATCTTCGACGACCTCGCGAGCGAGCACCCGATGCACCGGCTGCTGCAGGGCGAGGTCGGTTCCGGCAAGACCCTGGTCGCGCTGCGCGCCATGCTCGGCGTGGTCGACGCGGGCGGCCAGGCCGTGATGCTCGCGCCCACCGAGGTGCTCGCCCAGCAGCACCACCGTTCCGTCGTGGAGATGATGGGCGACCTCGCCGAGGGCGGCATGCTCGGTGGGTCCGACCTCGGCACCAAGGTCGTCCTGCTCACCGGCTCCATGGGCGTGCCGGCCCGCCGCCAGGCGATGCTCGACATGGCCTGCGGCGACGCCGGGATCACCGTCGGCACGCACGCCCTGATCGAGGACAAGGTGCAGTTCCAGGACCTCGGCCTGGTCGTCGTCGACGAGCAGCACCGCTTCGGCGTCGAGCAGCGGGACGCGCTCCGCGCCAAGGGCGAGCGTCCGCCGCACCTGCTCGTCATGACGGCCACCCCGATCCCGCGCACCGTCGCCATGACGGTCTTCGGCG
Source organism: Kitasatospora sp. NPDC085879 (assembly GCF_040686255.1). Classification (NCBI taxonomy): domain Bacteria; kingdom Bacillati; phylum Actinomycetota; class Actinomycetes; order Kitasatosporales; family Streptomycetaceae; genus Kitasatospora; species Kitasatospora sp. NPDC085879. Next base: position 80,405 of record NZ_JBFBJZ010000032.1, on the reverse strand, counting down.
ACCTGGAGACCTCCGTCCTCGACCAGCTGCCGGCCGGCCGCTCGCCGATCTCCAGCCATGTCGTGCCGGCCGTCGAGAAGCCCAACTTCCTCGCCCGTACCTGGGAGCGGGTCCGCGAGGAGGTCGGCAAGGGCCACCAGGCGTACGTGGTCTGCCCGCGGATCGGCGACGAGCCCGAGGAACCGCGGAAGAAGCGGAAGTCCGCGGACGAGGACCTGGAGGACGTCGGTGCGGCGGGCGACGACCGCCGGCCGCCGCTCTCCGTCGTCGAGACGGCCGAGATGCTCGCCAAGGGGCCGCTCGCCGGCCTGCGGATCGAGATCCTGCACGGCCGGCTGGCCCCGGACGCCAAGGACGACGTCATGAAGCGGTTCGCGGCCGGGCAGGTGGACGTGCTCGTCGCCACCACCGTGATCGAGGTCGGCGTCAACGTCCCCAACTCCACCGTCATGGTCATCATGGACGCCGACCGCTTCGGCGTCTCGCAGCTGCACCAGCTGCGCGGCCGGGTCGGGCGCGGCAGCGCGGCCGGCCTGTGCCTGCTGGTCACCGACATGCCGGCGGCCAGTGCGGCCCGGGCCCGGCTCGACGCCGTCGCCGGCACGCTGGACGGCTTCGAGCTGTCCCGGATCGACCTGGAGCAGCGCCGCGAGGGCGACGTGCTCGGGCAGGCGCAGTCGGGTGTGAAGTCCTCGCTGAAGGTGCTCAGCGTCCTCGCGGACGAGGAGATCATCGCGACCGCCCGCGAGGAGGCCACCCGCCTGGTCACCGCCGACCCGGACCTCTCCGCCCACCCGGACCTGCGGACCGCCCTGGAGAGCCTCCTCGACGAGGACCGCGCCGAGTACCTCGAGAAGGGCTGACGGGTCCGCGCCCCTTCGGCACGCCCCGCCGCGGCCCCCCGGACCGCGCGGCCCCCGGACTGTCAGTGCCCGGAGGGAGGATGGGGCTGTTCGGGCACACTCCCAACCTGCTCGCCCGGCGCGACACCCGGGGGGTTCTCCATGGCATTCCGTCATATCGACGAGCTTCCGTTCGGCGACAAGGTCTTCCGGATCGAGCTGGCGAGCGAGGACGACCGCGAGGTCACCCTCACACTGGCCGGCCGGCGCGAGGGCGCGCCCGCCGTCCCGGTCGCCTCCGGCCGGCTCCGGCTCCCGGTGGAGGACCTCGCCGGCCTGCGCGTCGCGCTCGACCGGGCCCTGGCGACGGTCGCGGACACCGCTGCGCCGATCCCCGGCCGCGACGTGCTCCGCGAGCTCCGCCCGGGCCACGGCGCCGCACGGGTGCCGCGGAACGAGGAGGGGCTGGTCCGCCGCTTCCACGACGGCGAGACGATCGCCCGGATCGCCGCCCGCTACGGCCTGACGCCGGACTCCGTCCGGACCAGGCTCCGCGAGCTCGGCCACGACCCGCGCCGCCCGGAGCACTGCCCGCCGGGCGGCTGCCTCTCCCTGCCGCGGTTCGCCGCGCCCGCGCTGCCGGGCCCGGCAGCGCCCGCCGAGTGATGCGGGGGCCGATCGACGCGGGGCCGATCGACGCGTGACGGAGCGGGCCGACGCGGGGCCGAGCGGGCCGCGTGACGCACGGGGCGGCGCGGCGCGCTTGAATGGGGGAGCCCCGCCGGCCCGCCGGCGGGCGACCGCAGCGACAGGCACGAGAGGACCGCGCACCCCATGACCCGCGTCATCGCCGGCACCGCCGGCGGCCGCCGGCTGGCCGTACCGCCCGGCCGGAACACCCGCCCCACCTCGGACAAGGCGCGGGAGGCGATGTTCTCCACACTGGAGGCGCTGCGCGGCACCGTGCACGGGGCGCGGATGCTCGACCTGTTCGGCGGGTCGGGGGCGGTCGGCCTGGAGGCGCTGTCCCGCGGCGCGGAGCACGTGCTGCTGGTGGAGTCCGACACGAGCGCGGCCCGGGTGATCAGGGAGAACGTGCGCTCCCTGGGCCTGCCGGGCGCCGAGGTGCGCGCCGACAGGGCCGAGCGGGTGATCGCCGGGCCGGCCCCGGCCGTCCCGTACGACCTGGTGTTCCTGGACCCGCCCTACGCGGTGACGGACGACGAGGTCCGGGAGATGCTGATCACACTCCGTGCCGGGGGCTGGATCGCGGAGGACGTTCTGGTCACCGTGGAACGCAGCACCCGCGGTGGTGGGTTCGGCTGGCCGGAGGGCTTCGAAGCGCTGCGCTCGCGCAGGTACGGCGAGGGCACCCTCTGGTACGGTCGCGCCGCCGACGAGGCCGATCGACACTCGTAGCACCGGTTACCCCACAAGGGAGCACACGACATGCGCCGCGCCGTCTGTCCGGGGTCCTTCGACCCCATCACCAACGGACACCTCGACATCATCGAGCGGGCCTCCCGGCTCTACGACGTGGTCCATGTCGCCGTCCTGATCAACAAGAACAAGCAGGGCATGTTCACCATCGAGGAGCGCATCGGGCTCATCGAGGAGACCACCGCCAAGCTCGGCAACGTCACGGTCGAGTCGCACAACGGCCTGCTGGTCGACTTCTGCCGGGACCGCGGCATCCCGGCCATCATCAAGGGCCTGCGCGCGGTCAGCGACTTCGACTACGAGCTGCAGATGGCCCAGATGAACCACGGGCTCACCGGTGTCGAGACGCTCTTCGTGCCGACCTCGCCGACGTACAGCTTCCTCTCCTCCACGCTGGTCAAGGAGGTGGCCTCGCTCGGCGGCGACGTCTCGCACCTGCTGCCCGCGGTGGTGCACGGCCGACTGGTCGAGCGGATCGCCGAGCGCCAGGGCTGAAACGGACATTCCTGGCGAAGCGTCACGCCGTGCGGCCCGCCCGCACGGCCCGGCCGCGCCGGATGTTGTGAGCCGCGCCCCCTGTGGCCGTACAGTCTCTACTCCCGCCCCGCGGCGTCGTTGTGCCACGGGCCCTGCCTCCGCCAGCACCTGTGGCGGCACACGGAAAGACAGAAGCGCCCGTGGACGTGCAGCAGCAACTGGACGAGATCGTCGCGTCGGTGGAGAACGCCCGCGCCATGCCGATGTCGGCGTCGTGCGTGGTCAACCGGGCCGAGCTGGTCGGCATGCTCCGCGACCTGAAGGCCGCGATGCCCGCCGAGCTCGCCCAGGCCCAGTCGGTGGTCGCCGACCACCAGCAGATGGTGGCGGACGCGCAGGCCCAGGCCGACCAGATCATCCGGGGTGCGCACGACGAGCGCGGCTCGCTGATCTCCGACACCGAGGTCGTGCTGCGCGCCCAGGCCGAGGCGGACCGCATCCTCGCCGAGGCCCGGGCCGAGGTGGAGGCCAAGCGCGCCGAGGCCGACGACTACGTCGACTCCAAGCTCGCCAACTTCGAGGTGGTGCTCACCAAGACGCTCGGCGCGGTCGGCCGCGGTCGGCAGAAGCTGCGCGGCGCGGGCGTCTACGAGCCCGAGGCCGAGCTCGGTGAGGACGGCGAGGAGTTCGAGCCGCGGGTCAGCCCGAGCCCGGAGGCCGACGAGTACGTCGACGCCAAGCTCGCGACCCTGGAGGCGGTGCTCGGCGCCACCCTGGAGGCGGTCGGCAAGGGCCGCGACAAGCTGCTCGGCAAGGCCCCGATCGACGAGCTCGGCGCCTACCTCGCCGCCGCCGACGAGGCCCAGCAGCTCAAGGACCGCGCCGAGGCGGTCGCCGCTGGCTTCGCCCCCGAGGGCGAGGAGCAGCCCTGGTACCGCGAGGAGGTGCCGCAGCAGCAGGCCTGGCCGGACCAGACGCCCGCCGCGGCCGGCTGGCAGGCGCCGGGCGAGGACCCGTACGCCGCGCAGGGCGCCCCGCAGTACGCCGACGTCTACGGCGGTGGCTACGACCCCGCCACGGGCGGCCAGGTCGACCCGTACGGCAACCAGTACGGCTACCAGCAGCCCGCCGTGGCCTACCAGGGCCAGGACGGCATGGCGGACGGCTACTACCAGCAGCAGGGCTACCAGGCGGACCCGTACGGCCAGTACGGCTACCAGGAGCAGCAGCCGCAGGCCCAGCTGCCGCACGAGCAGCAGGCCGGGCTGGACGAGACGAGCTTCTTCGACACCAGCATGATCGACATGAGTCGGCTGCGGGAGCTCGGCGGCCGCTGACCGGAGGCGGGTCGGGCACCGACTTTGGGCCTGGCCCGAGTCTCCGGTAGTCTGACCACTCCGGCCTGTTCGCACCGGCCCCGTCGCGTGCCCGCACACCGGTCACGCACACCCCCGAAGAAGGATCCGCGGAACGCAGGGATGCGCACCGCCCCCCAGGAAGTCAGGACACCTTGAACCGCCTCGACCACCGCGACCCCCTCGTGTTCGACACGCACGAGCTCGGTCGTCGCCCCGGCTCGATGCGCACCGTGTCGCGGACCCTGGAGGCCCCCGCGGGCCTGGGCATCGCGGACGTCATCGGGGTGCCGGAGAAGGACGGGATCTCCCTGGAGCTCCGCCTGGAGTCGGTCGTCGAGGGCGTGCTGGTCACCGGCACCGCCGAGACGCACGTCGAGGGCGAGTGCGTGCGCTGCCTGGAGCCGATGGAGGAGGACCTGGAGGTCTCCTTCCAGGAGCTCTACTACTACCCGGAGTCCGACGAGCGCCACCGCGCCCGGACGGCCGGGGCCGAGAACCTCGACGAGGACTCGGAGGACGAGACTTACCGACTTGAGGGCGACTTCTTCGACCTCCAGCCGGTGCTGCGTGACGCGGTGGTGCTCGCACTGCCGCTGCAGCCGGTGTGCCAGGACGACTGCCTGGGCCTCTGCCCCGAGTGCGGGGCACGCCTGAGCGACGACCCTGACCACCACCACGACGCCGTCGACCCCCGGTGGGCGGCTCTGCAGGGACTCTCCGCCGCCCCCGGCGACGAGGGTGACGAGAACAAGAACAGCGACACCCGTGAGGGTCTCGCCGAGAACCAGGAGAAGTAGCCGTGGCTGTTCCGAAGCGGAAGATGTCGCGCAGCAACACGCGCCACCGCCGTTCCAACTGGAAGGCCGTCGTTCCGGCCCTCGTGGCGTGCGACCGCTGCCACGAGCCGAAGCTCGGCCACATCGCGTGCCCGAGCTGCGGCACGTACAACCGTCGCCAGGTCCTCTCGGTCTGATCGGCGGGGTGCACGGATCGATGTCGGACGGCAACTCCTCCCGCAAGCCGGGCCCTTCGAACGGGGGCAAGGGCGGCGGTCCGGCCTCGACCGAATACGACGTCCTGGAAGGGCGCCTCGGGTACGAGCTCGAGCGCGCCCTTCTGGTACGCGCCCTCACCCACCGCTCGTACGCGTACGAGAACGGCGGGCTGCCCACCAATGAGCGCCTGGAGTTCCTCGGCGACTCGGTGCTGGGCCTGGTGGTGACCGACACCCTCTACCGCCTCCACCCGGAGGTCGCCGAGGGCACGCTCGCCAAACTCCGCGCCGCGGTGGTCAACTCCCGCGCGCTCGCCGAGGTCGGCCGCGGCCTGGACCTCGGAACCTTCATCCGCCTCGGCAAGGGCGAGGAGGGCACCGGCGGCCGCGACAAGTCGTCGATCCTCGCCGACACCGTCGAGGCCGTGATCGGCGCCGTCTACCTCGACCGCGGCCTGGACGCCGCGACCGAGTTCGTCCACCGGCTGTTCGACCCGCTGATCGAGGAGTCCTCGCAGCTCGGCGCCGGCCTGGACTGGAAGACCAGCCTCCAGGAGCTCACCGCCGCCGTCGGCATCGGCGTGCCGGAGTACGTGGTGGCCGAGTCCGGCCCCGACCACGAGAAGACCTTCGACGCCGCAGCCCGCGTCGCCGGCCAGGACTTCGGGCACGGCACCGGCCGCTCGAAGAAGGAGGCCGAACAGAAGGCCGCCGAGAGCGCCTGGCGGGCCATCAAGGCCAAGTACGCCGAGAGCAAGCCCGACTCCACCGGCTGAGGCGGCCCGCATGCCCGAGCTCCCCGAGGTCGAGGTCGTCCGGCGCGGCCTCGCCCGCTGGACGGCCGGCCGCACGGTCGCCGAGGTGCAGGTCCTCCACCCGCGGTCGGTGCGCCGGCACACCGCGGGCGGCGAGGACTTCGCCGCCCGCCTCGCCGGCACCACCTTCGGCACGGCCCACCGCCGCGGCAAGTACCTCTGGATCCCGCTCCCGGGCACCGGCCACTCGATGGTCGGCCACCTCGGCATGAGCGGCCAGCTGCTCGTCCAGGACCCGTCCACCCCCGACGAGACCCACCTGCGGGTGCGCTTCCGCTTCACCGACGGCGGCCGCGAACTGCGCTTCGTCGACCAGCGGACCTTCGGCGGCCTCGCCGTCGAGGAGGCCGAGGACGGCGACCCCGAGGCCACCCCCGTCTCGCTCGCCCACATCGCCCGCGACCCGCTCGACGAACGCTTCGACGACGGCGCGTTCGTCACCGCGCTGCGGGCCCGGCGGACGACCGTCAAGCGCGCCCTGCTCGACCAGACCCTGATCAGCGGCGTCGGCAACATCTACGCCGACGAGTCGCTCTGGCGCGCCAGACTCCACTACGACCGGCCCACCGCCGGCATCACCCGCCCCCGCGCCGCCGAACTCCTCGGCCACGCCCGGGACGTGATGAACGCGGCACTCGCCGTCGGCGGCACCACCTTCGACAGCCTCTACGTCAACGTGAACGGCGAGAGCGGCTACTTCGCCCGCGACCTCGACGCGTACGGGCGCGAGGGCGCACCCTGCCACCGCTGCGGCACCCCGATCCGCCGCGCCGCGTGGATGAACCGCTCCAGCTACTACTGCCCCCGCTGCCAGCCGGTGCCCCGGCAGCGGTAGTTCCCTTCGGGCGGAGGGCAGCACCTCGGGCGCGGGTGAGGGCAGTCCCCTCAGGGGCGGAAGGCGCCGCCACCCGTCCCTGAGCCGGTTGCCCTCGATGCTCAGTGTTCGGCGAGCTGGGGCTGCTGGGGTTCGACGCCGTGGAGGGCGCCCTCGTCCTCGCCGAACCAGGCGACGCCGACCGCGCTGACCACGGCCAGGACGAAGCCGATCGCGGCCATCCAGCCCAGGCCGTCGCGCGAGGAGTCGCCCAGCCAGATCACGCCGACCGCGCCCGGCACCACCGTCTCGCCGACCACCAGCGCGGCGGTCGCCCCGTTCACCGAGCCGACCTGCAGCGCGACCGTGTGCAGGTACATCCCGCCGAGGCCGCCGACCAGGATGGTGTACAGCGCCGGGTCCGAGACCAGCGCCACCAGGTCGAAGGGGTCGACGCCGTCCAGGATCCGCACGCCGATGCCGAGCGCGCCGAACCCGAGGCCGGACAGCAGACCCGCCACGATCGCCCCGCTGCGGCCCAGCCGGCGCACCAGCAGGCTGCCGCCGGCGATCAGCGCCACCGTCACCGCCAGCAGCCACCAGTGCACCGCGCGGTCCACCACGTGGCCGCCCTCCGGCCCGGCCGCCACCGCGAGCATCACCAGGGCCCCGCAGAGCACGCCGATCGACACCCACTCCAGCTGCTTCAGCCGCAGCCCCAGCAGCTTGACGCTGAGCAGCGCGGTGATCACCAGGTTGGCGCTGATGATCGTCTGCGACAGGAACAGCGGCAGCAGCCGGGCGGCCAGCGCACCGAGTCCGAAGCCGATGAAGTCCAGCACCGTGCCGAGGATGAACTCCCAGGTCACGGCGGCCTTCGCGGTCGAGGAGAGGCTCGGCCCGCCGTGCTCGGTCAGCGCCACCCCGCCCTCGGACCGGGCCGCCTCCTCGCGCGCCGAGCGGCGGGCGCCGAGCGCCTGCAGGACGGAGCCGGTGCCGTAGCACGCGGAGGCCGCGACGGCGGTGACGAGACCGATGAACACTGGGGCTCCGATCATGGGCGGACTGGCAGGCACCACTATGCCGGGTCCGCGGGTCCCTTCGGTCCCACGGCCGGGTGTTCCGGCCGGTCGGCGGGGGAGGGATCCGACCGGGGAAGCAGACCCGGCCGGCCGCCGTGCGACCACAGGAGGGGTGCGCTCCGCCCGAGCGGTAGCGTCGGAGGTATGAGAACCCTCCTGCACCGCCCGGCGGTCGCGCTCACCGCGCTGTTGACCGGTGTGCTGCTGCTCCTCGCTCCGGCCGCCGCCGCGGCGGGCGTCCCCGACGCCGCGGCCGCCCTCAAGCAGGGCGAGGTCTACGTCGACCCGTCGATGACCGGCCGCTTCTCGCAGGCCCAGGCCGCCGACCTCACCCGGAAGATCGCCGACACCGACAAGCCGATCTTCGTCGCGGTCGTCCCGGCGACCGACCAGTACCCCGCGGCCACCGTCGCCCGGGACCTGCGCACCGAGGTCGGCATCGTCGGGGTGTACGCGATCTGGCGCGGCGAGCAGTTCAAGGCGTTCTCGGACCGGCAGGCACTGCCCCCGGCCTCCGCCGACCGGATCGCCGGCGCCGCCTTCCGCGACCACCCGAACGACATCAACGCCGCCCTGAACGACTTCGTCGACCAGGCGGCCCCGCAGACCCGCGGCCACGGCGTCGCCTCCGGCGGGGTGAGCACCGCCGCGATCGTCGTGCCGCTCGTCGTGCTGGCGCTGGCCGGCACCGGTGTCTTCCTGCTCTTCCGGCGGGCCAAGCGGCGCAAGGACGAGCAGCGCCGGGCCGAGCTCGCCCAGCTGCGGACCGTCGTCGACGAGGACATCACCGCCTTCGGCGAGGAACTCGACCGGCTGGACTTCGACCCACGGGCGGTGGACGCCGACGACGAGCAGCGCGCCGACTACACCCGGGCCCTGGACGCGTACGAGCAGGCCAAGCAGCGGATGGACGCGGCCGCCGGGCCGGCGGACGTCCGCCCGGTCACCGAGGCCCTGGAGGACGGCCGGTTCTCGCTGGCCGTGCTGGAGGCCCGGCGGGAGAAGCGGCCGCTGCCCGAGCGGCGTCCGCCCTGCTTCTTCGACCCGCGGCACGGGCCGTCCGTGGAGGACGCCGACTGGGCGCCGGCCGGCGGGTCGCCGCGCAGCGTCCCGGTCTGCGCGCAGGACGGCGCCAGGCTCCGCGCCGGCCTGGACCCGGACGTCCGCACCGTGCCGACCGAGCACGGCCGCGAGCCCTACTGGAACGCCGGGCCCGCCTACAGCCCCTGGGCCGGCGGCTACTTCGGCTCGGGCATGCTGCCCGGCCTGGTGGCGGGCACCGTGCTGGGCTCGGTGCTGGCCTCGCCCGGCAGCGCCTGGGCGGCCGACGGCTACCAGGGCGGACCCGACGGCGGCGAGTACTCCGGCGCCGACTTCGACCAGAACGACTTCGGCGGCTTCGACGGCGGCGGCGGGGGCGGCGACTTCGGCGGGGGAGGGGACTTCGGCGGCGGCTTCTGAACCGCCCCGCCGGCCGGGTGTCCGTGCGGGTGCACGGGTCGGCGGCCGGGTGCCCGTACGGCCGGTCGGGTGAAACCGCCGCGCCGAGGATCGCTCGCCACTTCGAGCGACTCGCGAAGGCCTCCGGGGGCTCGCGAAGGTGCCGTGCGGGTGCGGTGAAGCCGCTTCGCACCGGCCGTCCGGGGGCGCACTATGGTCGTGGCATGCACGGTCACGACAGTTACGGCCATCACACGCTGGGGCACGACGGTGTCCGGCCGGTCCGGGTCACCGCCTGGGTCCGCGGCCGGGTCCAGGAGGTCGGCTTCCGGTGGTGGACCAGGGCCCGCGCCCTGGAGATCGGACTGACCGGGTACGCCGTGAACCTCGGCGACGGCCGGGTGCAGGTCGTGGCCGAAGGGCTGCACGCCGACTGCGAGGAACTTCTCGTCCTGCTGCGCGGCCCGGAGACTCCGGGCCAGGTCAGCGGGGTCACCGAGATCTGGACCGCGACCGGAGATGGGTACGACGGATTCGCGATCCGCTAGCACGCCGCAGCCGCCGGAGGGGTGGAGAGACCCTCCGGCGGCTGTCGGTGTCATCCCGGTTGTCATCCGGTTGCCATTCGGGCGGACTCGTGGTTGACTCCGCACCAGCAGTGATCCACCGGCTCCGGTGGCTCGCCCCGCCCCGTGGTGTGATCGCTCCGCCATGCAGGTGAGAGGGGCGCGGTAGCGTGCGGTGATCGTGTTGACCCGTACCGTCTTTGGTGAGACGCTGGAAGCCCGCGCACCAGTCCGCGTTTACCCGGCAGGGCCGTGCCGTCGTGTGCCCAGCTCACTGCGGCCGTTCTGGAGTGCCCAGCCAGCACCTCCGGGTCGACGGGGAGTGCGCACCCCTTCCCCCTAGACCAGTACCGCAAAACGGTTCGGTCACTCAGCGTGGAGGACCATACATCATGGCAAAGGCGCTTCTCGGGTACGTCGGCGGCCCCGACCCGCGAATGCTCTCCGAGATGCGACGACTGCAGCAGCGTGTTCAGGATCTGGAGGCCGAACTCCTCCGGCTCCAGACGGAGAACGACGCTCTCGCCGCCGTCGCCGACGAGCACTCGCTGCTCACCAGCATCGACATGGATCACCGGGAGCCTGCGCTCACCTGATCCTCCCCGATCCGATCGATCGACGCCGTCGGTGCACTGAGCATCCCGAAAGGGATCGCAGCCTGCAAGGGACGTCCAGCGTGGCGTCCCTTCGTCGTCTCCGGAGCCCTCCCCCGCGCCAATGCTGCCCATGCCACAACGCGGTCAAACCGTCTCCTGACACCGTTGTCCCGCACCGGCCGGATACAGTCGCCAGCACAGCGCCGCACGCTGGCGAGGAGGTCGGACGGGTGCACCTGAAGAGTCTGACGCTGCGCGGGTTCAAGTCGTTCGCCTCGGCCACGACCCTGCGCTTCGAACCCGGCATCACCTGTGTGGTCGGCCCGAACGGCTCCGGCAAGTCCAACGTCGTCGACGCGCTCTCCTGGGTGATGGGCGAACAGGGCGCCAAGTCGCTGCGCGGCGGCAAGATGGAGGACGTCATCTTCGCCGGCGCGGGCGGCCGCGCCCCGCTCGGCCGCGCCGAGGTCAGCCTCACCATCGACAACACCGACGGCGCGCTGCCCATCGACTACTCCGAAGTCACCATCACCCGGACGATGTTCCGCAACGGCGGCAGCGAGTACGCGCTCAACGGCACCGTCTGCCGGCTGCTCGACATCCAGGAGCTGCTCTCCGACTCCGGCATCGGCCGCGAGATGCACGTCATCGTCGGCCAGGGCAGGCTCGACTCCGTCCTGCAGGCCGACCCGATGGGCCGCCGCGCCTTCATCGAGGAGGCCGCCGGCGTCCTCAAGCACCGCAAGCGCAAGGAGAAGGCGCTGCGGAAGCTCGACGCGATGCAGGGCAACCTCAACCGCGTCCAGGACCTCGTCGCGGAACTCCGCCGCCAGCTCGGCCCGCTCGGCCGGCAGGCCAGGATCGCCCGCCGCGCCGCCGGCATCCAGGCCGAACTGCGCGACGCCCGGCTGCGCCTGCTCGCCGACGACCTGCTCGCCCTGCGCCGCGCCGTCGAGGCCGAGATCGCCGACGAGCTCGCCCTGCGGCTGCGCCGCACCACCGTCGAGCAGCAGCTCGCCGCCGCCGTCCAGCGCGAGGCCGTCCTGGAGGCGCAGGTCGAACAGCTCGGGCCGCGCCTGGAGGCCGTCCGGCAGACCTGGTACAGGCTCTCCTCGCTCGTCGAGCGCACCCGCGGCACCATCGGCCTCGCCGAGGCCAGGGTGCGGCACGCCCAGGCCGGGGCCCAGGGCGAGGAACGGCGCGGCCGCGACCCCGAGGAGCTCGCCGCCGAGGCCGCCCGGATCCGGGAGGAGGAGGCCGCCCTCGCCGAGGCCCTGGAGGAGGCGCAGTACGCGCTCGCCGAGGCCGTCGAGTCCCGTGGCGACCTCGAACGCTCCCTCGCCGCCGAGGAGGCCCGGCTCAAGAGCGCCGCCCGCGCCATCGCCGATCGCCGCGAGGGACTCGCCCGGATGCAGGGCCAGGCCGCAGCGGCCCGCTCCAGGGCCGCCGCCGCCCGCGCCGAGATCGGCCGGCTCACCGAGGCCGCCGCCGAGGCCGCGCAGCGCGCCGGGACCGCCGAGCAGGAGTACCGGCAGCTCCAGGAGGAGTCCGACGGCCTCGCCACCGCCGACGACGACCAGGAACGCGCCCACGAGCAGGCCCGCGCCGACCTGCACCAGGCCGAGCGCACCCTCACCGCCGCCCGGGACGCCGCCGCGGCCGCCGAACGCGAACGGGCCGGCCTGACCGCCCGCCACGAGGCCCTCTCCCTGGGCCTGCGCCGCAAGGACGGCAGCGGCACCCTGCTCACCGCCGCCGACCGGCCCGACGGCGTGCTCGGCGGCGCCGCCGAACTGCTCACCGTGCACCGCGGACACGAGACCGCGCTCGCCGCCGCACTCGGCGCCGCCGCCGAGGCCGTCGCCGTCGACGGACCGGACACCGCCGCCGAGGCGCTCCTGCTGCTCCGCAAGCAGGACGCCGGCCGCGCCGCCCTGCTCATCGCCGACGCCCCCGCGCCGCCCGCGGCCGAACGCCCCGACCTCCCCGGTGGCGCCCGCTGGGCCGCCGACCTGGTGGACGCCCCCGCGGGCCTGCGACCCGCCGTCGACACCCTGCTCGCCCGCACCGCCGTCGTCGCCGACCTCGCCGCCGCCCGTGGCCTGATCGCCCGGCACCCCGCGCTCACCGCCGTCACCGCCGACGGTGACTTGCTCGCCGGCGGCTGGGCCCAGGGCGGTGCCGCCGGTGCGCCCAGCCTGCTGGAGACCCAGGCCCAGGTCGCCGACGCGGCCCGCCGGATCGACGAACTCGACGCCCAGTGCGAGCAGTTGGCCGAGGAGCTGGCCACCGCAGCCGAAAGCCGCCGCGAACTCGCCCTCGCCCAGGATGAATTTGCAGCAGCCCGGCGCCGCGCCGAGAAGGAACGGTCCCAACTCGCGGGCGCACTCGGTCGGTCCGCCGGACAGGCCCGAGCCGCCGCCGACGAGGCCGACCGTCTCGCCGCCGCCGCCGACCGCGCCGAACAGGGCCTGGCCGAGGCCGAGGAGGCCGCCGAGGAACTCGCCGCCCGGCTCGAGGCCGCCGAGGAGCTCGACGCCGCCGGCGAGGACGAGCCCGACACCGCCGAACGCGACCGCCTCGCCGCCGCCGGAACCGCCGCCCGCCAGGCCGAGATGGAGGCCCGGCTCGCCGTCCGCACCCACGAGGAGCGCGTCCGCTCCCTCGCCGGCCGCGCCGACCAGCTCGACCGCGCCGCCGCCGCCGAACGCGAGGCCCGCGCCCGCGCCGCCCACCGCCGCGCCCGCGCCCGGCACGAGGCCGAGGTCGCCACCGCCGTCGCCGCCGGCGCCCGGGCCCTGCTCGCCGCCGTCGAGGGCTCGCTCGCCGCCGCGGACGCCGAACGCACCGCCGTCGAGCAGGACCGCACCGGACGCGAGGGCGAGCTGCGCACCGCCCGCGAGCACGGCCGCGAACTCAAGGCCGAACTCGACCGGCTGGTCGACAGCAGCCACCGCGACGAGGTGCTGCGGGCCGAGAAGCGGCTGCGCATCGAGCAGTTGGAGGCCCGCGCGCTGGAGGAGTTCGGCATCGGCGGGCAGGAACTGATCGACGGCTACGGCCCCGACAAGCCCGTCCCGCCGCCCGCGCCGGAGGAGGGCCAGGAGCCCGGGGAGCCCCGCCCCTACGACCGGGCCGAGCAGGAGAAGCGGCTGAAGGCCGCCGAACGCGCCTACCAGCAGCTCGGCAAGGTCAACCCGCTGGCACTGGAGGAGTTCGCCGCCCTGGAGGAACGGCACCGCTTCCTCGGCGAGCAGCTCGACGACCTCAAGAAGAGCCGGCGCGACCTGATGGAGATCGTCCGCGACGTCGACGCCCGCGTCGAGCAGCTCTTCAGCGCCGCGTTCCAGGACACGGCCGCCCAGTTCGAAGGGGTCTTCTCCAGGCTCTTCCCCGGCGGCGAGGGCCGGCTGGTGCTCACCGACCCCGACTCCATGCTGACCACCGGCGTCGAGGTCGAGGCCCGCCCGCCCGGCAAGAAGGTCAAGCGGCTGTCGCTGCTCTCCGGCGGCGAGCGCTCGCTCACCGCCGTCGCCCTGCTGGTCTCCATCTTCAAGGCCCGACCCAGCCCCTTCTACGTGATGGACGAGGTCGAGGCGGCGCTCGACGAGACCAACCTGCGAAGGCTGATCGCCATCATGGAGGAGCTCCGGGAGAGCTCCCAGCTGATCGTCATCACCCACCAGAAGCTCACCATGGAGTCCGCCGACGCCCTGTACGGCGTGACCATGAAGGGCGACGGCATCTCCCAGGTGATCAGCCAGCGGCTCCGGGAAGAGCACAAGGAGAAGCGGACCCCGGCGCCCGCCCGCTGAGCGCCGCCCGCCCGGCGTCCGCACGGACGGTGAGCGAGCCACGCCGCCCGGCTACTCCCGGCGGCACGGGGGCGTCGCTGATACTGGGGGGGTTATGGAATACGTGATCCTTGCCGTCATCATCGCCGTGGTCGCCGTCGGCGCGATCGCGGGTCTCGTCGTCAACGGCAGACGACGCAAGCCGCTGCCTCCCAAGCCCGAGGCACCCGTCATCACGCCGCCGCGCGAGCCGCAGGTCGGCGAGGAGTCCGCCGCGCCCACCGAGGCGCCCGTCCAGACCATAGAGGAGGTGCCCCTCCCCGAGGCCCCCGAGGCCCCCACAGCTCCGGAGGAGGCCCCGGCGGAGGCCGCGGCCCCGCCGGCGATCGAGGTACCCGAACCCACCGCGGGCCGGCTCGTCCGGCTGCGCTCCCGGCTCTCCCGCTCGCAGAACGCGCTCGGCAAGGGCCTGCTCACCCTGCTCTCCCGGGACCGCCTCGACGAGGACACCTGGGAGGAGATCGAGGAGATCCTGCTCACCGCGGACATCGGTGTCGCCGCGACCCAGGAGCTGGTCGACAACCTCCGTACCCGGGTCAAGGTGCTCGGCACCCGTACCCCGGCCGAGCTGCGCGGCCTGCTGCACGAGGAGCTCGTCGCCCTGATCGGGCCGGACGCCGACCGCACCGTCCACTCCACCAAGCACGAGGAGGGCCCCGCGGTCGTCCTGGTCGTCGGCGTGAACGGCGTCGGCAAGACCACCACCACCGGCAAGCTCGCCCGGGTGCTCGTCGCCGACGGCCGCCGGGTGGTGCTCGGCGCCGCCGACACCTTCCGTGCCGCCGCCGCCGACCAGCTGCAGACCTGGGGCGAGCGGGTCGGCGCGCACACCGTCCGCGGGCCCGAGGGCGGCGACCCGGCCTCGGTCGCCTTCGACGCCGTCAAGGAGGGCATCGCCGAGGGCGTCGACACCGTCCTCGTCGACACCGCCGGCCGGCTGCACACCAAGACCGGCCTGATGGACGAGCTCGGCAAGGTCAAGCGGGTCGTCGAGAAGCACGGCCCGGTCGACGAGGTGCTGCTCGTCCTGGACGCCACCACCGGCCAGAACGGCCTCGTCCAGGCCCGGGTGTTCGCCGAGGTCGTCGACATCACCGGCATCGTGCTGACCAAGCTCGACGGCACCGCCAAGGGCGGCATCGTCGTCTCCGTCCAGCGCGAACTCGGTGTGCCGGTCAAGCTGGTCGGCCTCGGCGAGGGCGCCGACGACCTGGCGCCGTTCGAGCCGGCCGCCTTCGTGGACGCCCTGATCGGCGACTGACCCGCACCGGCGGACAGCACAGCGGCGGGCCGCCGCCCCGAACCCCGGGGCGGCGGCCCGCCGCCGTGTCGTCCGGCCCCTCAGGCGGCCGGCCAGGCCGGCTCGCACGCGCGAGCCCGCCCGCGGTGGCAGGCGTACGCCAGGGTGCCGAGCAGCAGCCGGGCCTCCGGAGGACAGGCCGCGCTCTCCCGGGTCGGGCGGCGCACCCAGCGCATCGGGCCGAGCCCGCCGAGCACCGTCGGCGGTGCGGCCACGTACGACCCGGCGCCGTGGCAGACCAGGTCCAGCGAGGCGTCGTCCCAGCCCATCCGGTACAGCAGTTCGGGCAGCCGGCGCGCGGTGCCGGGCGCCACGAAGAACAGCAGCCGCCCGGCCGGCGAGGCGAGCACCGGCCCGACCTGGGTGCCCATCCGCTCCAGCCGGACGAGCGCCTGCAGACCCGGCTGCTCCGGAACGTCCAGGACGTCGAAGTGCAGCCCGGCCGGCAGCAGCACCGGCGCGTCCGCGGCCAGCAGCGCGGGCAGTTCGTCCGCCGGGGTGCCGGGGGCGGCCTTCGGGCCGGCCGCGGAGTGCAGGCCGGGGGCGGCGCAGTGCGCGGCGGCGCAGTCGCAGACGGCGGGGGAGCGGTGGGCGCGGGCCGCACCCGCGACGACCGTCCAGCCGAGGCGGGCGGTGTACTCGCCGGCCGCCCGGAGGGCGGTGGCCCGGGTGCGCCGCAGGGTGCCGCGCGGCGCCAGCCGCAGGTGCCGCAGCCGGAGTTCGCCGAACAGGTTGTCCATGCCTTCCCCAACAGGTTCTGGATGCCGGTGGTTACGGGACTGTGACGGTGCGTCGGACGTCACGCGCGGTGCGGGTGGTGCACCGGCGGCGCGCGCTGTCGGACGCGCTCCGATTCGTGTCGCGCGTTCCAGCAGCCGGCGGGCCCCGGAGCTGCGGATACCGGGAGGTCGCTGTCGCACGAGGGTTCCTCCGTCCTCTGGCGGTCCGTCAAAACCGGTAGCATCGACGGCAGTTGATCCGCCCCCAGGGCGGGAGCCCATCCGTCGGGCATGTGCCGGGGTCACTGCGAACCGGCTACCAGTGAAGCGCGACCCGGCCACTCTTTGTTCACTCGCAGGGGTGGCGAAGGGTGGCGTTTCCTCGGCGGTGCTCCCCCGGATGGCGGAAATCACGTTACGTTCGGCACACGGAGCACAGCGGACCGTCCACAGTACGGGGGTCCGCCTCCTCGGCAGTCGAGCAGGCACGGTACGTCGAGCAAGCGCCCGAACCGTCGGGCACCACGAGCGGGGCCCAGTGCGGGGCCGGGCGGGATGGGGCGTTCCCATGGGAGAGAAGCAACCGAACGAGAAGCTGACGTCGTGGTTCGCCCGAAGCGGCTGGTCCAAGGGCGAGTTGGCGCGTCAGGTCAACCGCAGGGCCCGCCAGATCGGCGCCCACCACGTCAGCACCGACACCTCCCGGGTGCGCCGCTGGCTCGACGGGGAGCAACCGCGCGAGCCCATCCCGAAGATCCTGTCCGAGCTGTTCTCCGAGCGCTTCGGCTCGGTGGTCTCGATCGAGGAGCTCGGCCTGCGCACCGCCGTCCCGGTCTCCACCGTCGGCGGCGGCGTCGACCTGCCGTGGAGCGGCGACCAGACCGTCCAGCTGATCAGCGAGTACTCGCGCAGCGACCTGATGCTCAACCGCCGCGGCTTCCTGGGCACCTCGCTCGCCCTGACCGCCGGCGCCGCCCTCATCGAGCCCATGCAGCGCTGGCTCACCCCCGGCCCCGGCGGCGCGCCGACCCCGATCCTCACCGCCGCCAACGGCGGCGAGCCCTACACCGGCCGGCTCTCCGAGCCCGAGCTCCAACTCCTCGAGCAGACCACGGTGATGTTCCGCCAGTGGGACGCGCAGAACGGCGGCGGCCTGCGCCGCAAGGCCGTGGTCGGCCAGCTCCACGAGGTCACCGACCTCCTCCAGGAGTCCTACCCCGAGCCCACCACCAAGCGGCTGTTCCGGCTCACCGCCGAACTCGCCCACCTGGCCGGCTGGATGTCCTACGACGTCGGCATGCACCCCAGCGCGCAGAAGTACTACGTGCTGGCCCTCCATGCCGCCAAGGAAGCAGGGGACCGCCCGTTCGGCGCCCTCATCCTGACCGACATGAGCCGCCAGATGATCCACCTCAACCGCGGCGAGGACGCACTGGAGCTCATCCACCTCGCCCAGTACGGCAGCCGCGACACCGCCACCCCCCGCCAGCAGGCGCTGCTGTACGCGATGGAGGCCCGCGCCTACTCCACCATCGGCGAGGTCAACCGCTGCGCCCGGGCCGCCCGGCTCGCCGAGGACACCTTCAGCGACTGCCGCGCCGGCGACGCCGACCCGAACTGGCTCCGGTTCTTCTCCGAGGCCGAGCTCAACGCGGAGAACGCGCACTCGTTCCGCGACCTGGCCTACCACTCCAGCCGCAGCCAGCTGTACGCCTCGATGTCCGCCCCGGTGATGGAGCGCGCCGTCGACCTGTTCCGGCAGGACGGCGAGCACGTCCGCAGCTACGCGTTCAATCTGATCGGCATGGCCAGCGTCCACCTGCTGCAGAACGAGCCGGAGCAGGCGGCGGTGATGGCCGAGCAGGCCGTCGACATCGCCACCAAGGTCCGCTCGGAGCGGCTCAACACCCGCGTGCGCAAGACCACCGAGGCCGCCAACCGCCAGTACAAGGGCGTGCCCGAGGTCGCCCGGCTGGCCGAGCGCGTGGTGCAGGACATTCCGGAGTTCGCCTCGGCGGTCTGACCACCGCCCGCGAGGGGCCGCTTTCGGCCATCCTCGCCCCCGACCCCGACCGTGGGGGTCCGTGCGGCTACGTATCCGTACGGGCTCCCCCGCCCTTCGCCCCCGGGCCTCCACGGTCGGTGAACCCTCCCGTACCCGCTGTACCGAGCGGCGGAACGGTAACGCAGATCTGTCATGGCACGGCCGTGGTTCACGTGCTCGTAACGCCCCCGTTGGTTGCGTCACGGCGGCGAAACATCGAGCCGCATCGGCCGAAATCAGCCTTCGGCACTCTCCTTCACATCGCCGACACCCCGGGTGGAACGGGACAGGGATCCCGGGTGTGGAGCGGCTTCCATTCACGAGGAGACGCCGATGCCGGACGGCTTCAGCGCGGGCGATACCGCCTTTGTGTTCATCTGTGCGGCCCTGGTCATGTTGATGACACCGGGCCTGGCCTTCTTCTACGGAGGCATGGTCAGGGTCAAGAGCACCCTCAACATGCTGGTCATGAGCTTCATTACGCTCGCGATCGTCAGCGTCCTGTGGGTCCTCTACGGCTACAGCCTCGCCTTCGGACCGGACGCCGGCGCCGGCCTGATCGGCAACCTGGACTTCCTGGGCTTCCGCGGCATCGGGCTGAACGACCTCAGCGGCACCATCCCGGTCACCGGATTCGCGGCCTTCCAGCTGATGTTCGCCATCATCACCCCGGCCCTCATCAGCGGCGCCATCGCCGACCGCGCCAAGTTCGCGGCCTGGTCGCTGTTCGTGGCGCTCTGGGTCACCGTCGTCTACTTCCCGGTCGCGCACTGGGTGTTCGCCTTCGACAAGGGCAACGGCGGCTGGCTCGGCGACCGCAACGGCGTCATCGACTTCGCCGGTGGCACCGCCGTCCACATCAACGCCGGTGTCGCGGGCCTCGCCCTCGCCCTGGTGCTCGGCAAGCGCATCGGCTTCAAGAAGGACCCGATGCGTCCGCACAGCCTCCCGCTGGTGATGCTCGGCTCCGGCCTGCTGTGGTTCGGCTGGTTCGGCTTCAACGCCGGCTCGGCGCTCGCCGCCAACGGCGTGGCCGGCATGGCGTTCATGAACACCCAGGTCGCCACCGCCGCCGCCGTCCTCGGCTGGCTCGCCTACGAGAAGATCAAGCACGGCGCCTTCACCACCCTCGGTGCCGCCTCCGGTGCGGTCGCCGGTCTGGTCGCCATCACCCCCGCCTGTGGCTCGGTCTCCCCGCTCGGCGCCATCGCGATCGGCATCATCGCCGGTGTCGCCTGCGCCGCCGCGATCAGCCTCAAGTACAAGCTCGGCTTCGACGACTCGCTCGACGTGGTCGGTGTCCACCTCGTCGGCGGTGTCATCGGCTCCCTGCTGATCGGCTTCTTCGCCACCGGCCACGTCGGCCAGACCGCCAAGGGTCTCTTCTACGGCGGCGGCTTCGACCAGCTCGGCAAGCAGGCGCTCGGCGTGGTCGCGGTCGCCGTGTACTCCTTCGTCGTCACCTACGTCCTGGGCCTCGCCATCCACAAGACGGTCGGCTTCCGGGTCTCCGAGGACGTCGAGGTCTCCGGCATCGACCAGGCGGAGCACGCCGAGTCCGCCTACGACTTCACCGCGGTCGGCGCCAGCCTCGCCCGGGCCGTCTCCGCCACCCCTGCCACCGCCGCCACGAAGGCCGAGGTCGACGCCTGATGAAGCTCATCACCGCAGTCATCAAGCCGCACCGCCTGGACGACGTGAAGGAGGCCCTGCAGGCCTTCGGCGTCCACGGCCTGACCGTCACCGAGGCCAGCGGCTACGGCCGGCAGCGCGGCCACACCGAGGTCTACCGGGGTGCGGAGTACACCGTCGACCTGGTGCCCAAGGTCCGCATCGAGATCCTCGTCGAGGACGACGACGCCGAGCAGCTGATCGACGTCGTGGTCAAGGCCGCCCGCACCGGCAAGATCGGTGACGGCAAGGTCTGGGCCGTCCCGGTCGACACGGCGGTGCGCGTCCGCACCGGCGAGCGCGGCCCCGACGCGCTCTAGCATCAGCACCACACGCTCATGGCGGACCTGCCCACCGGCAGGTCCGCCGGAGGCGTATCCGGCCCCCGCCCCACGGATGGGATCTTTGACGTGACGACGACCGAAGCCCACCCCTCCGACCCGGCCCGCCCGGACGACCACGGCGCCGCGCGCACCCGGCTGCTCGCCGACCCCGGTCTCGGCGGGGCCGCCCGCCGCACCGCGCTCGCCCGGCTCACCGACGGCTGGCTCACCGGGCTCTACCGGGACGCCGGCGCCCCCGCCGGCACCGCCCTGGTCGCCGTCGGCGGCTACGGCCGCGGCGAACTCTCCCCGCGCAGCGACCTCGACGTCCTGCTGCTCCACGAGGGCCCGATCGACCCCCGGCTGCCCGAGCGGATCTGGTACCCGGTCTGGGACTCCGGCGCCGCCCTCGACCACTCGGTGCGCACCCTCGACGAGGCCCGCGCCGTCGCAGCGGAGGACCTCAAGGCCCAGCTCGGCCTGCTGGACGCCCGCCACATCGCCGGCGACGCCGCCCTCACCGCATCGCTGCGCTCCACCCTGCTCGCCGACTGGCGGGCCGGCGCCGCCGCCCGGCTGCCCGAACTCCAGCAGCTCTCCGCCGAGCGCGCCGAACGCCACGGCGAGCTCTCCTTCCTGCTCGAACCCGACCTCAAGGAGGCCCGCGGCGGCCTGCGGGACGTCGTCGCCCTCAACGCCGTCGCCGCCACCTGGCTCGCCGACGCGCCTCGCGACGGTCTGGAGGCCGCCGCCGCCCGGCTCGCCGACGTCCGCGACGCCCTGCACCTCACCACCGGCCGCGCCACCGAGCGGCTCAGCCTGCAGGACCAGGACCAGGTCGCGGCCCGGCTCGGCGTCCTCGACGCCGACACCCTGCTCCGACAGGTCTACGAGGCCGCCCGCACCATCACCTACGCCTCCGACGTCACCTGGCGCGCCGTCGAGCGGGTGCTCGCCGCCCGCAGCGGCCGCGGCCGCCGGCTCTCCCGGATCGCCTTCCCGTTCAGCGGCACCGGCCGCGGCGCGGGCGCCGTCGCCAAGGGCGTCGTGGACCGCCGCCCGCTCGCCGAGGGCGTCGTCGAGCAGGACGGCGAGGCCGTGCTCGCCCAGGGCGCCCGCCCCGCCCAGGACCCGGTCCTGCCGCTGCGTGCCGCCGCCGCGGCCGCCCAGGCCGGTCTCACCGTCGCGTACGCCACCGTCCGGCGGCTGGCCGCCGAGACCAAGCCGCTGCCGGTGCCTTGGCCGGACGAGGCCCGCGAGCAGCTGATCACCCTGCTCGGCGCCGGCGAGGCCTGTCTGCCGGTCTGGGAGGCCCTGGAGGCGGAGGGGCTGATCACCCGGCTGCTGCCCGACTGGGAGCGGGTGCGCTGCCGTCCTCAGCGCAACGCCGTGCACCGCTGGACGGTCGACCGGCACCTGATCGAGACCGCGGTGCGGGCCGCCGCGATGACCCGCCGGGTGGCCCGCCCCGACCTTCTGCTGGTCGCCGCCCTGCTGCACGACATCGGCAAGGGCTGGCCCGGCGACCATTCGGAGGCCGGCGAGGTCATCGTCCGCGACGTCGCCGCCCGGATGGGCTTCGACAAGAACGACACCGACACCCTCGCCCTGCTGGTCCGCCACCACCTCACCCTGGTCGACACCGCCACCCGCCGGGACCCGGACGACCCGGCCACCGTCGACGCCATCACCAAGGTCGTCGGCACCCTGCCGCACCTGGAGCTGCTGCACGCCCTCACCGAGGCCGACGCCACCGCCACCGGCCCGGCCGCCTGGAGCAGCTGGCGCGCCTCGCTGGTCGGCAACCTGGTCGCCCGGGCGGCCGCCCGGCTGGCCGGCGGCGTCAGCCACCCGCCGGCCGGCGACCCCACCGCCGAGGAGGAGCGGCTCGCCGTGGAGGCCGCCCGCACCGGTGCGCCCGCGCTCTCGCTGCACGCCCACACCGAGCAGGACACCACCGGCACCGAGCCGATGGGCGTCGAGCTCACCCTGGCCATCCCGGACCGGCCCGGCCTGCTCGGCACGGTCGCGGGCGTCCTCGCCCTGCACCGGCTCACCGTCCGCTCCGCCTCGCTGCGCGAGCTCGACCCGATCGGTGCCGGCCCGGTGCTGCTGCTCTCCTGGACGGTCGCCGCCGAGTACGGCGAACTGCCGGAGGCGGCCCGGCTCCGCGCCGACCTGCGCCGGGCCCTGGACGGCTCGCTGGACGTCGCCCGCAAGCTCGCCGAGCGCGACGCCGCCGCACCCCGGCGGCGCGGCATCGCCGCCCCGCCACCGGTCGTCTCGGTGGCCCCCGGCGCGTCCACCAGCGCCACCATCCTGGAGGTCCGTGCGCACGACGCGCCCGGCCTGCTGCACCGGATCGGCCGGGCCCTGGACGCGGCCGGGGTCCGGGTGCGCGCCGCGTACGTCTCCACGCTCGGTGCGGACGCGGTGGACGCCTTCTACGTCACCGATGCCGAGGGCCTGCCGCTGGCCGCGGCGCGTGCGACGCAGGTGGCCAGAGCGGTCCAGGAGGCCCTCGGCTGAGCCCGCGGCCGGCGGCCGGAGCGCGTGTGCGGCCGCCGGACGACCGGGGTGGAGACCGTTCGCCGGGCGGCCCGATACCCTGGGGGGCGACGACAGTACCCATACCGATGCCGCAAGGGACCCGCGACCGACGTGTTCGACACTCTCTCCGACCGCCTCGCAGCGACGTTCAAGAACCTCCGGGGCAAGGGCCGCCTCAGCGAGGCGGACATCGACGCCACCGCCCGCGAGATCCGGATCGCGCTGCTGGAGGCGGATGTCGCGCTGCCGGTGGTGCGGGCCTTCATCAAGCAGGTCAAGGACCGCGCCCTCGGCGCGGAGGTCTCCGGCGCGCTGAACCCGGCGCAGCAGATCATCAAGATCGTCAACGAGGAGCTCATCAGCATCCTCGGTGGCGAGACCCGCCGCCTGCGGTACGCCAAGACCGGCCCGACCGTGATCATGCTGGCCGGTCTGCAGGGTGCCGGTAAGACCACCCTCGCCGGAAAGCTCGGCCACTGGCTCAAGAGCCAGAAGCACACCCCCCTGCTGGTCGCCTGCGACCTCCAGCGCCCCAACGCGGTCAACCAGCTCGGCGTCGTCGCCGAGCGGGCCGGCGTGGCCTTCTACGGCCCCGAGCCGGGCAACGGCGTCGGCGACCCGGTCAAGGTCGCCCGCGACTCGATCGAGTACGCCAAGCAGAAGCAGTACGACGTCGTCATCGTCGACACCGCCGGCCGCCTCGGCATCGACGCCGAGATGATGCAGCAGGCCGCCGACATCCGGGCCGCCGTCCAGCCCGACGAGGTCCTGTTCGTCGTCGACGCCATGGTCGGCCAGGACGCGGTCACCACCGCGCAGGCCTTCCTGGAGGGCGTCGACTTCACCGGCGTCGTGCTCTCCAAGCTCGACGGCGACGCCCGCGGCGGCGCCGCCCTCTCGGTCGCCCACGTGACCGGCCGCCAGATCATGTTCGCCTCCAACGGCGAGAAGGTCGACGACTTCGACGCCTTCCACCCGGACCGGATGGCCTCGCGCATCCTCGGCATGGGCGACATGCTGTCGCTCATCGAGAAGGCCGAGCAGACCTTCTCGCAGGCCGAGGCCGAGAAGATGGCCTCCAAGCTCCAGGGCGGCGGCAAGGACTTCACGCTCGACGACTTCCTGTCGCAGCTGGAGCAGGTCCAGAAGATGGGCTCGATCTCCAAGCTGCTCGGCATGCTGCCCGGCATGGGTCAGATCCGCGACCAGATCAACAACATCGACGACAAGGACGTCAACCGCGTCGGCGCGATCATCAAGTCGATGACCCCCGCCGAGCGCACCGACCCGAAGATGATCAACGGCTCGCGCCGGCTGCGCATCGCCAAGGGCTCGGGCGTCCAGGTCGGCGAGGTCAACAACCTCGTCGAGCGGTTCTTCGAGGCCCGCAAGATGATGTCCGCCATGGCCTCCGGCAAGGGCATCCCCGGCATGCCGGGCATCCCCGGCATGGGCGGCGGCGGCAAGAAGTCCGCCAAGAAGGCCCCGGCCGCCAAGGGCAAGCGCAAGTCCGGCAACCCGCTGAAGCGGGCCCAGGAGGAGGCGGCCGCCGCCGAGCGTCGCGCCCTCGGGGCCGGCGGCCAGGGCCAGCAGCAGGCCGCCCCGGGCGGCGCCTTCGGCCTCGGCGCGGGCAAGGGCCCGGCCGACTTCGAACTGCCCAAGGAGTTCAAGGACCTGCTCTGACGGTCCCCGCCCGCCGGCCCGCCGCCCCCTCGCCCGGGGCGGCGGGCCGGCGGCGTTTCCGGAGGCCTGCCGCGCTGCGCGAACGACCCGTCCGGCGCCCGCCCGCACCCATGGCCGATGATGGTGGTGTGCGAGTGAGGATCAGGGAACCCCGACCGGACGACGTGGCCCCGTACGCCGAGGCGGTGCGGCGCTCGGCCGACCACATAGGGCGCTGGAACCCGGTGGAGCCGGACGGCCTCGCCGAGCTGCTGGACCGTCAGGGCCCCGGCCTGCGCACCTTCCTGATCGAGGACGTCGCCAGCGGCGGGCTCGTCGGCAAGTGCAACGTGGCCAACATCGTGATGGGCCGCTTCTGCAACGGCGCCCTCGGCTACGACTCCTACCTGCCCTACGCGGGCACCGGGCGGATGACCGAGGGCATGCGGCTGGTGGTCGACCGCTGCTTCGCCCCGGGCGAGCGCGGCGGGCTCGGCCTGCACCGGCTGGAGATCAACGTGCAGCCCGACAACGTCCGCTCCGTCGCCCTGGCCGAGCGGCTCGGCTTCCGGCACGAGGGCTTCACCCCGCGGATGCTGTTCCTCTCCGGCGCCTGGCGCGACCACGAGCGGTACGCACTGACCGCCGAGGAGTGGACCCCGCTCGACCGCTGAACCGCGGCCGGGCGGGGAGCCACCGCGCGCCGCGGCCCGGGGCGGGGGCGCCCGCCCCGGGCCGCGACGGATCAGCGCGGCTGCTCGGCCACCACGTACCGGAACACGTTGGCCATCCGCACCGAGGCGTCCGCCTGCACGAAGGGGTGCAGCGCCTCCTCCAGCTCCTTCGTCACCAGCGCCGGCCCCCACTCCTCGATCGCGCCCCCGTACAGGCCGGTCGAGAGCATGCCGCGGACGGCGCTGTCGAGGTCCGGGTAGGCGAATGGGCAGCTGACCCGGCCGCTGCCGGCGGGCCGGAGCCCCACGCCGGCGCACAGCTCCTCCAGTGCGCCGGGGGCGCTCAGTGCGAACGGGTCGCGGGCGGGGACCCGGGCCGAGCGGCGCCGGGCCACCTCCAGCACGCTCGCGCTCTCGCACCGCTCCGGCGGCCCCCAGCCGGCCAGCACCACGTGCCCGCCCTGCAGGGTGAGCGTCGCCGCCTCCAGCACCAGGACGGCGGGATCCGCCACGTAGGCTAGCTCCTCGAAAACAGTGACCAGCGAATACGCCGAGCGGGGGACGGGTTGGCCCGACCGGTCGATGCCGCCGACACCCGCCACCCGCAGTCGCCGGCCCTCCGCGAGTTCGCGCAGCTCCGCCTCCGGCTCCAGTCCGGCGACCTGCGCGCCGCGGTCCGCGGCGAGCAGCAGGGCGAGCCCCGAGCGGCAGCCGAGACCGAGCAGGCTGGTCGCCGGCCCGACCTCCAACCGCCGGTATACCGCCTGGTAGAGCGGCACCAGCATCCGCTCCTGGATCTCCGCCCAGTCACGCGCCCGACCGTGCGACCCCGCTCCGCCGCCCGCGTGCGGGCGCTGCGCGGTCGTGGCGGTCACCTGCGCTGAAGCCATCGCGGCCTCCCATTCGGTGTGTGCGTCCGATGCTCCGGCTCCCCCCGGTCGTGTCCCGCCCCGCCTTCCAGCGAACAGCGGTCGGGCGCTGCCGTCCAGAGGTGTGCAGGGAGTGTCCGTGCGCCGAGGCGTGCGCCCCCGCAGTGCGCTGGTGAAACGGATTCACGATCGGCACCCCGATCCCCGTACCATCTGCCCCATGGCCAAGACACCCGTACTCACCCCCCAGTCGGAAGACTTCCCCCGCTGGTACCAGGACCTGATCAACAAGGCCGAGCTGGCCGACAACGGTCCGGTGCGCGGCACCATGGTCATCCGACCGTACGGGTACAGCCTGTGGGAGCGGATGCAGCAGGAGATGGACGCCCGCATCAAGAAGGCCGGCGCACAGAACGCCTACTTCCCGATGTTCATCCCGCAGTCCTACCTGACCAAGGAGGCGGAGCACGTCGAGGGCTTCGCCCCCGAGCTCGCGGTGGTCACCCACGGTGGCGGCAAGGAGCTGGAGGAGCCGGTCGTCGTCCGTCCCACCTCCGAGACGATCATCAACGAGTACTTCTCCAAGTGGGTCCAGAGCCACCGTGACCTGCCGCTGCTGATCAACCAGTGGGCCAACGTCGTCCGCTGGGAGCTCCGCCCGCGCGTCTTCCTGCGCACCACCGAGTTCCTCTGGCAGGAGGGCCACACCGCCCACGCCACCTACGAGGACGCCCGCGCCTACGCCTCGCGCATCCACACCGAGGTGTACGGCGACTTCATGACCAACGTGCTCGGCATCGACGTGGTGCTCGGCCGCAAGACCGCCCGCGAGCGCTTCGCCGGTGCCATCAACACCCTCACCCTCGAAGGCATGATGGGCGACGGCAAGGCCCTGCAGATGGGCACCAGCCACGAGCTCGGCCAGAACTTCGCCAAGGCGTTCAACACCACGTACCAGCTGCAGGGTGCCGAGCGCGAGCACGTCTGGCAGACCTCCTGGGGCGTCTCCACCCGCATGGTCGGCGGCCTGATCATGTCCCACGGCGACGACAGCGGCCTGCGGGTGCCGCCGCGCCTCGCCGCCGTCCAGGCCGTCGTGCTGGCGATCAAGGGCGATGACGCGGTGCTCGCCAAGGTCCGCGAGATCGGCGCCGCCCTGGAGGCCGTCGGTGTCCGCGTCGTGGTCGACGACCGCACCGACACCCCGTTCGGCCGCCGCGCCGTCGACTGGGAGCTCAAGGGCGTCCCGCTGCGCATCGAGGTCGGCCCGCGCGACCTGGAGAACGGCACCGCGATGCTGGTCCGCCGGATCGCCGGCGGCAAGGAGCCGGTCTCGGTGGACGGCCTGGCCGCGATCGTGCCCGGCATCCTGGAGGAGGACCAGGCGCTGCTGCTCCGCCAGTCCCGCGAGCGCCGCGAGGCCCGGACGGTCGACGTCGCGAGCATCGAGGAGGCCGTCGAGGCCGCGGCCACCGGCTGGGGCCGGATCTCCTGGGCCGACCTCGGCCCGGAGGGCGAGGCCAAGCTGGCCGAGCAGGGCGTCTCGGTGCGCTGCATCGTCGCCGCCGACGGCTCCGTGCCGGAGGCCGACGACCAGGCCGGGAACATCGCCATCGTCGCCCGCGCCTACTGAGCACCGCCTACGGACAACTGTTCGCACCCGGGAGTCAACGATCGTGGAGTGCACGAGCGATCCCGGGCGCGGACCGGAACAAACCGAAGCCCTTCCGGGCGCCTCTCGGTTGCAATTCGATGCCGATTCAGCGGATTGTTAACCACGGTTTGCACACTGCTCGTCGATGCTACTCGCCGGTCAACTCCCGGCGGTGCGAAACAAGCGGTACGGTATACGGCCCGTGGCCCTGTCAATTTCGACCGGGCTGCGGGCCGTCCTCCTTGGGGCGGCATGCGCGTTCCCCGGGTGATAGCCGAGAGCCCGTCGAGAATCGGCGGGTCCACAGATGCAGGGGGTTGGTCTTGCGTCAGGTCAGAACAACGCAATTCAGGTGCGGCCACGCATTCCTGAGAGAATGCTGGGAATTCCCGGTGAACGGGAACTCGCGGAACATCGGCCCTCTCTCCATCGTTGGTCCAGCGTGAGCACGACACAGCCTCTCGTCCTCGCGGCCGAACTGGCCGCCGCCTGGAGCGACATCCAGGCCCATCATCAGGACCTCCCCGACCTGGCCTCGCCCGAGGCACTGATCGGCGAGTCCTCCTCGGCGTGCGGCACCCGGCTCGGTTTCGAGCGTCTGCTGCACGAAGCCGCCCACGGACTGGCCGCCGCGCGGGAGATCCGCGACACCTCGCGGGCCGGTCGCTACCACAACCGGCGCTTCCTGATGCTCGCCTCCGAGCTCGGGCTGGCCCACCCGGTCGAGCCGCACGCCAGCAGCGGCTTCTCCCAGGTGACCATGCTCAAGGAGACGCAGGACAGGTACGCCGACACCATCGAGCGGCTGGACCGCGCGCTCGGGGCGCACCAGCTCGCCGTCGCCGGCGAGGGCAGCCACCGGGCCTTCCGCGGCCCCGCGGCGCGGCACGGCTCGTCCGGCGGCGGCGTGCGCGTCAAGGCGGTGTGCGGCTGCGGGCGGAACGTCCGCGTCGTCCCCTCCGTGCTCGCGCAGGCGTCCATCGTGTGCGGTGCCTGCCAGCAGCCGTTCAAGATCGGCTGATTTCCCTCCGGCACCGGTCGGCCCCCCGGGGGACCGGCTGAGTACCGGCCGGCGGACGTGCGCCGCCGGTGACACCTCCTTCGCGACAGTTCGCTGTGCTCGGCTCTACCGGGGGCGGGGGCCCTCGGTCGAGCCGGTCCGCGTGCTGTCGCAGCCTGTGCGGTCCCTGCCCGCGCAGTCGTTCCCGCCCGCGCAGGCGTCCTTGTCCTGCTTGTCCTGTGCGGGCGTCCTTGCCCGTGCGGACCTCCGTGCCGTTCGGTCGTTCTGCCCTCGTCGTCGTGCACCGCCCCCGGTGGAACGCTGCCGGGGCTCCGTGCCGTGTTCCTGAACTTCGCGGTGCGTCCGGCCCTCCGGTGGGCCGCGGCCCCGGAGCGGGCCGGTTCGGGCGTCAGGCCCGACTGTGGCAGAATGGACAGCTGAGTACTCGGCAGCCGGGCAGGACCCCTCTCTCCTACGGCTGGCGTGTCCCTTGAACGGCCGGTCGCCGCAACCCCACGCAGTGACAGCGGCCGCTCACCCACGTCAACACCAGGAGAACCCACTCCCGTGGCAGTCAAGATCAAGCTGAAGCGTCTCGGCAAGATTCGCTCCCCGCACTACCGCATCGTCGTCGCCGACTCCCGCACCAAGCGTGACGGCCGCGCGATCGAGGAGATCGGCATCTACCAGCCGACCTACAACCCCTCGAAGATCGAGGTCGACGGCGACCGCGCCCAGTACTGGCTGTCCGTCGGCGCCCAGCCGACCGAGCCGGTCCTCGCCATCCTGAAGCTCACCGGTGACTGGCAGAAGTTCAAGGGCCTGCCGGCGCCGGAGCCGCTGAAGGTCGCCGAGCCCAAGGTCGAGGACTTCTCGCACCTGTTCGCCAAGGCCGTCGCGGGCTTCGAGGACAGCACCACCGGTGTTGCCATCACCCCGAAGGCGAAGAAGGCGGACAAGGCCGAGGCTGACGCCGAGGCCGCCTCCACCGAGGCCTGAGCATGATCGAGGAAGCCCTGGACCACCTGGTGAAGGGCATCGTCGAGCACCCCGACGAGGTGCAGGTGCGCTCGCGCAACCTGCGCCGGGGCAACACCATCGAGGTCCGGGTGCACCCCGACGACCTCGGCAAGGTGATCGGCCGCGGGGGTCGTACGGCCCGCGCACTGCGTACCGTGGTGGGTGCGCTCGGCGGCCGGAACGTCCGGGTCGACCTCGTCGACGTGGACAGCATCCGCTGACGCGGAGCCGTCAGGTCATCGTCGGTACCAGGGGCCGGCCGGGACGCACGTCGTCCCGGCCGGCCCTTCTGGCGTTCGGCCGCAGCCCGGCCCGCCAGCCCAGCCAGGAACGCGCCGTGGAGCGCGGCAACACCCCAGGAGAACGATCACCGTGCAGCTCGTCGTCGGCCGGATCGGCCGTGCCCACGGCATCAGGGGCGACGTCAGTGTCGAAGTCCGCACCGACGAACCCGAACTCCGGCTCGGGCCGGGCGCCGTCCTTCTCACCGACCCCGCCTCCACCGGCCCGCTGACCATCGAGTCCGGCCGGGTGCACAGCGGCCGGCTGCTGCTCCGCTTCGCCGGCGTCAAGGACCGCAACGCCGCCGAAGCGCTGCGCGGCACCATGCTGATCGCCGAGGTCGACCCGGAGGAGACCCCCGAGGACCCGGACGAGTACTACGACCACCAGCTGATCGGCCTGGACGTGGTGCTGGCCGACGGCACCGTCGTGGGCGAGCTCTCCGAGGTCCTCCACCTGCCCTACCAGGACCTGCTGACCGTCACCAGGCCGGACGGCACCGAGGTGCTGGTGCCCTTCGTCGAGCAGATCGTCCCCACCATCGACCTGGAGAACCAGCGCGCCGTCATCACACCGCCGGCCGGGCTGATCGAGCCGTTGGAGCCGGAGGCAGGTGATGCCGGTGCTGTCGGTGGCTCCGGTGCCGAGACGGAGGTCGGGGACGGCGGCGACGGCTCCGCGCGTGACGGCGACGCCGGAGACGGCTCCGCGGGCGGTACCGGGCGTGAGTGAGATGCGGATCGACGTCGTCACGATCTTCCCCGAGTACCTGGAGCCGCTGAACGTCTCCCTGGTCGGCAAGGCCCGCGCCCGCGGCCAGCTGGACGTGCACCTGCACGACCTGCGCGGCTGGACCACCGACGTCCACCGCACGGTCGACGACACCCCGTACGGCGGCGGGCCCGGCATGGTGATGAAGCCCGAGCCGTGGGGTGCCGCCCTGGACGCGGTGCTCGCCCAGGGGCCGGAGGGCGAGGTGCCGACCCTGGTCGTCCCCACCCCGAGCGGACGCCCGTTCACCCAGGAACTCGCACAGGAACTGGCAGGCCGCTCCTGGCTCGCCTTCGCCCCGGCCCGATACGAGGGCATCGACCGCCGGGTCATCGAGGAGGCCGCCACCCGCATGCCGGTGGTGGAGGCGTCCATCGGCGACTACGTGCTGGCGGGCGGCGAGGTCGCCGTCCTGGTGATGGTCGAGGCCATCGCCCGGCTGCTGCCCGGGGTGCTCGGCAACGCCGAGTCCCACCGGGACGACTCCTTCGCCCCCGGCGCCATGGCCGACCTGCTGGAGGGCCCCGTCTACACCAAGCCCGCCGAGTGGCGCGGCCGCGAGGTGCCGGAGGTGCTGCTCAGCGGCCACCACGGGAAGATCGCGCGGTGGCGCAGGGAGCAGGCCTTCGCCCGGACCCTCGCCAACCGGCCGGACCTGGTGGCACGCTGGCAGCTCGGCGCCTTCGACAAGAAGGAGCGCGAGGCGCTCAACCTGCTCGGCCTGGTCTGGGACGAGGCGGCCGGCCGATTTCGGCCCACGGCGGATGCTGTGGAAGAATAGGCGACTGTTGTCTGTCGCTGGGCGTCCCCTCGGGGTCGCTACGTGGCCCGATGCGCCCGCCACAGGGGGCTCACCGCCAGCCGATGCGGCCCGCAGCACCATCCTTCTTCACGAACTTCCGTGGGCGGCCTGTGGCGTCTGCGATGGAGAGCATCATGAGCAACAAGCTCGCTGCTGTCGACGCGGCCTCGCTGCGTACCGACGTCCCGTCCTTCCGTCCGGGTGACACCCTCAAGGTTCACGTCCGCGTCATCGAGGGCAACCGCTCCCGCGTCCAGGTCTTCCAGGGCGTCGTCATCCGTCGCCACGGCGCCGGCATCGGTGAGACCTTCACCGTCCGCAAGGTCAGCTTCAACGTCGGCGTGGAGCGCACCTTCCCGGTGCACACCCCGGTCGTCGAGAAGATCGAGGTCGTGACCCGCGGTGCCGTTCGTCGCGCCAAGCTGTACTACCTCCGTGACCTGCGCGGCAAGGCCGCGAAGATCAAGGAGAAGCGCGACAGGTGATCCGTCGCCCCGGCTCACCGGGGCACGGAGTCTCGGGTCGGGCCCTTCCTCCCGGGCCGCAGGCCTTGGCCTTTCAGGCCTGGGAGATAAGCTCAGCCCGATGACCACGCACGAACCTTCCACGGACCGCGACGGCAGGTCCGCACCCACGGGTGCGGACCTGCTGGCGCGGTCCGTGGTCGTTTCCGCAGGCCCGGCGGATGCCGGTCGGCCGGCGGAGGGTGCTCCGCCGGACGGTGCCGCGGATGACGGTGGCTCGGTGCACGGCGCCCCGGCGGACGGTAGCGCGGCGGACGGTAGCGCGGTGCACGATGACTCGGCCGTGGACGACGGCGTCACCGTGGGGGCGGCGCCCGAGGCCGCGGACGGCCCGGGCAGGGGCTGGGGGCGCGACCTCCTGCTGATCGGCGGGACGTGCCTGCTGCTCCTGCTCGTGGTGAACGCCTTCGTGGCGCGGCCGTTCGCCGTGCCCTCCGGCTCGATGGAGAACACCCTCCGGCCCGGTGACCGGGTGGTGGCCAATGAACTCGTGTACGCCTTCGGCGGGCACGTCCGGCGCGGTGACGTCGTCGTCTTCGACGGCACGGGCTCCTTCCTGCCGTACGCGGCCGAGCCCTCCGCCGGGCGCCGGCTGCTCGACCGCCTGGGGCTCGCCCCGGGCGGCGACTCGGTGTTCGTGAAGCGGGTGATCGGGGTCGGCGGGGACCGGGTGACCTGCTGCGGCGCGGACGGCCGGCTCAGGGTGAACGGTGTGCCGCTGGACGAGAGCGCCTACCTGGCGCCCGGGGACGCACCGTCGCGCGTCCCCTTCGACGTGGTGGTGCCGAGCGGCCGGCTCTGGGTGATGGGGGACCACCGCGGTGACTCCCGTGACTCGCGCGACCACCTCGGCGAACCGGGCGGCGGCTTCGTGCCGGAGTCCAAGGTGATCGGCCGCGCCGACTGGGTGGTCTTCCCGTTCGGTCGCCTGACCTCGCTCGACCGGCCGGAGGCGTTCGCGGCAATAGGGGGGACTGGTGGCCATGGGGACCAGAGGTAGGGGCAGGACGGTCGAGGCGGAGCCCGAGGAGGCGCGCTCGACCACCCCGATACGCGGCCGCGCCGAGCGGCGCCGGACCGCGCAGCGCGCCGCCCGCCGCCGCCGGCGTTCGCTGCTGCGCGAGATACCGCTCGTGGTGGTCGTCGCGCTGGTGATCGCCCTCGTACTGAAGACGTTCTTCGTCCAGGTCTTCGTCATTCCCTCGGGGTCGATGGAGGAGACCATCCAGATCGGCGACCGCGTCCTGGTCGACAAGCTGACCCCGTGGTTCGGCAACGAGCCGGGCCGCGGCGAGGTCGTTGTCTTCCGCGACCCGGGCGGTTGGCTGGAGACCGACCGCGGGTCGTCCGACGACGGGCCGGTGGTGAAGAAGGTCAAGCACGTCTTCTCCTCTGTCGGCCTGCTGCCCTCAGACAACGAGCACGACCTGATCAAGCGGGTCATCGGCGTCGCCGGCGACACCGTGGAGTGCTGCGACGCCAAGGGCCGCGTCAGCGTCAACGGCACCCCGGTGGACGAGCCCTACCTGGCGCCGGGCAACGTGCCCTCCCGGCAGCCGTTCAAGGTCAGCGTGCCCGCAGGGCGGCTCTGGGTGATGGGCGACCACCGCGACCTCTCGGCGGACTCCCGCTTCCACATGAACAACCCCGGCAACGGCACCATCCCGGTGAGCAACGTCGTCGGGCGCGCCGTCCTCATCGCCTGGCCGCTGCCGAGGCTCGGTCAACTCGACGTTCCGTCGTCACTCTCCTCGATCCGGGCCGGATCGGCGGCAGGGGCAGCCCAGGGGTCGGCGTCCGGGGTGGCGCCGGGTTCGGCCGCCGCGCTGCCCGCGCCGACCGGATTGGTCGGCCTTCCGCCGACTCCTGCGGAACCCTCGCTCGTTATGGGTGTGTTGGGCGTCCTTCCGTTCGCCGTCAGGCGGAGGTCGACCAGGCCAGGGCGCACAGGCCGGTCCGGTTGATGGATCGGCCTGCCGTGTGGGAGCACGGACGGGTCGATCCGGAGTGATAGAGAAGTGCTGGACTGCTCGGCGCATGGTCTCGTGGCCTTCCCGGGTTCTCGGGTCGTCACCGGTGTAGACGTGCCCTCGGCGGGCAGGCTGATGCGGGTCGACGGTCGGTTACGGAGCGTGGTGCCCGCTGTGCGGCACTGATGAGCGCGGGCGCGCGGGCGTCCGCACAGCAGGGAGGAGATGTCGTGGGGGATCTGGTGGTCGGTGCCCGCTCGGGCGCCCCGGAGCCCGAGGGCCCGGGTAGCCGCGCGGTCCGGTCGGCCCAGTCCGCACAGGCCGTGCAGCCCGCCGACGCGGGCACGGCGGCCGCCGCCGGCGGTAGGCTCGTCGGTGCCCCGAACGACGCGGAGGACGTGGTGAGTGAGGCCGCGGAGGAGAACGACACCGCGCAGGACAGTTCCGACGAGACCGGGACGCGGCCGCAGCGGCAGCGGTCGTTCTGGAAGGAACTGCCGATCCTGATCGGCATCGCGCTGATCCTGGCGCTGGTGATCAAGACCTTCTTCGTCCAGGCGTTCTCGATCCCCTCGGGATCGATGGAGCAGACGCTGAAGATCGGCGACCGCGTCCTGGTCGACAAGCTGACCCCCTGGTTCGGATCCGAGCCGGAACGCGGCGAGGTCGTGGTCTTCCACGACCCGGGCGGCTGGCTGAACGACGAGCCGACGCAGCAGAACAGCAACGCCTTCGTGCGCGGCATCCAGAACGTGTTCAGCTTCATCGGCCTGATGCCGTCGTCCAACGAGAAGGACCTCATCAAGCGGGTCATCGCGGTCGGCGGCGACACCGTCGAGTGCCAGGGCAGCGGACCGGTCAAGGTGAACGGCATCGCGCTCGACGAGCCCTACCTGTACCCGGGCAACACCCCCTGCGGCGAGAAGCCGTTCGGCCCGGTGAAGGTCCCGGACGGGCGGATCTGGGTCATGGGCGACCACCGCGGCGACTCGCTGGACTCCCGCTACCACCAGGACCAGCCCGGTGGCGGCACGGTGCCGGTGAAGAACGTCGTCGGCCGCGCCTTCGTCGTCGCCTGGCCGATCGGCGACTGGGCCACCCTGCCGGTGCCGGACACCTTCGACCAGAAGGGGCTCTCCGCCTCCGCACCCCTGCTCCCGCCGATGGCGGGGGCCGCGGCCGCCGTGCCGGCCGTCTGGTGGCTGCGCCGGCGCCGTCACTGACGGACGCACGGCGAAGGCCGTTCGGCCGGAGGGCGTGAACGGCCCACCCGGGCTGGACCGGCAAGCGGGCGGCCCACCCTGGTGAGCGGGCGGCCTGTTCTGCGGAACCGGCGGCCGGTCCCGGCGAACGGGCGGCCGGTCGTGGTGAACCGGCGGCCGGTCCCGGCGAACGGGCGGCCGGTCGTGGTGAACCGGCGGCCGGTCCCGGTGAACGGGCGGCCGGTCGTGGTGAACCGGCGGCCGGTCCCGGTGAACGGGCGGCCGGTCCCGGGAAACCGACTGCCTGTCCTGGGGAACCGGTGGCCGCCGATCCACCGCCGACTCTTGCGCGAGCCGCGGTACCGACGAGTAATCTGCTCGGACGTGCCGCGGCTCGCCGGTTCTCCGGAGCGCGGTGCAGCGTCCGTACCGCAGGCGCGGACCGAGCAGGAGCGAGCCGGACGGGCCCGCACCGACCAGGAAGGCGCGACCGCGATGAGCAGTGGCAGTGTCACGGAGCGCCCGGTCGCGGCACCGGCGGCCCGCCGGCCCCGGCGGAGCGTCGCCTCGGTCCTCCAGGGTGTGGCCATCGCCGTGGGCTTCGCGATGCTGGTGGGCGGCTTCGGCCTGATCGCACTCCAGTACCGGCCCTACCGCATCCCGAGCACCTCGATGTCGCCCACCCTGCAGGTCGGTGACACCGTCCTCGCCCACCGGGCCGACGGGGCATCGGTCGGCCGCGGCGACATCGTCGTCTTCAGCGAGCCGCTGTGGGGCGGCGCGACCATGGTCAAACGGGTCGTCGCCGTGGGCGGGGACACCGTCGCCTGCTGCGGCTCCGAGGGCCGCCTCACCGTGAACGGCGTCGCCGTCGACGAGCCCTACACCGACGACCACCTCGGCCCCGGCGAGGGGTACCGCATCACCGTCCCCGAGGGCCGGCTCTTCCTGCTCGGCGACTCCCGGTCGAACTCGCTCGACTCGCGCAGCCACCTCGACGTGGCGAGCGGTACCGTGGCCGCGACCGACGTCGTCGGCCGGGTCGAGGGCATCGTCTGGCCGTCGGCCAGGATCGCCGCCGTACCGCGGACCCCCGCCTTCGACGAGGTGAAGGGGCCCACCGCCTCGCGGCACGGCCTGCTCGTTCCCGCCGGCTACGCCGCGGTGGGCGGTGCCGTCCTCGTCCTCGCGGCCGGGGCCGCCGGATGGGCGGTCTCGTTGGGCCAGTGGGTACGCCGACGTTCCCGCCGCTGAGGTGCCTGCTGCCGAGGTTGTTGCCGCCGAGGTTCTTGCCGTCGAGGTCGCCCGCCGCCGCGGCGGGCCGTGGGACGAGGAGGTGAGTGCCGTGGCCGTCCTGCGCCGACGTGCCGCCCGCGTCCTGCTGCTCGACCGCGACGACCGCCTGCTGCTGCTCCGGGGGCTCGACCCGGCCGTCCCGGAGACCATCTGGTGGATCACCCCGGGAGGCGGGCTGGAGCCTGGCGAGAGCGTCCGGGAGGCGGCGCTGCGCGAGCTGGCCGAAGAGCTCGGGTCGGCCGACGTGGAGCTGGGGCCGGTGGTGGCGTACGGCACCGTGTCGTTCTCCTTTCAGGGGCAGGACTACGAGCAGGAGCAGTGGTTCCATCTGGCCCGGACCGAGGCCGAGCCCGACAGCTTCGGGCTCGCGGGTGTCGACGGTCCGGCCGGCGTGAGTGCCGGCGGTGCCGGCGGTTCTACGGGAACGGCGGGTGCGGGCGGCGGTGCCGGTGGTCCTGCGGGAACGGCGGGCGCGGGCGGCGAGGAGCACGCCCGGCTGCTCGCCGCCCGCTGGTGGACCGTCCAGGAGCTCCGCGACACCGCGGAGACGGTCTACCCTGCGGGCCTGGCCGAACTGGTCGAACAGCTGGTCACGGATGGCCCGCCAGTCCCGCCGGTACGGCTTTGACGGTGGGTGCGGTGGTCCACAATGGGGTGGACGTGACGAGTGAGGGGACGCCTGGATGAGTGCCGAAGATCTCGAGAAGTACGAGACCGAGATGGAGCTCAAGCTCTACCGGGAGTACCGGGACGTCGTCGGACTCTTCAAATTCGTGATCGAGACCGAGCGAAGGTTCTACCTCACGAACGACTACGACCTGCAGGTCCACTCGGTGCAGGGCGAGGTGTTCTTCGAGGTGTCGATGGCGGATGCGTGGGTCTGGGACATGTACCGGCCGGCCAGATTCGTCCGCAAGGTGCGGGTCCTGACCTTCAAGGACGTCAACATCGAGGAGCTGGCGAAGAGCGACCTGGAGCTGCCGTCCGACGACGCCTCCTTCGGCAACTGACCGACGCGCCGCCCGGCGCCGGGAGTCGACGTCGGCAGCCATCGGCCGCCGGGAGCTGACAGCGAAGGCCACCGGGAGCGATCGACGCCGCGTCCGGAGCACCGAGCATGGACGGGCCTGCATCCGCATGTCCAGACCGGCTCCGGAAAGCCACTCCTGAGAGGGACGCGGGTTATCCACAGGCCCGGGTTGTCCACAGGATCCGACGCCGCGCCGCTTGCACCTTCGCCCTCACGGCAATCTCCGTGCCACGGAGGTGATAGCCGTGCAGAGTCCCAACAACGGTCTCGGCCGCTACGGCGAAGAAGTGGCCGCCCGCAGGCTCGCCCACGAAGGCCTGCACATCCTCGAACGCAACTGGCGATGCGCCGAGGGTGAACTCGACATCGTCGCGCTGGACGGCGACACCCTCGCGATCTGCGAGGTCAAGACGCGTTCGGAGAACGCGTTCCAGCAACCCACCGAAGGCATCGACCGGTCGAAGGCAGACCGACTGCGAAGACTCGCCGAGCGCTGGCTGGCGGAACGCTGGCCCACCTATTTCGAACTGCTCGCCGAACGTGTGACCTGTCTGTCCGGGAGCACAGGCATCCCCGTGCCGGCGGCCGCAGCTTCGATCCGGTCGGCGGACGGGCCGGCCCCGCAGTCCCACCGGTCGGAGACGGCCCCGCGGGAGAGCACGAGCGGCGAGGGCACAAGCGGCGGGAGCCCGGGCGAGGAGGGGCCGAGGAAGCGGACCTCGAAACAGGCCGCATCGGGCAAGGGCCCGGCCCGGAAGCGGGCTGCCGCGAAGGGCGGCGCGCCGCCCTCGTCGGACACCCGGGGCGGGGCGCCGCACCCCGCGGATCCGCCGACACCACCGCCGCCCGGCGGAGTCCGCATCGACCTGGTGGCCGTCATCAACCGGGCCAAGGGAGCAGCCCGGGTCGAGCACGTCCGAGGGGCGGTCTGAGATGGCCTTCGCCCATACCTGCTCGGTCGCGCTCGTCGGTGTCGAAGGCGTGGTGGTCGAGGTCCAGGCCGACCTCGAACCCGGTGTGGCCGCCTTCACCCTGGTCGGCCTGCCCGACAAGGCCCTCTCCGAGGCGCGGGACCGGGTCCGCGCGGCTGTCGTCAACAGCGGCGAGAGCTGGCCGCAGCGCAAGCTCACCGTCGGCCTCAGCCCGGCCTCCGTGCCGAAGAGCGGCAGCGGATTCGACCTGGCCGTCGCCTGCGCCGTACTCGCGGCGGCGGACCGGATCGACCCCGCCGCGATCGCCGAACTGCTCATCATCGGCGAACTCGGGCTGGACGGCCGGGTGCGGCCCGTCCGGGGTGTGCTGCCGTCCGTGCTGGCGGCCGCCGACGCCGGGTACCGCCAGGTCGTCGTGGCGGAGCAGACCGCGGCGGAGGCCTCCCTCGTCCCGGGCATCTCCGTGCTGGGCGTCCGGAGCCTGCGCCAACTCGTCGCACTGCTCACCGACGCCACGCCGCCCGATGACGAGCCGGAGATCCTGGCCGGCCGCCCGGACCCACTGCTGGCCGGCCTGCTGCTGCCCGGTATCGGCATCCGCGACATCTCGTCCGCGCGCGCCGTCCGGCCGGACCTCGCCGATGTCGCGGGCCAGTACGAGGCCCGGCACGCCCTGGAGATCGCCGCGGCCGGCGGGCACCACCTCTACCTCAAGGGCCCGCCCGGCGCCGGCAAGACCATGCTGGCCGAGCGCCTGCCCGCCCTGCTCCCGCCGCTCACCGAGAAGGAGGCGCTGGAGGTCACCGCCGTGCATTCCGTCGCCGGGCTGCTGCCACCGAACCGGCCGCTCGTCGACAGCCCGCCCTACTGCGCGCCGCACCACTCGACGACGATGCCCGCCATCGTCGGCGGCGGCAGCGGGATGCCGAGACCCGGCGCCGTCTCCCTGGCGCACCGGGGGGTGCTGTTCCTGGACGAGGCGCCGGAGTTCCCGGTCCGCGTCCTCGACGCCCTGCGGCAGCCGCTGGAGTCGGGCGAGGTGATGATCGCTCGCGCGGCCGGCTCCATGCGGCTGCCCGCCCGCTTCCTGCTCTGCCTCGCGGCCAACCCGTGCCCCTGCGGGCGCCACTCGATCCGCGGCGAGGGCTGCGAGTGCACACCGACGATGGTCAACCGGTACCAGGCGAGACTCTCCGGACCTCTGCTGGACCGGGTCGACCTCCAGGTCCGGGTGTCCTCGGTCTCCCGGGCGGAACTGATGACCCGCGACAGCGCGGCCGAGTCCACCGCCGTCGTGGCCTCCCGCGTCCTGGCCGCCCGCCACCGCGCGGCCGCCCGGCTGGCCGAGACCCCGTGGCGCACCAATGGGGAGGTGCCGGGCCACGAACTGCGGACGCGCTGGCGGCTGCAGCCCGACGCACTGACCGACGCCGAACGGGACCTGGAGCGGGGGCTGCTGACGGCCCGCGGACTCGACCGGGTCCTGCGGGTCGCCTGGACCATCGCCGACCTGGCCGGCCGCGAACGGCCGGCGCGGTCCGACGTCAGAACCGCCCTCGCCCTGCGGACCGGTGTCCACCGTGGCCCGATGGTCGAACGGCCGCGACTGCCGCGCGACACCGACCTGGACCACACCCACGACCTGTGACGGTGCGCGCCGAGGAACGCCACCCGCGACACGGCACGCCGGACCCCGCTCACACCCAGGAGACCAGCATGGACAGCACCAGCGTCAACACCGCAACGCGCACCGGCGATGGGGCAGCCGACCGCGGGTCGCACCTCGCGCTCGACACCGACCCCCGGCCGGTCGGACGCCCATCGGCCGGCCCGGCGCAGGGTCCCCCACCCGGCGGCGGGCTCCCGGCGCCCTCACCGGAGCGCCTGGCCAGGGCCGCCCTCACCCGGCTGATCGAGCCGGGTGACGCCGTGATGGGCCGCTGGCTCGCCGAACTCGGCGCCACCACGGTGATCAACGCCGTCCGGGGCAGGGCGGACCCGCAGTCGCTCGGCCTCGATCCCGGCAGGGTCGCCGACTACCGGGCCCGCTGTACGGCGCTCGACCCCCTGGCGGACCTTCGACTCGTCGACCGCCACGGCGGACGGTTCATCATTCCGGGCGACGCCGAATGGCCCAGCCAGTTGGACGATCTCCGCGAGGGGCGGCCGGTCGGTCTCTGGGTGCGCGGCACCGGCTCGCTCCGCCTGCTGGCGCTGCGGTCCGTTGCCATGGTCGGCTCCCGGGCGTGCACCGCCTACGGTGCGCATGTCGCCGGTGAGATCGCCGCCCAACTGGCCGAACGCGGCTGGGTGGTGGTGTCCGGAGCCGCCTACGGGATCGACGCGGCGGCGCACCGCGGCACCCTCGCCGTCGGCGGAGCCACGGTCGGCGTCCTCGCCTGCGGCGTCGACATGAGCTACCCGCCCGGAAACACCGAGCTGATCCGCCGGATCTCCCAGCAGGGGCTGCTGGTCAGCGAACTGCCGCCCGGCGCTCATCCCAACCGCTTCCGGTTCGTCCTGCGGAACCGCGTCATAGCGGCGCTCACCCGCGGCACAGTCCTCGTCGAGGCGGCCGTCCGCAGCGGGGCCCTCAGCACCGCACGCCGGGCCCGCGATCTCAATCGGCACACCATGGGCGTCGCCGGCCCGGTCACCTCAGAGCTGTCCGCAGGCGTGCACGCACTCATCCGCAGCGGCGGCGCCACGCTGGTGACCGACGCCGCCGAGATCGCCGAACTCATCGGGGCGATCGGCGACGACCTCGCTCCGGCCAGGTCAGGTCCGGTTCTGCCGAGGGACCTGCTGGAGCCGTCGGTGGCACGCGTACTCGAAGCCGTCCCCGCCGGGGTGGACGGCGCACCGGTCGACCGACTCGCCCGGGAGGCGGGACTTTCTCCGGACGCCGTGCTGCAGCATCTGTACGAGCTGGTGTCGCTCGGCTATGTCGAGCGATTCGGCGCGCACTGGCGGCTGATTCGGCGTCGCTGAAGGTCACGACACACCCCGGCGCGCGTCGCGGGCACGCGCCGGGTGGGCCACCGGATCGGGGGACGACCGAGTGGCGGTAGCACACCGCAGCGACGTGGTCACGCTACGCTCCTTTGTGGCTTCCCTATCAGCACATGACTCGGCAGAACGGCGCAGACCAACGCATGCCCACAAACATTCCGGGACACAGGGTGACCGGTGACGCCCGGTCTGCGGGCAGGGCTGGGGCCGGGGCCCGCCCCGCGGCGGACCTCGGACCGCAGGGGCCGATGCTGGTGAACCCCGGCCGGTCGCTCGGCCCGAACCGAGCGGCAAGTCGGCCGCTCTCGCCGGGCCAGCAGGACACCCGCGGTGCCGGAGTTCCGCCCGCGCCGACCCCGCGACCCGGCCTGGCGCCACCCGCGGCCCCCGCAGCGCCCGTCGCCCCGCACACTCCGGCGCAACCGCTCGTGCCGCGCGCCCCGATGAGCCCGCCCTCCGCGGCATCGGGCGCGCCGTCCGCCCCTCCGGCGGCCGCTCGGCCGCAGACAGCCCCGGCTGCCACGCCCGCCACGCCCGCCGAGTATGCGCGCTCGACCGGACGACCGGTGCCCCCGGAAGCGGCCTGCGGATCGGCGCCGTACGGACGGGAACGCGGCGATCGCTCGGACGAGGCGCACCGAGGTACGGCCTGCCTGCAGCGTCCCGAGCCCGGACACGCAGAGCCTGGACGACCTGAGCCTGCACGTCCCGATCCCGGACGCGCCGAGGGACGGGCGGCCGGCGGCGGCGCAGACGGGGACAGCGGAGGCAGACCGGCCCGGCGTGGCCTGCGCGGCACGGACCCGTACGAGGTCGAGCCGAGCCACACCCGCGTCCATGCCCGGGCGGACCAGCCTCCGCCGGCGCGCAACGCACCGTCCTCGCCGGGCGGGGAACGACGTTGGCCGACCGCCCGCCGAGCGGGATCCGACGGTGCCGGCGGTACCGGGAGCGGCGATCGCACAGCCGCACGCCGACTGCCGGGCCCTGTGAAGCCGACCCCGGCACCCCGGACCATCGGCGGCGGAGGCGGACACGAGCGGGTGCCCGACGGCGTCGAGACCGTCGGACGCCCGGTGGCGCCCCGGGGGCCCGCCCACCCGGAGCCGCTCGGGCCGGAACAGGCCCACGAGGGCTCACCCGTCGGAGCAACCGTCCGTCCGACGCAGCCACAGACGGCCGCTTCGGAACCCGGCCAGGTGGAGGACGTCCGCCCGGAGCCGACCCAGCGCCGCCCGGCCGATCCGGACGACGCGGCCTCCGCCGTGCCCCACCCTGACCTCCCGGCCCCCACGTCGGAGACGCCTGCCGCCCGGACGTCCGTGCCGTCCGTCCCACCTGCGGCGCGGCCTTCCACCCGGACGACCGCGCAGCCCGCGGCGTCACCGTCCGGACGGCTCGGGCCGCAGTCATCGCCGGGCCGCACCGCGAAAGTCCCCAGCGAACGCAGCGCCCTGGAGATGCTCTGGCGCTCGTACAAGGAGTCGGGAGACCCGCGGCTCCGGGAGCAGTTGATCCTGCACTACTCGCCTCTGGTCAAGTACGTGGCCGGTCGGGTCGGCGTCGGCCTGCCGGCCAACGTGGAGCAGGCCGACTTCGTGTCCTCCGGTGTGTTCGGGCTGATCGACGCGATCGAGAAGTTCGACATCGACCGCGCGATCAAGTTCGAGACCTACGCGATCAGCCGGATCCGCGGGGCGATCATCGATGAACTCCGCGCGCTCGACTGGATCCCCCGGTCGGTCCGGCAGAA
This sequence comes from Kitasatospora sp. NPDC085879, assembly GCF_040686255.1. Lineage (NCBI taxonomy): Bacteria > Bacillati > Actinomycetota > Actinomycetes > Kitasatosporales > Streptomycetaceae > Kitasatospora > Kitasatospora sp. NPDC085879. Next base: position 37,067 of record NZ_JBFBJZ010000032.1, on the reverse strand, counting down.
GGCCAAGACCGTCGAGCGGACGTACGCCACGTTGGAGGCCCGGCTGCGGAGAACGCCGCACGAACCCGAGGTGGCGGCCGAGATGGGCATCACGCTGGAGGACCTGCACGCGATCTTCAGCCAGCTGTCCCTCGCCAATGTGATGGCCCTCGACGAACTGATCCACCCGATCGGAGAGAGCGGCGACGCCCTCACCCTGATGGACACCCTGGAGGACACCGGCGCGGACAACCCGGTCGAGATCGCCGAGGACCGCGAACTCCGCCGCCTGCTCGCCACCGCCGTCAGCACCCTGCCCGAACGGGAGAAGACAGTGGTGACGCTCTACTACTACGAGGGCCTCACCCTGGCGGAGATCGGCCAGGTGCTGGGGGTCACCGAGAGCAGGGTCAGTCAGATCCACACCAAATCGGTGCTGCAGCTCCGGGCCAAGCTCTCCGACGTCCGCTGACCCGCTCGCCCGAATCGGCAGGCCGCCTTGCTCGACGGATGGCTGCATCGGCACCTGGCCCGACCGGCCGGGCTGCCCGGGCGCGGGCTGCCCGGGCGAACAGGGCGAACAGGGCGAACAGGGCGAACAGGTTGAACAGGGCAGACAGCGCGGACAGGGCAGCCGGACCGGCAGCTGCCCGGGCGCGCTGCGCGGTCGGGCGTCGGCGTGCGGGCTGCGCCGTGCGCCGGTGGCTTGCGTGGTGGCGGCCGGCCGGGCCGTAAGGCTCCGTAGAGTAGGGGGGTGCCGAAGATCAGGGCCGCCACGGTGGCCGAGCATCGCCAGTTGCAGCGGGCCGCCCTCCTGGACGCCGCCCGCTCGCTGCTCGCCGAGGGCGGCCGGGAGGCACTGACCTTCGCGGCCCTCGCCACCCGGACCGGTCTGGCCCGGTCTTCCGTGTACGAGTACTTCCGCTCCCGTGCGGCGGTGGTCGAGGAGCTCTGCGCCGTCGACCTTCCGCTGTGGGCCGCCGAGATCGAGGCCGGTATGGCTGTGTGCGACAGCGCTCGGGACCGGTTGGAGGCGTACATCCGCGGCCAGCTGGACCTGGCGGCCGACCCTCGGCACCTCGCGGTGACGGCGATCTCCGAGGTGGAGCTGGACGAGGCCGCGCGCGAGCGGATCCGGGCGACGCACAGCAGCCTGGTCGCGCTGGTCGTCGAGGCCCTGGGGGAGCTCGGCCACGCGAATCCCCGCCTCGCCGCCGTGCTGCTGCAGGGGGTGGTCGACTCGGCCTCGCGGCAGGCGGAGCGTGCCACACCCGAGGAGGCCGTTGCGATCGCCGACGCGGCGGTCGCCCTGGCCCTGGACGGACTGGCGGCCTCCGACCGCGGGTAGGCGGGCTCCGGAGCCGGTTCCCGAGTGCTCCTCGATGCCGGTCGTCCGGCCGTCTCCGGCCGCCGGTTGCCGGACGGTGCCGAGCGGACGGCGGCTCAGGCCCGTACCCGCCTCCACATGTGTGCCGTCACCGCCGCCGCTCCGGCCGAGTGGAAGCAGGCGGACCCGGCCGGCGCCGAGCAGGGCGAGTGGGTCGAGGTAGCGCGGGCCCCGCAGCAGGCCCCAGTGCAGGCAGTTCCCGCCCGGGCAGTGGTGACCGCTGTCGGCAACCGTGCCGATGATGTCTCCGGCGGCGACCGCGGTGCCAGTCCCGACGGAGCCCTCGACCGGGAGGTAGGTGGTCCGCAACGGAGGGTTTCCCGACGCGGGGTGGGTCACCGTCACCACCGGACGCCCGGCCACCGATCCGGCGAACGAGACGACGCCGGGAGCGGCGGCGCGCACCGGAGTGCCCACGGAGGCGGTCATGTCGACACCCCGGTGCCCGGCCGCCCAGCGCGCGGCGGGCGGTTCGAAGCGCCGCACCAAGCCGCCCGGCCCCCCGACCGGCCAGGCCCGGCCGGGACCCTTCACCGCCTCACCGCCAGACCCGACCGGCAGGCGCTGCCCGTCCTGGGAGGGGCGTGCATCGGCGACCCGGACGATCCCGGATCGGCCGAACGGGCTGGCCTGCCGCGTGTCGGCTCCGGCACGCGGCGCCGGGAGCATCAGCGCGACCGTGCCGGCCAGCATCAGGGCGAGCAGCAGCCCGCTCCCACGGTCCGGCGTGGGAGGCAGCGGAAGCAGCGGACCCGGCCGGGCACCCCACGGCGGTCGGGTCCGAGCGACCGGAGACCCGACCCCCGGAGAAGTCCCCGGGACCGACCGGGCCGGACGGCAGAACCGGAGCAGACGGGCGGACCCGAGCAACCAGGCGAAGAGGGTCAGCCAGGACAACCGGTGCGGCGAAGTGATCGGACGGCTCATGCCGGCAAGGCTCGCCGCCGTCCGCCGACGCGGTGCTCCACGCACCGACCCCTGTGGACAACCCCGCCCTGTGGACAACCGGTGTCACCCGCGAGGGTGAACAACTCCGTAGCGCCGGGGGAGCGGTAGCGGTCCGGGAATGAAGGCCGTCCCACCCCCGGCTGAACTGATCCCCGTTCACCCCTGCCCGGACCGGTCCCCCCGACCGCCGGAGTCGCCCGCAACTGGGGCCTTCCCGTACACTTCACACGCGACCCGGGTCCACCGGGTCGACTTCGCACGCCCCGCCACTGGTGGAGCGGCCGCCCCGTGAGGGCTCCGGCCGGGTCTCCGCCCGGTGCGAGTGCCGCTCGGTCCGCCGAGCCTGCCGGCCCAGTGCCGTCCAGGCCGCGGCGGCTTGGCACGTCCGGGGCGTCAGGCGTGGCGGTCACCCGGCCGCTGCGGACACAACCGAGAGACCCGGTTCCCCGCTTCCTCGCGGAGCGGCGCGCCGGGCGCAAAACCTGAGGAGCACGGCTATGGCCGTCGTCACGATGCGGGAGCTGCTGGAGAGCGGCGTCCACTTCGGTCACCAGACCCGTCGTTGGAACCCGAAGATGAAGCGCTTCATCTTCACGGAGCGCAACGGCATCTACATCATCGACCTCCTGCAGTCGCTGAACTACATCGACCGCGCCTTCGAGTTCGTCAAGGAGACCGTTGCCCACGGCGGCAGCATCCTCTTCGTCGGCACGAAGAAGCAGGCCCAGGAGGCCATCGCCGAGCAGGCCACCCGCGTGGGCATGCCCTACGTGAACCAGCGCTGGCTCGGCGGCATGCTGACCAACTTCTCGACCGTCTACAAGCGTCTGCAGCGCCTCAAGGAGCTCGGCGAGATCGACTTCACGGATGTGGCCGGCTCCGGCCTCACCAAGAAGGAGCTCCTGGTCCTCCAGCGTGAGTACGACAAGCTGGAGAAGACCCTCGGCGGTATCCGCGACATGCAGCGCGTTCCCAGCGCTGTCTGGATCGTGGACACCAAGAAGGAGCACATCGCGGTCGGCGAGGCCCGGAAGCTCAACATCCCGGTCGTCGCGATCCTCGACACCAACTGCGACCCGGACGAGGTCGACTACAAGATCCCGGGCAACGACGACGCGATCCGCTCCGTCACCCTGCTGACCCGTGTGATCGCCGACGCCGTCGCCGAGGGCCTGAAGTCTCGTGCCGGTGTCGCCAAGGGCGACACCAAGGCCGAGCCGGGTGCCGACCAGCCGCTGGCTGCCTGGGAGAAGGACATCCTCGAGGGCCAGAAGGCCGCCGAGGCCCCTGCCGCGGAGGCCCCGGCCGACGAGGCTCCCGCTGCCGAGGCTGCGGCCACCGAGGCTCCGGCCGACGAGGCTCCCGCTGCCGAGGCTCCGGCCGCCGAGGCCGAGCAGGCCTGACGTACCAAGGGTGAGGGGCACCCGCCGGGTACGACACCGGTAGGTGCCCCTCTCTCCCGTGCGAGGGCCGAACCACCGCCCCGCGCACCACTCCACGCAGACACGCGAGACGCGAGAAGAGATCACACCATGGCGAACTTCACCGCCGCGGACGTCAAGAAGCTCCGTGAGCTCACCGGCGCCGGCATGATGGACTGCAAGAAGGCCCTGGACGAGGCCGAGGGCGACGTCCAGAAGGCCGTCGAGCTCCTGCGCATCAAGGGCCAGAAGGGCGTCGCCAAGCGCGAGGGCCGTGACGCCTCCAACGGCGCCGTCGCCTCCCTGATCGCCGAGGGCAACAAGGCGGGCGTCCTGGTCGAGCTCAACTGCGAGACCGACTTCGTCGCGAAGGGTGGCAAGTTCGTCGAGGTCGCCAACGCGATCGCCGCGCACGTCGCCGCCACCTCCCCGGCCGACCTCGAGGCTGCCCTGGCCTCCGAGATCGCCGCCGGCCAGACCGTCCAGCAGTACGTGGACGAGGCCAACGCGACCCTGGGCGAGAAGATCGTCTTCCGTCGCTTCGCCCAGTTCGACGGTGACGGCTTCGTCGGCGTCTACATGCACAAGTCCGACCCGGACCTCCCGCCCACCATCGGTGTCCTCGTCGAGCTCGACAAGGAGAACGCCGAGGTCGCCAAGGACGTCGCGCAGCACATCGCCGCCTTCGCGCCGAAGTACCTCTCCCGCGAGGAGATCCCGGCCGAGGACCTGGAGAACGAGCGTCGCGTCGCCGAGGCCACCGCTCGCGAGGAGGGCAAGCCCGAGGCTGCCCTGCCGAAGATCGTCGAGGGCCGCGTGACCGGCTTCGTCAAGGAGAACGCCGTGCTGGAGCAGGCGTTCGCCAAGGACAACAAGAAGACCGTCGCCAAGGTCCTCGAGGAGAACGGCGTCGCCCTCAAGCGCTTCGTCCGCTTCCGCGTCGGCGCCTGAATCCGTTCCGCGGCGCTTCCGGCCTAAGGTAGGAAGCGCCCCGCGCCGCGACAGCGGCCCGGAACGCGCCGATCGGGCTCTCCAGCACCCCTCGGGGGGCGCGTCGGCACCATGAACGACGAGGAGGCCATTGCCGTGCAGGACACCGTACCGGTTCCCGCGGCAGTGGCCTCCTCGCGTGTACGCGCCCAGCGCGTACGCACAGAGCCGGGCACCGCACTCCCGGCGTTGTGAGCAGCACATGCAGCCCTGCGATTCCGCAGGTGGAGAAGGAGAAGCCCATGCAGGAGACGCTGGAGACCGGCCGGGACACGCAGGACGGTTCGCGCCGCCGGGTGCTGCTCAAGCTGTCGGGTGAGGCCTTCGCCGGCGGCGGCGGCCTCGGCGTGGACCCGGACGTGGTGCACGCGATCGCCCGCGAGATCGCCACCGTCGTTCGCGCCGGCACCGAGGTGGCCGTGGTGATCGGCGGCGGCAACTTCTTCCGCGGCGCCGAGCTGCAGGTCCGCGGCATGGACCGGGCCCGCTCGGACTACATGGGCATGCTCGGTACGGTGATGAACTGCCTGGCACTGCAGGACTTCCTGATCAAGGAAGGCATCGAGACCCGCGTCCAGACGGCCATCACCATGGGCCAGGTCGCCGAGCCCTACCTGCCGCTGCGCGCGGTGCGGCACCTGGAGAAGGGCCGTGTGGTGATCTTCGGTGCCGGTATGGGCATGCCCTACTTCTCCACCGACACGACGGCGGTGCAGCGCGCTCTGGAGATCCACGCCGAGGTGCTGCTGATGGGCAAGAACGGTGTCGACGGTGTCTACGACGCCGACCCGCGGACCAATCCGGCGGCGGTCCGGTTCGACTCGCTGGACTACACCGAGGTGATCGCCCGCGACCTCAAGGTGGCGGACCTGACGGCCATCACCCTGTGCAAGGACAACGACCTGCCGATCCTGGTCTTCGAGCTGCTGGCCGAGGGCAATATCGCCCGGGCGGTGAAGGGTGAGAAGATCGGCACACTCATCAGCCAGGACTCCGCCCGGCCCTGAGCAGCAATCAGCCGTCCGGGGCACCGGTACGGGACTACAGCAGATGAACCGGACAGGGAGCAGACAGTGATCGAAGAGACCCTCCTCGAGGCCGAGGAGAAGATGGAGAAGGCCGTCGCCGTCGCCAAGGACGACTTCGCCGCCATCCGGACCGGCCGTGCCCACCCGGCGATGTTCAACAAGATCGTCGCGGACTACTACGGCGCCCTGACGCCGATCAACCAGCTCGCGTCGTTCTCCGTGCCGGAGCCGCGGATGGCCGTCATCACGCCGTTCGACAAGAGCGCGCTGCGCAACATCGAGACCGCGATCCGCGACTCGGACCTCGGCGTCAACCCGTCCAACGACGGCTCCATCATCCGCGTGGTGTTCCCGCAGCTCACCGAGGAGCGCCGCAAGGAGTACATCAAGGTCGCACGCAGCAAGGGCGAGGACGCCAAGGTCTCGATCCGCTCCATCCGCCGCAAGGCCAAGGACGGCATCGACAAGCTCGTCAAGGACGGCGAGGTCGGCGAGGACGAGGGCCGCCGCGGCGAGAAGGAGCTCGACGACACCACGGCCCGCTACGTGGCCCAGATCGACGAGCTGCTGAAGCACAAGGAAGCCGAGCTCCTCGAAGTCTGATGAACGACGCCCCAGACGCCCAGGGCCTCCGGGGCGGAACCGAAACGCTTGCCACCGAGTTCTCTGCTGCGGGTGACCCTCGTACCGGCGGTCCCCGTCGGCCCCGAACGGGTCACTCGCAGCAGCCTGTGGTGTACCGAAGGGGCACTGCGGCACAGAATCGGACCATGCCCCCCGCGCAGGAGACACCCGTGGCCCAACCCGACCAGCAGCCCCGCAAGCAGCGCGGCGGCCGCAATCTTCCGGCCGCGATAGGCGTGGGGGTCGCCCTCGGCGCGGTGATCATCGCCTCGCTGTTCGTCGTCAAGGCGCTCTTCCTGGTGGTCGTCGTCGCAGCCGTGGCGGTCGGCGTCTGGGAGCTGAACTCCCGCCTGGCGGAGACCAAGGGCGTGCACGTGCCGATGGTCCCGCTGATCGCCGGGGCGGTGGCGATGCCGCTCGTCGGTTACACGGCGGGCGGGCAGTGGGCCGCGGCGGTGCTGGCGCTCACCGGCCTCGCGGTGCTCGTCTGGCGGATGAGCCGGCCCCCGGAGAACTACCTGCGGGACATAACGGCCGGTGTCTTCACCGCCTTCTACGTCCCGTTCCTGGCCACCTTCGTGGCGCTGATGCTGGCCGCGGACGACGGCTCCTGGCGCATCCTGCTCTTCCTCGTCGTCACCATCTGCAGCGACACCGGCGCCTACGCGGTGGGCTACAAGTTCGGCCGCAACAAGCTCGCCCCGACCATCAGCCCCGGCAAGACCCGTGAGGGGCTGGCCGGCGGCATCGGCCTGTCGATGCTCGCGGGCGCCCTGCTGATGGAGTACGTCATCGACGACGGCGCCTGGTGGCAGGGGCTGATCCTCGGCGGCTGCGCGGCGGTCACCGCCACCCTGGGCGACCTGGCGGAGTCCATGATCAAGCGCGACATGGGCATCAAGGACATGGGCACCCTGCTGCCGGGCCACGGCGGCATCATGGACCGGCTCGACTCCCTCCTGCCGACCGCCCCGGTGGTCTGGCTCCTCCTCACCGCCTTCGTCGGCGGCTGAGCCGCGCCGCGCACCCGTCCCACCGCGCGCCGCGCACCTGTCGCACCCGCCTGTCCCACCGCGAGCCCCGGGCCCCGTAGCCCGGGGCTCGCGGCGTTCCGCCCGCCCGCAGCGCCGGGCCGGGGACGTTCCGGCATCTGCGACCGTGGATGCACCATGCCCAAGCCCGGAGAACAGCATCGGGTGCATGCAAAGAGGGCCCTCTACCAGCGGGTTTCCCGCCAAGAGAGGGCCCTTTCGTGTTCCCTGGGCCGCGTCGGCCGTGGGAGAGGACCTTGGATCCCTCGGCCAGGGCTGCCGGCCCGACTGGCGATGGCATGGGACCTCCAGGACTTCGAGACTGACGTTCGTGCGCTCGCAGAACCATCGGACGAGCAGGTCTTGGAGGTGGTCAAGCGCGTGGCGCTCGCGTTGAACGCAGTCAACGAGTTCTTCGATCACGCCGCCTACGAGACCGGCTGGCGGCGAGGGCAAGCGCCGGGACGCCAACCGCATGGCCGCTACGGTCCCCCTGGTGGCCGCGCGGGCCAGTCCGCGCTGACCGGCGGGTACGTACGTTTTCCTCATCGGCGGCAGATCGCGAAAGAGGGAGACGGACCCGTGGAGGACACCCAGTACGACACGTGTGTGATCGGAGCGGGACCTGCTGGACTGGCGGTCGCGCGGGCGTTGGCGGAGCGGAACATTCCATACACGCACATCGAGCGGCACACGGGCCCAGGGGGTCTGTGGGACATCGACAACCCCGGTGGTCCGATGTACGAGTCGGCCCACTTCATCTCCAGTAAGACCCTCTCGGGCTTCGGCGGGTGGCCGATGCCGGACCACTTCGCTGACTACCCGTCGCACCGCCAGATCTTCTCCTATCTCACGTCGTTCGCCGACGCGTACGGACTGGCGGGCCGGATCGAGTTCGGCACCGAGGTCCGCAGCATCGGGAAGAACGCGGACGGCAGCTGGACGGTGACGCGGGCCGATGGGCGGCAGAGCGTCCACGGGCAGGTCGTGGTGTGTACGGGCTCGCAGTGGCATCCCAACGTCCCCGACCTGCCTGGTCACTTCACCGGTGAGGTGCGGCACACGGTCGGTTACCGCAGCGCGGACGAGCTGCGCGGAAAGCGCGTGCTGGTCGTCGGGGCCGGGAACTCGGGCTGCGACATCGCCTGCGACGCGGCCCGGGCCGCCGACCACGCGGTGATCAGCATGCGGCGCGGCTACTGGTTCATCCCCAAGCACCTGTTCGGCCGGCCCGTGGACACGATCGCCCAGAGCGGGCCGAAACTGCCGATGTGGTTGGAGCAGCGGATCTTCGGTGCTCTCCTTCGCGTCATCAACGGCGACCCGAGCCGGCTGGGCCTGCAGAAGCCCGACCACAAGTTGTTCGAGACGCACCCCGCGATCAACTCGATGCTGATCCATCACCTCCAGCACGGGGACATCACGGCCAAGCCGGGGATCGCCCGTACCGAGGGCAGGACGGTGCACTTCACCGACGGCACCCGCGACGACTTCGACCTCGTCCTGCTGGCGACCGGATACGTGCACAAGGTGCCGGTCGCACAGCAGTACTTCGGCAGTGAGCAGCACCCCGATCTCTACCTGTCCTCGTTCTCCCGCGAGCACCGAGGGCTGTTCGGCGTCGGCTTCGTGGAGACGAACTCCGGGGCCTACCAACTCTTCGACACCCAGGCGCAGCTGATCGCCGGGTTCATCCAGGACACGCAGCGCAAGCTGCCGAGCGCGCAGCGCTTCGCCGACCTGATCCGAAACGACCGTCCGGATCTGTCCGGCGGGCTCAAGTTCGTCGCCTCGCCCCGGCACACCGGCTATGTGGACGGCGGGGCCATCGTGAAGCACCTGGCCAAGGTGGCCGGTCAGATGGGCTGGCGCACCCATGGCAACCCGCCCTCGGCCCCGGCCCGCCAGCCGGCGGTGCAGTCATGAGCTACGACTTGAGCGACAAGGTCATCCTGGTCACGGGCGGTGCGGGCGGGATCGGCAGTGCCCTGTGCCGCCGGTTCGCCGTCGGCGGCGCGCGGTGCATCGTCGTCGACATCGACGCGGCCCGCGCCAAGCGGGTCGCCGGTGACCTCCCCGGCGCCGGGCACACCGGACTGGACTGCGACCTGCTGGACCGCGCCGCGGTTCAGCGGCTGTTCGACCAGGTCACCGCCACCCACGGACGCCTGGACGTCCTGGTCAACAACGTCGGCATGACCAGCGCCGAACGCTTCGACGTGCGCAGCATCGAGAGCATCGAACGGGAGATCGACCTGAACCTGCTCTCCCCGCTGATCACGACAAGGATCGCCATCCCGCTGCTACTGGCGTCGAGCGACGCCCGGGTGGTCACCACGGTCTCCCTCGGGGGCATCTTCCCGCTGGGCGAGACGCCGATCTACACCGCCTCGAAGTTCGGGCTGCGCGGCGCGATGCTCTCCATCGCTCTCGACCTGCGGGACAAGGGCATCCTGGCCGGGTCGGTGCTGCCGTCGGCCACGGACACCCGGATGCTCCGTCAGGAGGCCGTGGACGGCGGCAACGCCATGCAGTTCCAGGACCCGCCCCAGCAGCCCGCCGACGTCGTGGCCGCAGTCGTGAGTCTGCTGGACAGGCCCCGCCTGGAGGTCTATCCCAAGCCGAGCGAGTCTCTTCTGGTGCGGCTGGCGATGCTGGCCCCGAACCTGCTGCCCAAGGTCTTCCCGCTCTTCCGTGGGCGGGGAGAGCGCGGCATGGCCCGCTACCTGGAGGACCTGCGGAGCCGAGGGCTGGCGCGCCAGGTCGACGGCCACTGGGAACTCGTGGAGGAAGCATGACCGTGACGGATGCGACCGACCAATCGGTGCTGCGGGTGACCAATCCGGCGACCGGAGAGCTGATCGCCGCACTGCCTGCTGCGAACGCCCGCCGGGTCGCCGAGGCGGCCGAGCGTGCCCAGCGGGTCTTCGAGAGCGGGTCGTGGTCCCGACGGCCGCCCAGGGAACGGGCATCGGTGCTGCTGCGGCTCGCCGACCTGATGGAACGAGACGCCGAGACGCTGGCACGCCTGGACAGCGAGGACGCGGGCAAGCCGATCACCGAGTGCCGCACCGGCGACGTGCCCGGTGCGATCGAGTCGATCCGCTGGTTCGCCGAGGCGGCGGACAAGCTCTTCGGCCGTCTCGCCCCCACCGGCCGGGACCACCTCGCGCTGATCAGCCGCGAGCCGGTCGGGGTGGTCGCGGCGATCCTGCCGTGGAACTACCCGCTGGCCATGGCCGCCTGGAAGGTCGGGCCCGCTCTCGCCTCCGGCAACTGCCTTCTGATCAAGCCGGCCGAGGCGACACCGCGCTCGGCGCTTCATCTGGCGCGCCTCGCCACCGAGGCCGGTCTGCCGGAAGGGGTGCTCACGGTGCTGCCCGGTCACGGGCCGGTCGCCGGCACGGCTCTGGCCCGCGATCCACTGGTAGGGGCGCTGTCCTTCACCGGCTCCAGCGCCGTCGGGCGCCGTATCCTGACCGACGCGGCGCAGACCAATTTCAAACGCGTCTCGCTGGAGATGGGCGGAAAGAGCCCCCAGATCCTCATGGCCGACGCGCTCGGCTTCGGCGACGAGCTCATCGACAACATGATCGAGGCCGCCTTCCTGACGATGGGTCAGAACTGTACGGCCGGCTCGCGCGTCCTGATCCACCGGGACATCGCCGAAGAGGTCCTGGCCCGGTTCGTCGTCGCCGCCGAGTCGCTGGTCATCGGCGACCCCGCCGAACCGGAGACCCGCATCGGCCCCCTGATCAGCCACGCCGCCCGTGACCGGGTCGCCGGTGCCGTGGATGCCGCCGCCGCGGCCGGCGCGCACATCCACACCGCGGGCCTTCCCGACGGTCTGCCCGGCGCTGGCGCCTACTATCCGCCCACCATCGTCACCGGAGCCCCCGTCGCCAGCGACGTGCTGACGCAGGAACTCTTCGGACCGGTCGTCACAGTCCAGACCTTCACCACCGAAGCCGAGGCGGTCCGCCTGGCCAACGCCACCGAGTACGGGCTCGCAGCCTCCGTGTGGACCCGCGACCTCGATACCGCACTGCGCCTGTCGCGCGACGTTCAGGCCGGTGTGGTCTCCGTGAACACCTACAGCGAAGGGGACCTCAGCACTCCGTTCGGCGGTTGGAAGCAGTCCGGATTCGGCGGTGCGGAGAAATCCACCGCGGCCTTCGCCCAGTGGACCAGGGAGAAGACCATCTGGATCCGCACCCACTGAAAGCCGGCCATGACCCACCACCTTGCCCACCCCGTACAGTTGGATGCGCCAGCCGAGGAGCGGCCGAGGCTTCGCGGCGTCCTGCATGCCGCGACCGCCCCGCTCGCCCTGGCCGTCGGCCTCACTCTCACCGCCACCGCTCCCGACGACCGGGGCCGAGCGGCCTGCGCGGTCTTCACCCTCACCGCCACGCTTCTGTTCACCACCAGCGCCGCCTACCACACCGGCCGATGGACCCGCGCCGCAGAAGAGGCACTGCGCCGCCTCGACCACGCCAACATCTTCCTGGTCATCGCCGGGACCTACACCCCGCTGGCGGTCCTGCTGCTGCCGCCACCGGCAGGCCGGGACCTGCTCTGGACGGTCTGGGGCGCGGCGGCAGTGGGCACCGCACTCCAGTGGCTGTGGCCCGCCGCCCCTCGGTGGCTCTCCGCACCCGTCTACCTCGCGGTCGGCTGGATCGTGCTGCTGTTCATCCCGGACTTCGCCCACAGCGGTCGGCCCGTTGTCCTCGCCCTCGTCCTGGCCGGGGGCCTGCTCTACAGCGCGGGCGGCGTCGTGTACGCCCGCAAACGCCCCAACCCGTCACCGGTCTGGTTCGGCTTCCACGAGGTGTTCCACGCCCTGACAGCCGCCGCGTTCGCCGCGCACGCCGCCGCCATCGGCCTGCTCACCTCCCGCTGACGCCGCCGGGCTCCTCGGACCGCTCGAACCGCCTGCGCAACTCCAGCGGGGCCATGCCGTGCCAGCGGCGCACGGCGCGACGAAGGGTGCGTTCGTCGGAGAAACCGGCCTGGCGCGCGACATCGCGCAAGGTCGGTTCCGAGCGCCGCAGCAGCTGTTCGACGCGTTCGCGTCGTACCCCGTCGACGATCGCCTCGTAGGTGGTGCCGCAGTCCGCCAGGCGCCGGCGCAGGGTGCGCTCGCTGGCCGCGTGCCGACGCGCCTGCTCGGCGAAGGACGGCACCGACGGGAGGCCCTGCGCGATCGAGACCTCCAGCACTTCGAGCAACTCCTGCTGGTCGCGACGGGCAGCCACCTGAGTGTCCAACAGCTCCAGCACCGAGGCGAGAACGACCGGGTCGCGGCCCGGCATCGCGGTGCGAGCCCACGTCGGATGGACGACGAAGCGGTTGCCGTCCGCGCCGAAGCCCACCGGACAGGCGAACAGGTCACTGAAAGGGCTGGTGTCGCGCGGGCCGTCATGGACGAACGAGACACGGCTCGGCGCGAAGGCCGGGCCGACGATCAGGCGGGTCAGCGTGACGACGCTGGAGAACGCCTCCTCGGTCAGGAAGACCCCGACCCCCGGGTCCAGGGCGGGGTCCGGCAGGTCGGCGCGCAGCACGAAGCCGTCCTCCTCGGCCCCGGCCGACCAGGTCATCATCGCTCCCGACAGGTTCTGGTACTTCACCCCGGTCTCGATCGCGTGCTGCAGGGTGTCGCAGGCCATCAGGGCGAAGCCGAGCAGTCCCCACGCGGTCAGGTGCTGCGCGGAGCCCACCCGCAGGCCCAGGCGTTCGTCCCCGGTCAGCTCCAGCGCGCGGCGGATGACGGTGCTGCCCTGCCGGTAGGAGACCCGCAGGGCGGCGGACCGCATCACGGCCTCGTCCAGGCCGACCTGGGCCAGCACGGGCCGCAGGTCGACACCGTCCTCGCCGGCGACCACCGCGAGGGAGCGCAGGATGTTCGGCGGGATGGTCGCCGAGGTGCTGCGGCTGGTTCCCGGAGGACTCGCCGGGCCGGGGGAATCGGGCATCTCGGTCCCTCTCACCAGGGCCTGGACGTGACCACTGTAAGTGCGCGGATCCTGCCGGTTCGCATGGTGGCCGCTGGAGTCCGCCACCCGGCCCCCGACGCCCTGCCTCCGGCCCGACCCGCTCCGTACGGTTGCGGCAATCCGCTCCATCGTGATGCGCCGGTGCCCCCATCGAGCGCCCGGCAGTTAGGCGCGCCATGCCCCTCTCGTTGCAGGCAGCGGCCCCGGCAAGGGCCCGACGAAGAGACTCGCTCGCGGGCGCCCGGCAGGTCACGGCAACCGCGTTCGCCGCTCAGGGCGCCGCCGTGGCGGCGGTGTTCACCACTGTGCCGGGCATCCAGCAGCATCTCGGGCTGTCGTCGCTGGTGACCACCGTGCTGATGGTCACCGTCGCACTTGCCGCAGGCGCCGGCAGCTTCGCCGGGTTGGCTGCGATCCGCCGTGTGGGCGCGGTCGCCGCCATGCGCTGCGCCGCCGTGGCGACTGCCGCCGCCCTGCTGCTGATCGGGTGGGCGCCCGGTCAGGCAAGCGTCACCGTCGCCTACCTGCTGTTCGGAATGGCCCTGGGCGGCATCGACGTCTCCGTGAACACCCGGGCCGCGGCGGTCGAGCGTGCGTACGGGCGCAGCATCTTCTCCTCGTTCTACGCCCTCTGGAGTGTGGGAGGCGTCGCCTCGGCCCTCCTGACGGCGGGCATGGCTCGCCTCGGCAGGCCGCCCGAGCAGATCCTGACCGCTCAGGCCGCCCTCGTCCTCGCTCTCGCCCTGACCATCCGCTCCCACCCGATCGCGGACACGGCGGCATCCGGCACACCGTCCGAGACCGCCGCAGTGCCGCTCGGCCGGAGGATGTGGGCCAAGCTCGTCCCGTTCGGCCTGGTCCTCCTCGTCGCGTACGTCATCGACTCCACGGTCTCGGCCTGGTCGACCGTCTACCTCCACCAGGTTCTCGCCGCCTCCTTGCCGACGGCTCCCCTGGCCTACGCGGCGTACCAGGCGGGCACCATCACCGGACGAGCCTGTGCTGACCACCTGATCCGCAGGACGGGGCCGGCCGCGGTCATCCGCGCCGCCGCGCTGGTCGCCGCCACCGCCCTGGCCGCGCTCGCCGGGGCCCCCGGCTGGCCGTACGCGATTGCGGCAGCCGGGTTCGTGGGCCTGGGCGTCTCCGCGTTCACCCCGCTGTGTCTCGCCACCGCAGGGCGGCTGCAACCGGATGCCGCCGAAGCCATCCTCGCCCGCCTGAACCTCTTCAACTACCTGGGCGTCATCAGCGGGGCGGCCGCAAGCGGGCTCATCGGCTCCAGCGGCCACTTCCGCCTCGCATTCGCGATCCCCGCAGTCCTGGCCCTCCTACCGCTGGTCACCGCTCGTAGTTTCGCCCACGATGCCCGACTCCGCCCGGGGGTGCACCACACCTGAGGTGCGGAGGGCCGACGTGCGGTGCTACCCGGCGTCTTGGGAGAGGGACTCGATGCCCGCCTCGACGAAGCGCAGGGCGGCCGCCATGCCACCTGGCCGACGCGCTGCCGCTGTTCATCGTCATCATCACGGTCCTGGCCATCGTCCTGCTGACCATCGCGTTCCGGTCGCTGCTGGTCCCGCTCAAGGCCGTACTCGGTTTTCTGCTGTCTACCGCGGCCAGCCTCGGCTTCGCCGTCTGGGTGTTCCAGGACGGCCACCTCGGCGATGCCTTCGGGGTCGCCGCCACAGCACCGGTCGTGGCCTTCCTGCCGGTCCTGCTCGTCGTGGTGCTCTTCGGGCTCGCCATGGACTACGAGGTCTTCCTGGTCAGCCGCATGCACGAACACTTCGAGCACACCGGCAACGCAGGTGAAGCCGTCGCGCACGGCGTGGCCAAGCGCGGACGCGTGGTCGTCGCCGCCGCACTGATCATGACGGTCGTCTTCGGCGGCTTCATCGTCACCGACGACCCCGTCATCAAGTCGATCGCCTTCTCGCTCGCCTTCGGCGTGATCTTCGACGCCTTCGTCGTCCGCCTGACGATCGTCCCCGCCGTCATGGCCCTGCTCGGACACCGCGCCTGGTGGCTCCCTCGCCGGCTCGACCGCATGCTGCCCGACGTCGACATCGAAGGCACCCGACCGCCCCCTCGCACACCGACGGGAAACACACCGGTGACCACTCCGATTCGGCAGCACGACCACGTCTGAGCTGAGCAACCGCTGATCCACAGGTATTGACGATTGCTCCGCCCGCTCTCCTGCAGCCGTTCTCTCTGCCATAACGCCAACGGCCCCGGGCGGTGAATCCCGGGCCGTCCGTGGGCCGTGCCAGGTCGCCCAACGATGACGGACGACAGACAGGGCCGATCGCTCCGGGCCCAAGGGGGACACGGGTCAGTTCTTTGGATCTGCGACACTGGATGAACCATGCCTAAGCCCGGAGAACTCACCTTCGTCGCGCCGCGCGGCGCCAAGCCCCCGCGACACCTCGCCGACCTCAGCCCCGCCGAGCGCAAGGAGGCCGTCGCCGAGCTGGGCGAGCAGCCGTTCCGCGCCAAGCAGCTGTCGAACCACTACTTCGGCCGGCTGTCCGCCGACCCGGCGAGCTGGACGGACATCCCCGCGGCCAGCCGCGGCAAGCTCACCGAGAGCCTGCTGCCCGAGCTGATGTCGGTGGTCCGGCACGTCTCCTGCGACGACGACGCCACCCGCAAGACGCTGTGGAAGCTCTTCGACGGCACCCTGGTCGAGTCGGTGCTGATGCGCTACCCGGACCGGGTCACCATGTGCATCAGCTCGCAGGCCGGCTGCGGCATGAACTGCCCGTTCTGCGCGACCGGTCAGGCGGGCCTGACCCGCAACCTGTCGACCGCCGAGATCGTCGAGCAGATCGCCTCGGGCATGCGGGACCTCCGCAGCGGAGCGGTGCCCGGCGGCGAGGCCCGGCTGTCCAACGTGGTCTTCATGGGCATGGGCGAGCCGCTGGCCAACTACAACCGGGTGCTGGCCTCGATCCGCCGGCTCACCGACCCGGCGCCGGACGGCTTCGGCCTCTCGCAGCGCGGCATCACCGTCTCCACGGTCGGCCTGGTGCCGGCCATGTACCGCTTCGCCGACGAGGGCCTCAGCTGCCGGCTGGCGCTGTCGCTGCACGCCCCCGACGACGAGCTGCGCGACGAGCTGGTGCCGGTGAACACCCGTTGGAAGGTCGACGAGGTGCTGGAGGCCGCGTGGAACTACGCGGACAAGTCCGGCCGCCGGATCTCCATCGAGTACGCGCTGATCAAGGACATCAACGACCAGGCGTGGCGGGCCGACCTGCTCGGCCGGCTGATCAAGAACCGCCGGGTCCATGTGAACCTGATCCCGCTGAACCCGACGCCGGGTTCGAAGTGGACGGCGTCCCGCCCGGAGGACGAGCGTGAGTTCGTCCGCCGTCTGCAGGCCCACGGTGTGCCGACCACCGTCCGCGACACCCGCGGCCAGGAGATCGACGGCGCCTGCGGCCAGCTCGCCGCGGCCGGCTGACGGCACCGCACGCGCACAGCGAGGAGCGGCGGGCACCCACGCGGGTGCCCGCCGCTTCGGCGTTCCAGAGGGACGGCCTCAGACCAGGCAGGCCGCCGCGAAGAGTGCGGTCAGGCCGCCGGTGAGGAGCAGGACGGCTGCCGCGGCTGCCGCGCGGACGGCGACCGCCCGGCGCAGGGTCCGCGCGTCGGCGCCGAGCCGGACGAGCGCCGCCGTCACCTCGCGCCGGGCCGCGCGGATCTCCAACGCCCGGGCGACCACCGCGCCGACCGCGCAGCCGGCGAGCAGCACCACGGCCGCCCGGACCGGCAGGTCGGGATCGTCCCCGTAGCCGAGGGCGGCGACGAGGACGGCGGTACCGAGGGCCAGTACGGCGAGCGGTCCGGCGAGCGGCCGGGCCTCGGCGGTGAGCGACCGGGCGGCGAGCAGGCGCACCGGGCCGGGCCGGCGCAGGGCCAGCGCCCGTCCGGCGGACGCGAGCAGCGGCGCGGTGAGCAGGGCGAGGCCGAGGGCGGTGAACGCCCAGCCGGTGAGGGCGGCGGTGCCGACCGAACCGAGGTGCGCGGGCAGGTCGACCGGGCGGCCGTCCTGCTCGGCGCCGGGCCGCAGGCCGTACAGCTCCAGGGCCATGCCGACGACGGTGAGCCCGGTGGGCACGGCGATCCGCGCGGGGTGGAAGCCGGTGCCGCGGGGCTCGGCCATGCGGCCGGGCAGGGCGTCGGTCAGCGGGACGGCGGCGGCGGCCGCGCAGCCGGCGGTGAGCGGGACGAGGACGAGCAGGGTGATCGGCGCGGCGGCCGGCAGTGTGCTGCCCAGGCCGACGTCGGCGGCGAGCTCTGGCCCGGCGATGTCGTTGCGCAGGACGAGGAAGGACAGCAGCGCCAGTGCGCTGCCGAGGGCGGCGGCGAGGGCGGTCTCGACGGCGATCAGCAGTCGGATGCGGACCGGGCCGAGGCCGGCCGCGGCAAGGCCGGCGATCCGCTCGGGGTGCTGGACGGGCACCGCGCGGGCCGCGGCGGCGGAGAGCCAGCCGACCGCGGCGAGGGTGGGCAGGCACCACAGCAGCCGGGGCACCGAGGTGGCGGAGGGTTCGCCGAGGGCACGGCCGAGCGAGCGGAGCAGGAAGGCGGCCGCGGTGGCGGCGGCGGTCGCGGTGATCAGCCAGCGGCCCAGGTCGAGCGCCCGGTAGCCCCTGACCAGTCGGAGTGGGAACACGTCGTCCTCTCGGCTCTCAGCGCGAAGCCGTGACGGCGGTCGAACCGCTGGCGGTGGAGCCGGTGGCGGTCGGGGCGGCGGAGGCCGTGGACCCGGTGGTGATCCGGCCGTCGACCAGGACGAGGGTGCGGTCGGCCTGGCCGGCCGGCTCCGGGTCGTGGGTGGCCAGGATCAGGGTCAGGCCGTGCGAGCGGGCCGCGCTGGCGAGTATCCGCAGTACCTGGTCCTGCTCCTCGCGGTGCAGGGGGGCGCCCGGGTCGTCGGCGAAGACCACGGGGGGCAGCGGGGCGAGGGCCCGGGCGACGGCGATCCGCTGGCGCTGAGCCTGGGTCAGCTCGGCCGGGCGGCGGGCCGCGCAGTCGGCGACGTCGAGGCGTTCGAGCCACTCGGCGGCGGCGGTGTACGCGGCGCGGTGGCCGGCGCCGGCGAGCAGCAGCGGCAGGGCCGTGTTCTCGCGGGCCGTCAGTTCCGGCACCAGGTGGGGCTCGGATCCGACCCAGCCGAAGCGCCGGCGGCGGAGCTTCTCACGGCCGGCGCGGCCGAGGGTGTGCACGGGGGAGCTGTGGAACCAGACCTCGCCCTCGTCCACGGGCAGCTGGGCGGAGAGGCAGCCGAGCAGGGTGCTCTTGCCGGAGCCGCGGGGCCCGGTGACGGCGAGCACCTCGCCCTCCCGGACGGCGAGCGAGACCCCGCGCAGGGCCGGTGTGCCGTGGTGGGACTTGACGATCCCTCGGGCCCACAACACGTCGTTGTCGGGCGGGGCCGCTGACATGGAGATCCATCCTGGTGCCTTGGCGGGATATGACAGTCGTCAGATTAGAACGAACAGGTCGCGGCGCGGTTGCGGCACACTGGCCCATCCCCGGGCAAATCGCCGTGAATCCGGCGGTCGGATCGGCCGGAGGTTTGTCGAACGCCGCAGGGCGGCCCCGGAGACCGGGGCCGCCCTGGGCGGAGGGTGGGAGGGAAGGTCAGATCTTCGCCCACGCGTCGGTGAGGCTGACCCGCAGGATCTGCTCGATCTCGTCGAAGGTCGACTGGTCGGAGATCAGCGGCGGGGCCAGCTGGACGACCGGGTCGCCACGGTCGTCGGCGCGGCAGTACAGGCCGTTGTCGAACAGCGCCTTCGACAGGAAGCCGTAGAGGACGCGCTCCACCTCGTCGTCGTTGAACGACTCCTTGGTGGCCTTGTCCTTCACGAGCTCGATGCCGTAGAAGAAGCCGTTGCCGCGGACGTCGCCGACGATCGGCAGGTCGCGCAGCTTGTTCAGGGTGCCGAGGAAGTTCGCCTCGTTGTCGAGCACGTGCTGGTTGAGGCCCTCGCGCTCGAAGATGTCGAGGTTGGCCAGCGCCACCGCGGAGGACACCGGGTGGCCGCCGAAGGTGTAGCCGTGCAGGAAGGTGTTGTCGCCCTTGTAGAACGGCTCGGCGATGCGGTCCGAGATGATCGTGGCGCCGATCGGGGAGTAGCCCGAGGTCATGCCCTTGGCGCAGGTGATCATGTCGGGCTGGTAGCCGAACTTGTCGGCGCCGAACATGGTGCCGAGGCGGCCGAAGGCGCAGATGACCTCGTCCGAGACCAGCAGGACGTCGTGGCGGTCGCAGATCTCGCGCAGGCGCTGGAAGTACCCGGGCGGCGGCGGGAAGCAGCCGCCGGCGTTCTGCACCGGCTCGACGAAGACGGCGGCGACGGTTTCCGGGCCCTCGAAGAGGATGGCCTGCTCGACCTGGTCGGCGCACCAGCGGCCGTAGGCCTCCGGGTCCACGGTGCCGTCCGGGCCCTGCAGGTACTCGGGGGCGCGGTAGATGTTGGTGTTCGGCGCCTTGTGGGTGCCCGGGACCAGCGGCTCGAACGGGGCCTTCAGGCCCGGCAGGCCGGTGATCGACAGGGCGCCCTGGGGGGTGCCGTGGTATGCGACGGCCCGGGAGATGACCTTGTACTTGGTCGGCTTGCCGGTCAGCTTGAAGTACTGCTTGGCGAGCTTCCAGGCGGTCTCGACCGCCTCGCCGCCGCCGGTCGAGAAGAAGACCTTGTTCAGGTCGCCCGGGGCGTGGTTCGCCAGGCGCTCGGCGAGCTCGACCGCCTTGGGGTGGGCGTAGCTCCAGACCGGGAAGAAGGCGAGCTCCTTGGCCTGCCTGGCGGCCGCCTCGGCGAGCTCCTCGCGGCCGTGGCCGGCCTGGACCACGAACAGGCCGGCGAGGCCGTCGAGGTACTTGCGGCCCTTGTCGTCCCAGACGTAGGTGCCCTCACCGCGCACGATGGTGGGGACGGGGGAGTTCTCGTACGACGACATGCGGGTGAAGTGCATCCACAGGTGGTCGTAGGCGGTCTTGGAAAGGTCCTTCTGCGCCGGGTCGGCTGTCATCTGGTGCCCCAGGTGTAGGTCTGTTTCCGGAGCTTCAGATAAACGAAGCTCTCGGTGCTCCGCACGCCGGGAAGCGCGCGGATGCGCTTGTTGATCATTTCGAGCAGGTGCTCGTCGTCCTCGCACACCAGCTCGGCCAGCAGGTCGAACGAGCCTGCGGTGCAGACGACGTAGTCGACCTCGTCGAGCGCGGCCAGCGCGTCGGCGACCGGTTCGATGTCGCCCTCCACCCGGATCCCCACCATCGCCTGGCGGGTGAACCCGACGGTGAGGGGGTCGGTGACGGCGACGATCTGCATCACGCCCTGGTCGAGCAGCTTCTGGACGCGTTGCCGTACGGCGGCCTCCGACAGGCCGACGGCCTTGCCGATGGCGGCGTACGGGCGGCGCCCGTCCTCCTGGAGCTGTTCGATGATCGCCTTGGAGGCGGCGTCGAGGGGAACGCTGGCGTTCCGGTCGCGGTTGGCCACGTCGCCACTGTGCACGATCGCCGAGCGCCGCGCAAGCCGCTTCGTTGCTGATTTCGTCGCGGTTTCTGAAATTGCATGCGGATTGCGTCGCGTCCGGGCGGGGAGCCTGTCGATACCGTCGGTCTTTGGGTAGCCTGGCTCATGTGCACGCGAAGGCGTGCACACCCCCAGTGGACCGCGGCCGGTCCGACCCGGCCAGCCGTGCGCCGGAGGTACCCTGGCGCCGGATTCTGCAACGCCGCAGGCCCAGACCGAGGAGAGACCCGTGAGCGACCTTCGTACGCTGCGCAACTACATCAACGGCGAGTTCGTCGATGCGGCGGACGGCCGCACGCTGGACGTGATCGACCCGACGACCGGCGAGGTGTACGCGACCTCCCCGCTCTCCGGCGCCACCGACGTCGACGCTGCGATGGCCGCCGCCGCCGAGGCGTTCCCGGTATGGCGCGACGCCACGCCGTCCACCCGCCAGAAGCTCCTGCTGAAGATCGCGGACGCGGTCGAGGCCCGGGCCGAGGAGATCGTCGACGCCGAGGTCCGCAACACCGGCAAGCCGCGCGGGCTGACCCTCTCCGAGGAGATCGGCCCGATGGTCGACCAGATCCGCTTCTTCGCCGGCGCCGCCCGCCTCCTGGAGGGCAAGGCCGCGGGCGAGTACATGGACGGCATGACCTCGATCGTCCGCCGCGAGCCGGTCGGCGTCTGTGCCCAGGTCGCGCCGTGGAACTACCCGATGATGATGGCGGTCTGGAAGTTCGCCCCGGCGATCGCCGCCGGCAACACCGTCGTCCTCAAGCCGTCCGACACCACCCCGGCCTCCACCGTGCTGCTCGCCGAGATCATCGGCGGCATCCTCAAGGACCTGGAGCTGCCGGCCGGCGTCTTCAACGTCATCTGCGGCGACCGCGAGACCGGCAAGCTCATGGTCGAGCACCCGACCCCGGCGATGGCCTCCATCACCGGCTCCGTCCGCGCCGGCATCCAGGTCGCCGAGTCCGCCTCCAAGGACGTCAAGCGCGTCCACCTGGAGCTCGGCGGCAAGGCCCCGGTCGTGGTCTTCGAGGACGCCGACATCGCCGAGGCCGTGGAGGGCATCTCCGTCGCCGGCTTCTTCAACGCCGGCCAGGACTGCACCGCCGCCACCCGCGTCCTGGTGCACGAGTCGATCCACGACGCCTTCGTCGAGGCGCTCGCCAAGGCCGCCGCCGACACCAAGACCGGCGGCGTCGACGACGAGGACGTCCTCTACGGCCCGCTGAACAACGCCAACCAGCTCGCCCAGGTCACCGGCTTCATCGAGCGCCTGCCGAAGCACGCCAAGGTCGAGGCCGGCGGCCACCGGGTCGGCGACAAGGGCTACTTCTACGCCCCGACCGTCGTCTCCGGCCTGCTGCAGGACGACGAGATCATCCAGCACGAGGTCTTCGGCCCGGTCATCACCGTGCAGAAGTTCAGCGACGAGGACCAGGCCGTCGGCTACGCCAACGGTGTGGAGTACGCCCTCGCCTCCTCCGTCTGGACGAAGGACCACGCCCGCGCCATGCGGATGTCCCGCCGCCTGGACTTCGGCTGCGTCTGGATCAACACCCACATCCCGCTGGTCGCCGAGATGCCGCACGGCGGCTTCAAGAAGTCCGGCTACGGCAAGGACCTGTCCTCGTACGGCTTCGAGGACTACACCCGCGTCAAGCACGTCATGACCGCGATCTGAACCGGATGAACCCCGCCGGGGGCGCGGGCGGCCGTGCGCACAGCGCCGCCGCCCGCGCCCCGGCGCTTTGCCACCCTGTCACGGCGACGCGCGGATCGGGTGACATGGTGCAACTGCCTCGCGGGCCCGCCGCTCCCTAGGCTGGCCGCATGAGCATCCCCACCGCTGACTCAGCCGCAGGGCGGTCCGTCAAGGCCGCCGACCGCGCGCACGTCTTCCACTCGTGGTCCGCCCAGGCGCTGATCGACCCCCTCGCGGTGGCCGGCGCCGAGGGTTCGTACTTCTGGGACTACGAGGGCAACCGCTACCTCGACTTCTCGTCCCAGCTGGTGAACACCAACATCGGCCACCAGCACCCGAAGGTCGTCGCCGCGATCCAGGAGCAGGCGGCCAGGCTCTGCACCATCGCGCCCGGCTTCGCCGTCGAGCCGCGCAGCGAGGCCGCCCGGCTGATCGCCGAGCGCACCCCCGGCGAGCTGAACAAGATCTTCTTCACCAACGGCGGCGCCGAGGCCAACGAGAACGCCATCCGGATGGCCCGCCTGCACACCGGCCGGCAGAAGGTGCTCTCCACCTACCGCTCGTACCACGGCGCCACCGCCAACGCCATCGCGCTGACCGGCGACCCCCGCCGCTGGGCCAACGAGACCGGCGTCTCCGGCATCGTCCACTTCTGGGGCCCCTACGCCTACCGCTCGGTCTTCCACGCCGAGAACGAGACGCAGGAGTGCGAGCGCGCGCTCGCACACCTGGAACAGACCATCGCCTTCGAAGGCCCGGCCACCGTCGCCGCGATCATCCTGGAGACGGTCGTCGGCACCGCCGGCATCCTGATCCCGCCGCCCGGCTACCTGCAGGGCGTCCGCGAGATCTGCGACCGCTACGGCATCGTCTTCATCCTCGACGAGGTGATGGCCGGCTTCGGCCGCACCGGCGAGTGGTTCGCCGCCGACAACTGGGGCATCACCCCCGACCTGCTGACCTTCGCCAAGGGCGTCAACTCCGGCTACGTCCCGCTCGGCGGCGTCGCCATCAACCCGGAGATCGCCGCCACCTTCGACGAGCGGCCCTTCCCCGGCGGCCTCACCTACTCCGGCCACCCGCTGGCCTGCGCCTCCGCCATCGCCACCATCAACGCGATGGCGGACGAGGGCATCATCGAGAACGCCAAGCACATCGGCGAGACGGTGATCGGCCCCGGCCTGCGCGAGCTGGCCGAGCGCCACCCCTCGGTCGGCGAGGTCCGCGGCCTCGGCGTCTTCTGGGCCCTCGACCTGGTGAAGAACCGCGAGACCCGCGAACCGCTGGTGCCCTACAACGCCGCCGGCCCCGCCAACGCGCCGATGGCCGAGCTGGCCGCCGCCTGCAAGCAGCGCGGCCTGTGGCCCTTCGTCAACATGAACCGCTTCCACGTGGTGCCGCCGTGCACCGTCAGCGCGGAGGAGGCCAAGACCGGCCTCGCGATCCTCGACGAGGTCCTCACCCTCACCGACGCGCACACGGTCTGACGCACCGACGGCAGCGGCCCCGGGGCACACCGCCCCGGGGCCGCTCCCGCATGCCGCGCGGGCTCAGCGGCGCACCGCGTCCAGTGCCAGCAGCGCCACGTGCAGCGACAGGCAGGACTCCACCTGGTCCAGGTCCACCCCGAGGATCCGCTCCACCTTGTGCAGCCGGTCGTAGAACGACGGCCGGGACAGGTGCGCCGCGTCCGCCGCCGCCGACTTGTTGCGGCCCTGCTCCAGGTAGATCCGCAGCATCCGCACCAACTGGCCGCCGTGCTCGGCGTCGTACGCCAGCAGCGGGCCCAGCTCCCGCTCCACGTAGGTCTGCAGCCGCTCGTCGTCGCGCAGCAGGTGCAGCAGACCGCGCAACCGCACGTCCGGCAGCCGGTAGTACGCGGCCGCCCGGCCGCCCGGCGCGTCGTGCAGCGCCGCGTCAGCGACCTGGGTCGCCTCCAGCAGGGTGCGGCGCGCGTCGCGCACCGAGCCCACCGAGGACCCCACCGCCACCACGGGCTCCGGCGGCGGCGCCGACGCGTCCCGGGCACCGTCCGCCACCAGCTTGCGCAGCGCCGCCGCGAACGCCTCCAGCGCCGCGTGCTCGTCCTGCTGCGAGCCGAGCGCGATCAGCATCCCGACACCCTCGTCGTCCAGCGCGCCGACCAGCGCCGACAGCCGGCAGGTACGGATCGCCGTCGCCGCCAGCTCGGTGAAGTCCCGCAGCCGCGCCTGCGCCTCCAACGCGGCCGGCACCGGCCCGCGGCGCTGCCGCAGCACCACGCCCACCAGCCGCCGGCCCTCCAGCGGCACACCCAGCGCCTGTGCCCGCAGGGCGACCTCACTGACCGTCAGCGCATGGGTGAGGACGCCGGACAGCAGCGTGCGGTGGGTCTGCCGCTCCAGGCTCTCCCGGTCGCGCACCACCAGCCGGTTCAGCGCCAGCGTCGCCGCGCCGCGCTCCAGCATCATCGCGTGCGGGTGCGGGGTGTCCTCCGGCAGCGGGCCCGGCTCGCCGATCAGGACCAGTCGGCCCCAGTCCTGGCCGCGCGCCCCGACCGTCGTCACCAGCCAGCCGCTGCGCGCGTCGTACCCGGTCCGGCCCGGCGGGCGGACCCCGCGCGAGCGCGCCTCCCAGTCCTCCAGCAGCTCCGCCTCCGGCCGCCCGGCGCTCTCGTGCGCCAGCACCTGGTGGGCCAGGTTCTCCAGCACCACCGGCGCACCGGCCAGCTGGGCCACCTGTCGGACCACCTCGCCGGGCTCGGCGCCCTCCACCGCCAGCTCGTTGAAGACCTGGTGCACCGCCTCGGAGGTGCGCAGCTGCTCCAGCTGCGCGTTGACCACCAGGGCGTGCACCGCCTCGGTGACGGCGACGAAGCGCAGCTCGCGGCGGAGCGCGACCAGCGGCAGGCCGCGCTGCTCGGCGGCGTTCACCAGGGCCCGCGGCAGCGAATCGAAGTAGCGGCGGCCGAACTCCACGACCAGCCCGGCGACGCCGACGTCGGCGAGCTCGTGGACGTAGCGGGCCAAGCCCTCGCGCTGCTCCGGCAGGGCGATGCCGGTGGTGAGCACCAGCTCGCCGCCCTGCAGGACGCCGGCGACGTCCGGCAGCTCGCTCACGTGGACCCAGCGGACCGGTCGTTCCAGGTGGTCCGCGCCGGCCACCACCTGGGGCAGTCCGCGCCGCATCACGTCCAGGTCAAGTACCCGGGCGACGGTGGGGAGCATCGCGGGCCTCCAGCTGATCAGGGGTGTCAGGGAAATCTTGCCTCGGCCAGGTGCCCGCCCACCTGCCGCGAAGCCTTGCAGCCTGTAAACCCCTTGCCGCCGGGCCTGCCGGAGTGACCCTTGTCACCCGATCGCCGGAGACGGCATGGTCGGGCGAGTCGCTAGTAGCGAAATCCGGGCAGAAGCAGCGGAATCCGCAGCGTAACCAGACGGCAACAGCGGAATCCCTTGTGGATGAAAACGGGGCCTGTCAGGATCGCGCAATCCCGGTGATCCACCGTGTCGGATCCGTCCGTCTGCTATGCGGCGACTCGACCAGTTGCACGCCCCGGCACACGGGCATCGCCGCTCCGCCGAGGAAGCATGGGCGTGCAGCGGTTCCCGCCGCAGGCGCGGAAGCCGAACCACCGGGTACTTGGAGGACAGCACGATGGACCTGACCAACTTCGGCGCCGGCGCGCAGTACATCGCCGGGCGAACGGTCACCGGGAGCGGCGACGAGCGGTTCCGGGTGGTCAACCCGGCCGACGGCAGCACCGTGGAGGAGGTCGTGCTGGCCTCGCCCGCGGACGTCGACGCCGCCGTCGACGCGGCCCGCACCGCCCTGCCCGAGTGGTCCCGCGCCACGCCCGGCGCCCGCGCCGAGGCGCTCAACCGGCTGGCCGCCGTCCTCGCCGACCACGCCGAGGAGTTCGCCCACGTCGAGACCACCCAGACCGGCAAGCCGATCAAGCTCTCCACCGAGTTCGACGTCCCCGGCACCATCGACAACACCGCCTTCTTCGCCGGCGCCGCCCGCAACCTGGAGGGCAAGGCCGCCGGCGAGTACTCCGGCGACCACACCTCCTACGTGCGCCGCGAGGCGATCGGCGTGGTCGGCTCGATCTCGCCGTGGAACTACCCGCTGCAGATGGCCGCCTGGAAGATCCTCCCGGCGATCGCCGCGGGCAACACCATCGTCCTCAAGCCGGCCGAGCTCACCCCGCTCACCTCGCTGATGTTCGCCGCCGCCTGCACCGAGGCCGGGATCCCCGACGGTGTCGTCAACGTGGTCACCGGCGCCGGCCGCACCGCCGGCGAGCGCCTGGTCTCCCACCCCGCGGTCTCGATGGTGTCCTTCACCGGCTCCACCGCCGTCGGCCAGCGGGTCGCCGAACTCGCCACCGCCACCGTCAAGCGCACCCACCTCGAACTCGGCGGCAAGGCCCCGTTCGTGGTCTTCGACGACGCCGACCTGGAGGCCGCCGTGCACGGCGCGGTCGCCGCCTCCCTCATCAACAGCGGCCAGGACTGCACCGCCGCCACCCGCGCCTACGTCCAGCGCCCGCTCTACGACGCCTTCGTCGCCGGCGTCGCCGAGCTGTACGCCGCCGTCCGCCTCGGCGACCCGCGCAACCCGCAGACCGACCTCGGCCCGCTGGTCTCCTTCGCCCACCGCGACCGGGTCGCCGGCTTCGTCGACCGCGCCCGCCGCGACGGCGCCACCGTCGTCACCGGCGGAAGCACCGGCGCCAAGGGCCACGACGGCACCGACCTCACCCTCGGCGCCTACCACCTGCCCACCCTGATCACCGGCGCAGCCCAGGACAGCGAGGTCGTCCAGGGCGAGATCTTCGGCCCCGTCCTCGTCGTCCTCCCCTTCGACAGCGACCAGGAGGGCCTGCGGCTCGCCAACGACACCCCCTACGGCCTGGCCGCCTCCGCCTGGACCCGCGACGTCCACCGCTCGCTGCGCGCCACCCGGGAGATCGCGGCCGGCTGCGTCTGGATCAACGACCACATCCCGATCATCAGCGAGATGCCGCACGGCGGCTACAAGGCCTCCGGCTACGGCAAGGACATGTCGCAGTACTCCCTCGACGAGTACACGCAGGTCAAGCACGTCATGTTCGACACCACCGCGGTCGCCCGCAAGGACTGGCACCGCACGATCTTCGGGGACCGATAACCCCGTCGCCCCCCACGCCCGAGCCCCCTTCAGGAGGGTGTCCCCGCATGCAGCTCCACGAGATCACCGACGGCCTGCCGGAGCCGGTCCGCAAGGCCTGGGAACGCAGTCTCACCAACGGCCGCGCCGCCCTCAGCCGCCGGACGGTGCTGCGCGCCGGTGCCCTCGCGGCCGGCGCGGGCACCCTCACGGCCTGCGGCATCCCGCCGGCGAAGAGCCCGACCGGCAGCTCCGGCGAGGCCGCGAACGCCGCCGCGAAGGACCTCTCCGACGCCGACAAGGTGGTCAACTTCTCCAACTGGCCGCTGTACGTCGACGTCGACCCCAAGGACGAGCAGAAGCATGCCACCCTCGACGCCTTCACCAAGGCCACCGGCGTCAAGGTCAAGTACACCGAGGACGTCAACGACAACGTCGAGTTCTTCGGCAAGGTCAAGCCGCAGCTCGCGGCCGGCCAGGACACCGGGCGCGACATCATGGTCCTCACCGACTGGATGGCCGCCCGGCTGATCCGCCTCGGCTGGGTGCAGAAGCTCAACCAGTCCGAGATCACCACCGCGATCACCAACCTGGAGGCCCGCTTCCGCGCCCCCGACTGGGACCCGGGCCGCCTCTACTCCTACCCGTGGGCGGGCATCCAGGTCGTCATCGCCTACAACAAGAAGGCGACCAAGGGGAAGGTCGTCAGCAGCGTCTCCCAACTGCTCGACGACCCCGAGCTCAAGGGCCGCGTCACCTTCCTGTCGGAGATGCGCGACACCATCGGCATGACCCTCCTCGACATGGGCAAGGACCCGGCCAAGTTCACCGCCGACGACTACGCCGCCGCGATCGCCCGCCTCCAGAAGGGCGTCGACAGCAAGCAGATCCGCAAGTTCACCGGCAACGACTACGGCCAGGAGCTGTCCTCCGGCGACATCGCGGCCTGCGTCGCCTGGGGCGGCGACCTCATCCAGCTCAAGGCCGACAACCCCGACATCGAGTTCGTCGTCCCGGAGGCCGGCTACGTCGCCTCCACCGACAACATGCTGATCCCGGCCCGCGCCCAGCACAAGAAGAACGCCGAACGCCTCATCGACTTCTACTACCGGCCCGAGATAGCCGCCCAGCTCACCGCGGGCATCGGCTACGTCTCCCCGGTCACCGGCGCCCAGACCGAGCTCGCCAAGCTCGACCCCGACGCCGCCGCCAACCCCCTGGTCATCCCCACCCCCGAGATGGCCGCCAAGGTCCACAACTTCCGCAGCCTCACCGAGGCCGAGGAGAGCGACTTCGAGGACAGGTTCTCCAAGCTCATCGGCGCCTGACCAGCGCCCCGACCACCGGCCTCGGACAGAAGGACCCCACACCATGACCGACCAGGCGACCGCCACCACCGCGCAGGCCACCGGCCCCGCGGCAACCCCCGCGGGCGGCGACGTCCGTCTCACCGGCATCAGCAAGACCTACGGCAGCTCCACCGCCGTCCACCCGCTCGACCTGACCGTCCCCCAGGGCTCCTTCTTCGCCCTGCTCGGCGCGTCCGGCTGCGGCAAGACCACCACCCTGCGCATGATCGCCGGCCTGGAGGACCCGACCACCGGCACCGTCCTCATCGGCGGCCAGGACGTCACCGCCCTGCCCCCGTACAAACGGCCGGTCAACACCGTCTTCCAGAGCTACGCGCTCTTCCCGCACCTCGACATCTACGAGAACGTCGCCTTCGGCCTGCGCCGGCGCGGCAAGAAGGACGTCAAGAAGCAGGTCGAGGACATGCTGGAGCTGGTCGAACTCGGCCCGCTCGCCCGCCGCAAGCCGCACCAGCTCTCCGGCGGCCAGCAGCAGCGCGTCGCCGTCGCCCGCGCCCTCATCAACCACCCCCAGGTCCTGCTGCTCGACGAACCGCTCGGCGCCCTCGACCTCAAGCTCCGCCGCCAGATGCAGCTCGAACTCAAGCGCATCCAGACCGAGGTCGGCATCACCTTCGTCCACGTCACCCACGACCAGGAAGAGGCCATGACCATGGCCGACACCATCGCGGTCATGAACGCCGGACGCATCGAACAACTCGGCGCCCCCGCCGACCTCTACGAGAACCCCGCCACCACCTTCGTCGCCAACTTCCTCGGCCAGTCCAACCTCATAGCCGCCGAGGTCACCGGCACCTCCGGCGACGAGCTCCTGCTCAGCGCCGGCGGCACCCGCCTCGCCGTCCCCCGCGCCCGCTGCGCGAGCGACGCAGGCAAGCTCCACCTCGGCGTCCGCCCGGAGAAGATCACCATCGCGCACTCCTCCGCGGACGTCCCGGAGGACCGCAACCGCCTCGTCGGCACCGTCGTCGACTCCAGCTTCATCGGCGTCTCCACCCAGTACACCGTCCGCACCGGCACCGGCCAGGACATCACCGTCTTCGAGCAGAACATGGAGCGGGACAGCCGGATCGTCCCCGGGGCCTCCGTCCAGGTCCACTGGAACCCGGCCCACTCCTTCGCCCTCGACGCCTCCCAGGCGATCGACGCCGGCACCGCGGAGGAGGACGCGTGACCACCACCACCGAGGCGGCACCCCTCCAGGAGGCCGCGCCCGCCGCACCCCCGCGCACCCGGCGCAAGCTCGTACCGTACTGGCTGCTGCTGCCCGGCATCGCCTGGCTCGTGGTCTTCTTCGCGGTGCCGATGGTCTACCAGGGCTCCACCTCGCTGCAGACCGGCTCCCTGGAGGACGGCTTCCGCGTCACCTGGCACTTCGCCACCTACTGGGACGCCTTCACCGAGTACAAGTGGCACTTCGTCCGGTCCTTCGGATACGCCGCCACCGCGACCGTGCTCTGCCTCGCGATCGGCTACCCGCTCGCCTACACGATCGCCTTCAAGGCCAGCAAGCGGTGGCGCAACGTCATCCTCATCCTGGTGATCGCGCCGTTCTTCACCAGCTTCCTGATCCGCACCCTCGCCTGGAAGACCATCCTGTCCGACGGCGGCTACGTGGTCGGCGCCCTCAACACCCTGCACGTCCTCGACATCACCGACGCCCTCGGCGTCACCGCCGGCCACCGCGTCCTCGCCACCCCGCTCGCCGTGGTCTGCGGCCTGACGTACAACTTCCTGCCGTTCATGATCCTCCCGCTCTACACCTCACTGGAGCGGATCGACCCCCGACTCCACGAGGCCGCCGGCGACCTGTACGCCAAGCCCTTCACCACCTTCCGCAAGGTGACCTTCCCGATCTCCCTGCCGGGCGTCGTCGCGGGCACCCTGCTCACCTTCATCCCCGCCTCCGGCGACTACATCAACGCCCAGCTGCTCGGCTCGCCCAGCGAGCAGATGGTCGGCAACGGCATCCAGAAGCAGTTCCTCAACGTGCTCGACTACCCCACGGCGGCCGCCCTGAGCTTCATCCTGATGGCCCTGATCCTCGGCGTGGTGACGGTCTACATGCGCAAGGCCGGAACGGAGGACCTGGTCTGATGAGCAGTGTGTTCAGCTGGCTGCGCCGGCACCTCGTCACCCTCGCGGGCATCCTCGCCCTCGCCTACCTCGTACTGCCCAACCTCGTCGTCCTGCTCTTCTCGTTCAACAAGCCGGCCGGCAAGTTCAACTACGAGTGGGCGGAGTTCTCCACCGCCGCCTGGACGGACCCCTGCGGCGTCGCCGACATGTGCGGCTCGCTCGCCCTCAGCCTCCAGCTCGCCCTCGCCGCGACCGCCGGCGCCACGATCCTCGGCACCATGGTCGCCTTCGCCCTGGCCCGCTACCGCTTCCGCGGCCGCGCCGCCACCACCGGGCTGATCTTCCTGCCGATGGCCATGCCCGAGGTCGTCATGGCCGCCTCGCTCGGCACGCTGTTCCTCAACATGCGCATCCCGTTCGGCTTCACCACGATCCTGATCGCCCACATCATGTTCTGCCTCAGCTTCGTGGTCACCGCCGTCAAGGCCCGCGTCATGAGCATGGACCCGCGCCTCGAACAGGCCGCCCAGGACCTCTACGCCACCCCCGTGCAGACCTTCCTCAAGATCACCCTGCCGCTCGCCGCCCCCGGCATCGCCGCCGGCGCGCTGCTCAGCTTCGCCCTCTCCTTCGACGACTTCATCATCACCCAGTTCAACTCCGGCCCGACGACCGTCACCTTCCCGATGTTCGTCTGGGGCGCCTCCCAGCGCGGCATACCCGTCCAGGTGAACGTGATCGGCACCGCGATGTTCGTCGCCGCCGTCCTCCTCACCGTCACCGGACAGTGGATCGGCAACCGCCGGAAGGCGCGCGCCTGATGCCCCACCACGCCACCTCCCCGTTCTACTGACCACAGCCCGAACGACGACCAGAAAGCGGCTGATACGGCATGGACTCCGCCCGTGCGCTCAGTGACGTCAAACCCACCCCGTTCTGGCTGGAGGACCCGGGGCGGCCCGAGGCCCTCCCCGCCCTCGTCGGCGACACCACCTGCGACCTGCTGGTGGTCGGCGGCGGCTACACCGGCCTCTGGACCGCCCTCCTCGCCAAGGAGCGCGACCCCTCGCAGGACGTCGTCCTCGTCGAGGCCAACGAGGTGGGCTGGGCGGCCTCCGGGCGCAACGGCGGATTCTGTGCCGCCAGCCTCACCCACGGCTTCGGCAACGGCCTGCAGCGCTGGCCCGGCGAACTCACCCGCCTCGAACAGCTCGGCCAGGCCAACCTCGACGCCATCGAGAACACCCTCAAGCAGTACGACCTCGACTGCGAGTGGGAGCGCACCGGCGAGATCGACGTCGCCACCCAGCCCCACCAGCTCGACGAACTCCACGAGGTCGCCGAGGCCCTCGCCGAGCACGGCTTCGACATCACCGTGCTCGACGCGGACGAGGTGCGCCGCGAGGTCGACTCGCCCACCTTCCTCGGCGGCCTCTGGGACCGCGAGGGCGTCGCCATGGTCCACCCCGCCAAACTCGCCTGGGGACTCAAGGCCGCCTGCCTCGCCCAGGGCGTCCGCATCCACGAACGCACCAAGGCCCTCACCCTCACCGAGCACGGCACCGGCATGGCCGTCCGCACCCCCTACGGCCGGGTCTTCGCCCGCCGGGTCGCCCTCGGCACCAACGTCTTCCCGTCCCTGCTCAAGCGCGTCCGCCCCTACATCGTCCCGGTCTACGACTACGCCCTCATGACCGAACCCCTCAACGACGAACAGATGGCCGCCATCGGCTGGCGCGGCCGCCAGGGCCTCGGCGACAGCGCCAACCAGTTCCACTACTTCCGGCTCTCCGCCGACAACCGCATCCTCTGGGGCGGCTACGACGCCATCTACCACTACGGCGGCAAGGTCCGCACCGAACACGACCAGCGCCCCGACACCTTCCGCACCCTCTCCCGGCAGTTCTTCGAGACCTTCCCCCAGCTCGAAGGAGTCCGCTTCACCCACGCCTGGGGCGGCGCCATCGACACCTGCAGCCGCTTCTCCGCCTTCTTCGACACCGCCCACCGCGGCCGCGTCGCCTACGCCGCCGGCTTCACCGGCCTCGGCGTCGGCGCCACCCGCTTCGGCGCCGAGGTCATGCTCGACCTCCTCGCCGGCGAACGCACCGAACGCACCGAACTGGAGATGGTCCGCAGGAAGCCGCTGCCCTTCCCGCCCGAACCCGTCCGCTGGGCCGGCATCGAACTCACCCGCTGGTCCCTCGACCGGGCCGACCGCCACGGCGGCCGACGCAACCTCTGGCTGCGCACCCTCGACCGCCTCGGGCTCGGCTTCGACAGCTGACCGCACCCGCACCCGCACCCGTCCGTGGGGCGCGTACCGGCCGTCCGGCCCGGAGCGCGCCCCACGGACATGCGCCCGCGAAGCCGTCCGGTGGCCGCGACCGAGCCGTGACCGAAGCCGTGGCCGAAGGCGTGTAAGAACCCGCGCCCACCGCCCTCTCCCCGGTGAGCGACCCCGACCCGCCCATGCAGGAGAGACCGATGCCGCCCACCGCCCGCACCGCCGCAGCCTGGCTCGCCACCGCCGCCCCCGACCCGCGCGCCTTCCTGCGCACCTGGGAGCGGACCGGCCGCCGTCCCGCCCCGCTGCCCGCCGGCCGCCAGTGGGACGCCGTCCTCACCCCCGCACCCTTCGGCCGCGCCGCCCTCGACTCCCTCGCCCGCCTCCCCGGACCGGGCCCCGCCCTCCAGGACCGCACCGCCGCCACCGTCGCCTTCCTCGTCCCCACCGGCACCGCCGCCGGCTGGCTCGGCTCCGGCATCCGCATCCTCGGCCACGGCACCGCACTCACCGTCCCCCATCCGGACGGAACCGACCCCGCCCTGCACTGGCTGATCCCCCCGGACGGCACCGGCCGACTCGTCGACCCCCGCAGACTCGAACTCGCCCTCCACGACGCCGCCGCCCGCCTCACCGGCCTCCCGTGAACCCGCGCCCGCGACCGCCCACGCCCGTGACCGGCCCACCGACCCGCCCACGCACCGCCACCCCGAGGCCGAACCGCGCCAGACTGGACCCATGACCGCAAGCGCTCTCGCCGACGAGCACCTCCGACTGCTGGAGACGGCCCAGCCGCTCTGCCTCCGGTACGCCCTCGCACTCGCCGGCCCCGACGCGCTCGCCGCCCACGGCCTCCCCGCCACCCGCTCCGGCGGACTCGTCCTCGTCACCGCCGAGGGACCGCCCCTCGCCGACATCGCCGCCGGCCTCGCCGAGCACTTCCGCGCGGCCGGCCACCACGCCGGAATCCAGCCCGGCACCCCGCGCCAGATCCAGCTCACCGGGACACCCTGCCCCGTCGAACTCCGCAAGGAACCCCTGCGGCACCCCGCCGTGCTGCTGCCCGGCGCCCCCGTCCCCGTGGTCGCCCTGCCCGACGCCGCCGCCCTCGCCGTGCTGCGCCTATGTGATCGCGCCCTCCCCGAGGACCTCGCCGCCCTCCACGCGCTGACCGGCTCGTTCTCCGAGGGGGAACTGCTCGTTCTGGCGGGCGGACTCGACGAGGAGTTCCAGCCCGCGGTGCTCGCCGACCGGCTGGAGTCGGCCGCCGCGCTCGTCCACCCGGAGGCGTCGGCCCGGTCGGCCTGGGCGCAGGCCTGGGCCCAGGACCTCCGGCTCGACCTGATGGAGGTCCGGGAGGGCGACGACGGACTGCACGACCCCTACCTGGAGGACGTCGAGGCGGAGCAGTCCGACGACCTGTAAGGGTGAATCTCGGTTCCCCGTCATGCTGCTCGTTGAGGCGGGCCGATCAGGTCCGCAGACTGGATTATGAGCGCGGGAGCCCCGTGATCCCGTCGTCCGGACGAAGCCGGGCGGCGCCGTTACCAGGTACCGGCGGCCCACACACCGCACGGGACTTCGGAGGCAGACGACCTTGAGCAAGCCCAGCCCGTACAAGCACGTCACCCACTGGATCGGTGGCGCCCCCGTCGCCACCGCCGGCGCCGCGCCCCGTCGCGGTGACATCTTCGATCCGGCCACCGGACAGGTGTCGGGCCAGGTCGACTTCGCCGAGATCGCCGAGGTCGACCAGGCCGTCGCCGCCGCGGCATCGGCGTTCGCCGAGTGGCGTCGTTCGTCCGTGGCCAAGCGCACCCAGGTGCTCTTCCGCTTCCGCGAGCTGTTCAACGCCCGCAAGGACGAGCTGGCGTCGATCATCGTTTCCGAGCACGGCAAGGTGCACTCGGACGCGCTCGGCGAGCTCGCCCGCGGCCTGGAGGTCGTGGAGTACGCCTGCGGCATCCCGCAGCTCTCCAAGGGCGGCTTCTCCGAGCAGGCGTCCACCGGCATCGACGTCTACTCGATCCGCCAGCCGCTCGGCCCGGTCGCGATCATCTCGCCGTTCAACTTCCCGGCCATGGTGCCGATGTGGTTCTTCCCGATCGCCATCGCGACCGGCAACACGGTCGTGCTGAAGCCGTCCGAGAAGGACCCGTCCGCCGCCAACTTCCTGGCCGAGCTGTGGAAGGAGGCCGGCCTGCCGGACGGCGTGTTCAACGTCGTGCACGGCGACAAGGCCGCGGTGGACCGGCTGCTGGAGCACCCCGACATCAAGTCGGTCAGCTTCGTCGGCTCCACCCCCATCGCCCGGTACGTCTACGAGACCGGCACCCGCTACGGCAAGCGCGTCCAGGCACTCGGCGGCGCCAAGAACCACATGCTGGTGCTGCCCGACGCCGACCTCGACCTCAGCGCCGACGCCGCCGTCAACGCCGGCTTCGGCGCGGCCGGCGAGCGCTGCATGGCGGTCTCCGTCCTGGTCGCGGTCGACCCGATCGGCGACGAGCTGGTCGAGAAGATCAAGTCCCGGGTCGCCAACCTGAAGGTCGGCCCCGGCTGCAACGGCGACTCCGAGATGGGCCCGCTGGTCACCGGCCAGCACCGCGACAAGGTCACCTCGTACGTCGAGTCCGGCCTCGCCGACGGCGCCGAGCTCGCGGTCGACGGCCGCAAGCACGCGATCGCCGCCGAGGACGTCAACGGCGCCCCGACCACGGACGGCTTCTGGCTCGGCCCGACCCTGTTCGACCGCGTGAAGCCCGGCATGTCCGTCTACAGCGACGAGATCTTCGGCCCCGTCCTCTCCGTCGTCCGGGTCTCCACCTACGAGGAGGGCCTGGCCCTCATCAACGCCAACCCGTACGGCAACGGCACCGCCATCTTCACCAACGACGGCGGCGCGGCCCGGCGCTTCCAGAACGAGGTCGAGGTCGGCATGGTCGGCATCAACGTGCCGATCCCGGTCCCCGTCGCGTACTACTCCTTCGGCGGCTGGAAGGCCTCGCTCTTCGGCGACGCCCACGCCTACGGCCCCGACGGCGTGCAGTTCTTCACCCGCGGCAAGGTCGTGACCCAGCGCTGGCTCGACCCGTCGCACGGCGGCATCAACCTCGGCTTCCCCACCAACAGCTGAGCCACCCCGCCCCGAACACCGGCCGGACCCTTTCCCCCGAGGGCCCGGCCGGTTCGTTTGCATCCGCTCCCCGTTCGGCGTAGTGTTCACTGGTCGCTCGGCAGGGAGCACCGGACACGCAGTCAGCGCGGACGGTCCCGGAGCGGCCAATCCCTTGAAACACCACTTCCCGGCTCGGGCTGGGTCGCGTCTTGTCGCGTCCCGGTGCGAATTCGTCGTGCGCGTTTATAGGGATTGTGTTCGGACCGGCGCCGGATTCGCTTTTCGGAGCGGGGATCGGCTAAGGTTTGAAACGTCGGACGGGCCGTCAGGTCGGGCCGGCAAAGCGGTGAAGAAAGCAAGTCGGCGAAGAGCACTGACTCGGGTCTGATAAGCTGGAAACACGAAAGAGCGAAAC
>NZ_JBFBJZ010000031.1:0-106328 GCF_040686255.1 Kitasatospora sp. NPDC085879 | reverse complement strand
GGTGGCCGGCGGTGTCTGTGTTCTCTACCGCCCCGTTGTTGCTGGGGCCCCCTCGCTCCCGGACTTCTCGGCCGGGGCTCCTTGGGGGGCCGGCGGGGGCGCCCCCCCCCCCCCCGCTCCACCCCCTCCAGGAGGAACCGATGAGACGAGCCTTCGCCGGCGCAGCGGTCGCCGCGCTCGCGCTCTGCGGTGCACTCGCGGCGGTCGCCGGGCCGTCCGAGCGGCCCCCCGTGGCGGCCTCCACTACGGCCTCCAATGCGGCCTCTGCTCCGGCACCGTCCGCGGCGCCGTTCAACCCGACCGACGCGGCCTGGCTGCAACTGCTGGCCCCGATGACCGAACAGAACATCCGGCTGGCCGAGCTGACCGCGAACCGGGCCACCGCCCCCGACCTGCGGGCGCTGGCCGCGGAGATCGCCGGCAGCCACCGCGGCGAACTCGCCCGCCTGCACGAGCTGACCCGGCTCGGCGGCGTCACCGGCGACAATCCGCACACCGGCCACGACATGCCCGGTTTCACCACCGCCACCGAGTACGCCGAGGCCGAACGGGCCGGCGGAACGGACTTCGACCGCCTCGCCGTCCAGCACCTGCGCGAGTACCTCGACCAGTCCGTCCGCCTCGCCGACTCCGAGTCCGCCGCCGGCAGCGCACCCGCGGCCCGTCGGCTCGCCGCCGACCTGCGTCGCGCCCGCGCCGCCGAACTGGCCCGCCTCGGCCCGTGACCGGGCCGGGCGGGCCGGCGGTCAGCCGGTCACCGAGTCCTCCTCGGGCGGGGTGCGGCGGGCCAGCAGATAGCCGCGCCGGGTCGGCGCCTCCTGCGGGTGGCTCGTCCGCTCCACCTGCGCCTCGACGGTGAAGCCGGCCTCCCGCAGGGCCTCGACGACCGTCCCCACGGCGTAGAAGTGGAAGTCGACGTCGACCTCGTGGCCCCACCACTCGGTCAGGTGCCGGACCTCCTCGCCGAGGTGGAAAGCGACGAGAAGCTGCCCGGACGGCCTCAGCACACGCCGCATCTCCTCGAACGCGCCGCGTAGTTCGGACGGTTCCAGGTGGATGACCGAGTAGAGCGCCACGGCCGCGGCGAACTCCCCGTCCGCGGCCGGAAGGTGCCGCAGGTCGCCCTCGCGGAACTCCGACCGGGGATGCTCCCGCCGGGCGGCGGCGACCATGCCGGGGGAGAGGTCGATGCCGACCGCGGCGACGCCCCGGCCCGCCAGCCAGGCCGTCACATGGCCCGGGCCGCACCCCAGGTCGGCGACCGGCGCGCCGGCACCGACCTCCTCCACCAGCGCGGCGAGCAGCGCCCGGTCCAGCGGCTTGTACGCCAGCTCGCCCCCGATCCGCCTGCGGTACTCCTCGGCGACGGTGTCGTAGCTGCGCCGCACCCGGTCCCCGTCCCGGCCTCGGTCCTCCGCCCCGGTCGAAGCGCCCGGATCCGTGCCGAGTTCGGCCATCAGCCGGCGCGTCAGCGGCACCTCGATGCCGTGCCGCTCGGCCGCGCGCAGCACCGCGCCGCCGATGGCGTCCAGCTCCAACGGGCGACCCGCCTCCGCGTCGCGCTGCATGGACGACCTGCTGTCGGCCGGGAAGGCGTCGTAGCGGCCGAGGACCTCGTCGACCTCCGCCCGCCCGCCGCAGGCCCGGCCGACCGCCACCGTCTCCGCGACGAGGGCGGTCAACTCCTCGAGCCGCTCGGACCGGACGGCGCCGACGGGCAGCCGGTGGCGGGTGGTGAGCAGCGCGAAGGGGGCGAGGAAGGCCAACTTGCCCCACAGCACGGCGTTCTCGTCCGGCAGGACACGGGTGGCCACGCCGGCGCCGCCGAGCAGCTCGGCGAGCGGAGCGAGCCGCTCCTCGGGGCCCGCCAGGTCGATCTCGGTGAACGGGCTGCCGTGCTCGACGGTGCCCGGCGCAGTCCGGGTCGACTCGACCCGGACCACGGCCGGGACCACGCGGTCCCGCCCGTAGCGCGCCCGCAGCGTCTCCGTGTGCTCGACACCGTTGAGCAGCGGCAGCACGGCTCCGTGGCCGAGCGCCGCCGCCGGGACGCGGTCGAGGGCGGCGTCGAGCGCGGTGCTCTTGACCGCGACCACGCACAGGTCGACCGGCTCGCGCAGTTCGGTGTCGGCCTCGACCGCCGCCGTGAAGGAGCCGAACTGCCTGCTGCGGACCCGGATTCCGTCCCGGCGCAGCGCTCCCGCCGTCTCCTCGCGGGCGATGCAGACGACGCGGTGCCCCGCGCGGGAGAGCAGCGCGGCGAGCAGGCCGCCGACCCCTCCCGCGCCGAGCACGGCGACGGTCGAACGGGACGGGATCGATCCGACGGCGAACTGTCCGGATGTGGACATGGGTGTGGGTTCCTCTCAGCTTGCGGGTCGGCACCCGGCACGGGTTGCCGCCCTGGGCCCGGCGCGATCATCCGCTCAGGCGGAGGCCGCGTCAATCCTCGCGAGGGCGTCGATCTCGACGCGGAACGACGGGTGGACAAGTCCGGCCACCTGCACCAGCGAACAGGCCGGCGGGCGCTCGGGGTCCAGGTACTCGTCGCGGATCCGCCGGAAGTCGGCGAGGTCGGCCAGATCCGTCAGAAAGACCGTCAGCTTCGCCACGTCGGACAGCCCGGCCCCGGCCGCGCGGAGGGCGGTCGCCAGGTTCTCGAACACCTGCCGGATCTGCGCGGCGGGATCGGACGCGCCGACGACACGCCCCTCCGCATCCACCGGAACCTGCCCCGACACCGCCACCATCGCCCCGCCGAACACCACCGCGTGGCTGTAGCCGTTGACGGGCGGGCTGCCCTCGGGACGGACGAAGTGCTCCATGCGATCTCCCTGTTCCACATCAGTGTGCGCGGTCGTCATCATCGTTCGCCGCACCCGCCGGTGCCGCGGTTTTCTGCGGCAGACCTTCGTGGCCGCGTCCGTGCGGCGGCTCGGACGGGCCGTCACCGGTCCGGGGCGCCGAGTGCCCGCATCTCCCGGGCGGTGAGGCGGAGGGCGCCGGCGGCGATGTTCTGCTCCAGGTGGTCGGGGTCGCCGGTGCCGGGGATCGCCAGGACGTGCGGGCCCTGCTGGAGGGTCCACGCCAGCCGGACCTGGGCCGGGGACGCGTCGTGCGCCCGGGCGACGGCCAGGAGCCGCTCGCTCTGCGGTCCGGCCGCGGCGGCGCCCTGCTCCCGCCCGGCCCCGGCGATCGCGAAGTAGGGCACGAAGGCGATGCCCTGCTCGGCGCAGAGCCCGAGGAGGTCGTCGTGCGGCCGCCCGTCGACGTCGAACCGGTTCTGCACGGCCACCACCGGAGCGATGGCCTGCGCCTCGGCCAGGTGCGCGGCGGTGGCGTTGGAGATGCCCAGCTGCCGGATCAGACCGGCCTCGCGGAGCTCGGCCAGGGCGCCGAAGTGCTCGGCGACCGACTCCTCGCGCATCCTGCGCAGGTACACCAGGTCGAGGTGGTCGCGGCCGAGTTGGCGCAGGTTCTCCTCCACCTGGCCGCGCAGTTGATCGGGGGTGGCGGCATACCAGGTGCCGGAGGCGTCGCGGCCCGGACCGACCTTGGTGGCGACGACCAGGTGGTCGGGGTAGGGCGACAGGGCGGTGGCGATCAGCTCGTTGGCGGAGCGCAGCCGGGAGAAGTAGAAGGATGCGGTGTCGATGTGGTCGACGCCGAGCTCGACGGCGCGCCGCAGGACCCGGATCGACCTGCCGCGCTCGCTCGGTGTGCCCTCGTCGAAGGCGGCGCTGCCGGTGAGCCGCATCGCGCCGAGGCCGACCCGGTTGACCGTCAGGTCGCCGAGTCTCCAGGTGCCTGCCGCTGCCGCGTCGACCGTCGTGGCACGGTTGTTCACGTACTGCCCCTCTTCTCCGCGCTGACGGACCGCCAAGTCTCCGGAGGTCCGATCGTTCCTGTGCGGAGAGCATCATGCGGGGTCGGTCCGTGCGGTGGAAAGGGCGGCGGGCCTGGGGAAATGTCACAGCCGGACCGGGAACGCGGCGCGGCCCGCGGCCGTTGGACGAGGTGCCGGACGACGCTGCCGATCAGGCCAACGCGAAGCTGTCCGCGAGGAGTTCGGTCTGCGCGGTGAGCAGGGTCTCGCCGGTGTGGCCCATGCCGGTGTAGTGGCCGGAGATCTCCAGGCCGATGGTGCCGTGCAGGGTGCTCCAGGCGAGCACGGTGCCGGTCAGGGCGGTGGCGGCGGCCTCGGGGCCGGCGGGGGCGCCCGCGTGCACCCAGGCGGCGACTGCCTCGTCCCGGGCCAGCCAGGCCCGTATCTGGGCGACCACGGGCGCGGTCGCGGGGGCCGGGGTGCCGGTGGCGAAGACCGGCAGGAACGGGGCGAGCACGGCCCGGGCGCTGGCCAGGGTCTCCGGCGGGGCCGTGTAGCCGGGGGTGGGCGTGCCCTGGACGAGCTGGTAGCGGTGCGGTTCGCCGACGGCCCAGTCGCGGTAGGCGGTGGCCAGGGCGTGCAGGCGGGCGCGCGGCCCGGTGCCCGGGTCGGGGGCTGCGGCGACGGCTGCGGCGGCGTCCGCGTAGGCGTCGTCGATGAGGGCGCCGAGCAGGTCGTCCCGGCTGGCGAAGTAGCGGTAGAGCGCGGGGCCGGACATGCCCAGCTCCTTGGCGATCTTCACCAGGGCGAGTGCGGCGGTGCCGCCCTCGGCGAGCTGCCGCAGTGCGGCGTCCTTGATCTCGGCGCGGGTCTGCTCGCGGTAGCGGGCGCGCGGTCCGGTGGTGCGGGCCTCTGCCATGTCGGCCGCCTCCTCTGCTCATCCGGTTACGGATCGTCACTGTAGCAACAGGTCATCACGCCGGTCGTCGTCCAGCGCTTGCTACTGCCACTCGCAACAGTTACAGTCTCTAACGGAAGCGAGAGCAACTCGCATCGGAAGCGGTCCGCAACGGCGGGCCGAGGAGAGGGGACGTCATGAACGCTCAGGACCAGCAGCTGCACGTGGTGCTCGGCGCCGGCCCGGCCGGTACGGCTCTCGCGGCCGAGCTCGCCGCCCGCGGCCACGCCGTCCGGCTGGTGGACCGCGCGGGGCAGGGCCCGGCGCCGGCGGGCGTCGAGCGCCGCGCCGGGGACGTCTCCACCGCGGCGGGCGCGCTGGCCGCGATCGAGGGCGCCGCCGTCGTCCACCACTGCGTCAACGTCGGCTACCACCTGCAGGTCGAGCTGATGCCGCTGATCCAGCAGGCCGTGCTCGGCGCGGTCGAGACGACCGGTGCCCGCCTGGTGGTGCTGGACACCCTGTACCCGTACGGCCCGACCGGCGGCGCCCCGATGACCGAGCGCACGCCGTGGAACGCCGTCAGCCGCAAGGGCCGGATGCGGGCCGCCCTCGACGAGGCCTACCTGACCGCGCACCGCGAGGGCCGGGCCCGGGTGGTGCTCGGCCGGTCGGCGGACTTCGTCGGCCCCGGCGTGCTCAACTCCACCCTCGGCGGCGCGGTCTTCGTGGCCGCGCTCACCGGCGGCGAGGCGCTGGCCCTGGGCGACATCGACCTGCCGCACAGCCACACCGACATCCGGGACGTCGCCGCCGGCCTCGCCACCCTCGGCGAGCACGCGGACGCCGACGGCCGGGTCTGGCACCTGCCGACCCCGCAGGCCCGGACGCCCCGCGAGATCCACGCCATGATCGAGGAACGGACCGGCCGCCCGCTGGACGTCGTCGTGCTCGACACCCCGCGGCCCTTCGGCCCCTTCGACGAGGTCTTCATGGCGGAGTACGCCGAGATGTTCTACCAGCACACCGAGGCCCAGGTGATGGACTCCGGGGACTTCCAGCGGGCCTTCGGGGTCACCCCGGTCCCGCTGGAGCGGACCCTCGACGAGACCCTCGACTGGTACCGCGGGCTGCTCGCCGGCTCCGCCCCGCGCCCCTGAGCGGCCGGTGCCGCTCCGCCCCGCCTACGGCCGCAAGGACGGTTCGTCCAGATCCGGTCCGGAGGGCCCGCCGGACACCCCCGGTGGGCCCCGGCCGCGCGGCCCGATCGTGATCTCCCGGCGGCACGGACAGTCCGTCCCGCCCCCTACGATGACGGGCATGAACACTGGGGGGCCGGAGACGCGGCTCATCGACGGCCGCTTCGAACTGATGCAACGCCTCGGCGGCGGAGGCATGGGCCTGGTCTGGCGCGCCCGCGACAACGCCCTGCATCGGGAGGTCGCGCTCAAGGAGGTCCGCCCGCCGGACCCGGCGATGGCCGCCGCCGACCCCGTCGCCGCCCAGGAGCTGCGCGAGCGCGTGCTGCGCGAGGCCCGCGCCCTCGCCCGCCTCCAGCACCCCAACGTGGTGATCATCCACCACATCGTCGACACCCCGGACCAGCCGCACCCCTGGCTGGTGATGGAGCTGGTCAGCGGCGGCAGCCTCGCCGACCGGCTCGCCCAGGGCCCGCTCACCGTG
This sequence comes from Kitasatospora sp. NPDC085879, assembly GCF_040686255.1. Lineage (NCBI taxonomy): Bacteria > Bacillati > Actinomycetota > Actinomycetes > Kitasatosporales > Streptomycetaceae > Kitasatospora > Kitasatospora sp. NPDC085879. Next base: position 99,921 of record NZ_JBFBJZ010000031.1, on the reverse strand, counting down.
CCCGAGGCGGCCAGGCTCGGCCGCGGCGTCCTCGCCGCCCTGCGCGCCGCGCACGCCGCCGGCATCCAGCACCGCGACGTCAAGCCCGGCAACGTGCTGCTGCGCGGCGACGGCACCCCCGTCCTCACCGACTTCGGCATCGCCGCCATGCAGGACGCGACCGCGCTCACCGCCACCGGCTCGCTGATCGGCTCGCCCGAGTACATCGCCCCCGAGCGGATCCGCGGCGGCAGCGGCGACGCCTCCTCCGACCTCTGGTCGCTCGGCATGATGCTGTACGTCGCGATCGAGGGTCACCACCCGCTGCGCCGCACCACCACCCTGGCGACCCTGGCCGCCGTGCTCGACGAGCCGCTGCCGCCGCCGGTGCGCGGCGCCCAGCTCGGCCCGCTGCTCGGCGCCCTGCTCTCCCGTGACCCGGCCCTGCGGCCGGACGCGGAGATGCTCGACCGCCTGCTGGCCGCGGCCGAGCAGGGCGAGCCGGCCGCCGGGCCCACGGCCTGGGCGCCGACGGTCAAGGAGACCTTCAAGCAGCCCGGCCCGCCGGAGTCCCCGTCCGGCCCGAACGCGCAGCCCGGCCCGTACGGCGCCCCGGCGGGCTACGGCGGCGTCCCGGTCACCCCGGGGGCCTTCGGCGCGCCGCCCGCCGGGTACGGGTACCCCCAGCCCCCGACCGGGCCGACCGGAGGCTACGGCCACCCCCAGCAGCCCGTCGGCGGGTACGGCTTCCCGCAGTCGCAGACCGGCCCGAACGGCGGCTACGGCCTGCCGCAGGCACAGACCGGCCCGAACGGCGGCTACGGCCTGCCGCAGGCACAGACCGGGCCGATCGGCGGCTACGGTCAGACGCCGTCCTCGACCGGCCCGACCGGCGCCTGGACGCCGCAGACCGGCCACCCGGGCACCCCGGTCCGCCCCGGCGGGCGGAGCCGTGCCGTGTTGCTCAGCGTGTCCGTGGCCGGTGCCGCGCTGGCCGGCGCGCTGGCCTGGAACGCCCTGCCGGACGGCAAGGACGGCGGCACGGGCACCAACGCGGTCAGCACCGGAGGCAGCACCACCGGCTCGACCGCCACCGGGGCCACCGGCACCGGCTCCCCGGCGGCCACCGCCAGCAAGGCCGGCGGCAAGACCGCCGCGGCGCCCAAGGACCTGCTCACCGCGGACGGCGTCAAGGCCGTGGCCGAGGCGGTCAAGTCGGCGGCCGGCACGACCCAGATCAACGAACTCGTGGTCTACCCCGAGTACGCGGTCGCCGAGACCCCGAAGTCGGACAACCCCAAGCTCTACGACCGGATCGACTACCGGAACGGCCGGACGAGCAAGGCGGCGGGCGGCACCGTCATCGGCGACGACAAGCCGGTCGACCTCAACGTCTTCAACTGGGACGTCATCCCGGGCCTGCTGCAGAAGGCGCAGCAGACCCTGAACGTGTCCAACCCCAAGAGCCGCTACCTGATCATCGGTCCGGACATGTTCGACGGGTCGCCGACCATCCGGGTCTACCTCTCCGACGACTACGGCAGCGGCTACCTCTCCGCCGACACCAAGGGCGAGGTCATCAAGTCCTACCCGCACGAGTAGTCCGCCGCGGCAACGCAGCGACCCCGAGGAGAGGCATGGACACCCCGCACCCGGTCGACAGCCCCGATGCGTTCTGGCTCAACCCGCCCGCGTCGGCCGTCCCCGACGGCGACGCCCTGGTCGTCACCACCCGCGAGCGCAGCGACTTCTGGCGCACCACCGGGTACGGCTTCGTCCGGGACGACGGCCACGCCCTGCTCGCCCCGCTGCCGGAGGGGACCGCGGTGGAGGTCACCTTCCTCGCCGCCTTCGACGCCCTGTACGACCAGGCGGGAGTCATGGTCCGGGTCGACGAGGCCACCTGGACGAAGGCCGGCATCGAGATGTCGGACGGCGTCGCCCACCTCGGCGCCGTGGTCACCCGCGGCGTCTCCGACTGGTCGCTGGCGCCCGTCCCGGACTGGCACGGCCGGCACGTCACCGTCCGGGCCAGCCGCAGCGGCGACGCCCTGACCGTCCGGGCCCGCTGCGAGGACGGCCCCTGGCGCCTCGTCCGCTACGCGCCGCTCGCCCCGGACGCGCCCGCCCGCGCCGGGCTGTACTGCTGCTCCCCGGAGCGCGCGGGCCTGCAGGTCCGCTTCACCGGCTTCGCCTTCGGCCCCGCCGACACCGCCCTGCACCTCTGACGGCTCCGGCCCGACCGGCGGCCCGACCGGCGGCCCGATGGCGGCCCGGGGGCCGTCCGCGGTCGGGTCGCCCCGGCGGCGGAGCGGTGGTTCGATGCACGGGCGGGGGTGGAGTGGAGCCGTCCGAGGTGAAGGCGGTGACGGCCGTGGACGAGGCCGGGTTCGGCCGGGTGATCGGCGTGTTTCTGGAGGCGTCGCACGACCTGGGGCCGCGCGACATCGCCGGCCTGGTCGACGACACCGCCCGCGCGCTGGGGCTGACCGGCGCCGCGGTGTTCCTCGCCGACGTCCAGCAGGTGCGGCTGATGCCGCTGCCGGACGACCGGCCGCACGGCGCCGGCACCGACGAGGAGGGCATCGCCGTCGAGGGCACCCTGGCGGGCTGGGCGTACCGGACGATGTCGCCGCGGGAGTCGTCCGCCGACGGTCGGGTGGAGCTGTGGCTGCCGCTGGTCGACGGGGTGGAGCGGATCGGTGTGCTGCGGGTGGGTGCGAAGGCGTCCGGCCCGGCCGTGCTGGAGCGCAGCCGCACCCTGGCCTCGCTGACCGCGCTGGTGGTGGTCTCGAAGTCGGCGTTCAGTGACGTCATGGCCGAGGCCGTCCGGAGCCGGCCGATGACCCTGCAGGCCGAGCTGGCCTGGGCGTTCATGCCGCCGCGGACGCTGGGCACCCGCAACGTCACCTCCGCCGCCGCACTGGAGCCGGCCTACGAGGTCGGCGGTGACGCCTTCGACCACAGCCTGCTCCGGGACCGGCTGCACCTGACGGTGGTCGACGCGATGGGGCACGACCTGGCGGCGGGCGGTGCGTCAGCGGTGGCGGTGGCGGGCTGCCGAGCCACCCGCAGGGCCGGCGGCGGGCTGGCGGAGATCGCCGAGACGGTGGACGAGGCCCTGGCCCGCTGGATCCCGGACCGGCTGCTCACCGCGGTCTTCGCCGAGCTGGACACCGCCACCGGCCGGCTCAGCTGGGTGAACCTCGGCCACCCGCCGCCGCTGCTGATCCGCCGCGGGCACGTGGTGCCCGGGGCGCTGGAACGCCCCGCGCAGCTCCCGCTGGGCCTCGGCGAGGGCTATCCGCGCCGGCCGGTCACCGTGCACCAGGAACAGCTGGAGCCGGGAGACCGCGTCCTCGTGCACACCGACGGGGTCACCGAGGCGCGGTCGGCGGACGGCGACCTGTTCGGCGAGGAGCGGCTGGTCGACCTGGTGGTCCGCTCCACCGCGGCCGGCGAGCCCTCGCCGGAGGCGCTGCGGCGGCTGGTCCTCGCCCTCCTCGACCACCAGGACCACCGGCTGCAGGACGACGCCACCATCATGCTGGCCGAGTGGCATCCGCGCTCCTGACCGGAACGGCGGCGCCGGCGGCCGGCGAACGTACGCAACGGCCGAAGCATCGCACACGCAGGATGCCTTTTCTGGAACACTGAGTGATGCGGCGGGCACGCGCGGTGCGGCTCCGGGGGCTTCGCCGTGCCGTGCGCAGGCCGCCGAGGGGGCGTGATGGACACCGTGATCGTGCAGCTGCCGGACACCGGCGGCGGCCCGGCCGAGCCGCGGCTGCTGCGGATGGGCCCGGACGACAGCGCGGACTTCGGCCGCGGCGCGCCGGGCCGCCCGGTCGCGATCCCGCTGCCCGACCAGGGTGTCTCCCGGCGCGCCGGCGAGCTCACCGCCGCGTCCGACTACTGGCGGCTGTCGAACTTCAGCCGCTCGGCGACCTACGTGGTGGAGAACCTGGAGGGCGCGGGGGAGCACCTCAAGGTGGCGCCGGGGCGGCTCGGGGCGCCGGTGCCGTTCGAGTTCTCCCGGGTGGTGCTGCCCTCGCTCGGCGGCGGCTGCCACTTCAAGGTGTTCGCACCCCAGCACGCCTACCTGGACCGGGCGGTGGGCGGGCCGCCCGGCGAGCACACCGTCAGCCCCTTCGCGCTGGACGCGACCGCGAAGTACTTCCTCGTCCTGGTGGCGCTCTGCGAGCCGCGGCTGCGCGGCACCTCCGCGGCCGTGCCGGGGGTCGGCGACGTGGTGGAGCGGCTGCGCACCGGGCCGGGCGATCCCGGGCCGACCCGGTCCGCCGTCAACTACCACATCGACTACCTGGCGGAGACCAAGCTCCGGCTGCGGACGGACGGCCGCGACGGCGGGCCGGCCGGTCCGGGCGCCGGGGCGGGCCCGCTGCGCAAACGCGAGGAACTGGTCGGTCTGGCGCTCCGCTTCGACCTGGTGCGCGAGGAGCACCTGGCCCTGCTGCCGCCGCGCCGGGCACGGCGCCCGGCGGGCACCGGGTGAGCGGGCGGTGAGCACCGGATTCCCGGCGGACCTGCCGCCCGAGGTGCCGCCGGGCTACCGGGTGGCCGGCCACCGGATCACCGGGCCGATCGGGGCGGGCGGTTGGGGCGCGGTCTACGCGGCGGAGCGGCGGCGGGACGGGGCGCCGGCCGCGGTGAAGGTCCTGCCGGCCGCCCGACTGGCGCCGGGCCAGCGCCGGCAGGCCGCCGAACTGGCCCGGCGGGAGGCCGAGTTCAGCACCCGCGCGGAACACCCGCGGCTGATCCGGACGTTCGCCGCCGCGGTGCTGCGCGATCCGGTCCGGCCGGGTCTGGACGGTGCCGTGGTGCTGGTGATGGAACGGGCGGAGCGGAGCCTGGCCGACCTGTTGGCGGACGGTCCCGGGCCGGCGGCGCCCGCGGCGGCGCGGCTGCTCGCCGAGGTGTCCGAGGGGCTGGCGCACATGCACGCGCACGGCTGGGTGCACGGCGACCTCAAGCCCGCGAACGTCCTGCTGATGGCGGACGGTTCGGTGCGGCTGGCGGACTTCGGCCTCACCGCCGAACTGGAGGGCACCCACGCCTACGTGCCGCCGCTCGGCTCGCTCGACCACGTGCCGCCGGAGTGGTGGTCCGAGCGGAGCGGAGTGCGCGGCGTGGCGCTGCGGCCGAGCTCGGACGTCTGGGCGTTCGGCGTGCTGGCGCACCAGCTGTTCGCCGCCGGCGCGCACCCCTTCCCCGGGGCGACCGCGCGGGCCAGGGCGCTGGCGGCGCAGTCGTACACCCGCGGCCGGGAGCGGTTGCGGCTGGACGAGCGGGTGCCGGGGGAGTGGCGGACGCTGATCGCGGACTGCCTGGCCGCCGACCGGGCGGAGCGCCCGGCGGACGGCTCGGCCCTGGCCGCCCGGTTGCCGCGGGCGGTGCCGGTGGGGCCGCGCCGCCGCCGGGCCGTGCTGACGGCCGTCGCCGCAGTGGTGCTCGCGGCCGGTGCGGCGGCGGTCGCCGTGCTGCCCGGAGCGCCGGGCGGCACGGCCGCGCCCGACCGCCCCCGTGCCGCCCCGGTGAGCAGCCCGGCCGGGTCGCTGCCCGGCGCGATCCCGCCGGACGCCGATGTGCCCGCGGCACTGCGCGAGCCGATCGCCCGGGCCGCCCGGCGCTGCCCGGAGCCCGAGGTGACCCCGGTGCTGCTCGCCGCGATGCTGAAGGCGGAGAGCGGGTTCGACCCGGCCGCCGCCAGGCCGGACACCGGGGAGTACGGCATCGCGATGTGGACGCCGGCGGTGTTCAACGCCTGGGCGCAGGACGGCGACATGGACGGCCGCAAGGACTACATGTCGCCGCCGGACGCGATCATCTCGATGGGGTCGTACGTCTGCTGGCTGGCCCAGCAGTTCAAGCGCCGCGGGCTGACGGACGACCTGCCGGGGCTGCTGGCGGCGGGCTACCGCACCAGCGACAAGACGGTCGCGGAGGCCCGCGGCGTGCCCGAGCGGGTCCGGCCGCACGTGGCGAAGGTCGAGCGGTACCTCGCCGAGTACAGCCGGTGAACCCGCCCGGGCCGCCGGGGTGACGGAGGGTCAGCAGTTGGGCAGGCCGGGCACCGGCTGGTCGTTGTCACCGCCGGACAGGTAGACGACGTTCACCCAGACGCCCTTGTTGCCGCTGTCGTCGTCGGTCTTGGCCCACCAGTGGTTGCGGTACGGGCCGTCGACGACCTCGCTGCCGACGGCCTGGCAGTAGAAGTAGTTGGTGCCCGCGTTGAGGGTGCCGGCGCGGACGTTGCCGGCGAAGTAGGACGGCGCGGTCTTCCACACGTTGCAGTTGTACTTGCCGCCGCCGATGCCGTAGCAGCCGCTCGCGGCCTCGGCGGAGACCGGGACGAGGCCCGTCAGGGCGAGGCCGACGGCGGCCGCGGCTCCGGCGAGGGCGAGCTTGCGCACAGCGAACATGGAACGCTCCTTGCGTCAGGGGAGAGGGACTCGACCGGTGCGGCGGCCCGGTGGCCGCCGCCCGTCTGACTCCAGGAAACCCGAGCCCCGGCCTGCCCGGTACCTGACATCTGTCAGGGCGTCAGGGCTGCCCGGAATCTCCTTCTCGTCGTATTGACGACAATCACCCGTCCGGGTTATCGTCATATCGACGAAAACAATCCGAGGGGGACAACCGCCATGGCCGACATCACCAGGCGCTTCGGCTTCCGCCACCTGCGCGCCGCGCCCACCGCCCACATCCGCCACCTGCGCGGCGGCAGGACCGTCCACGACGGCACCGGCCTCGCCTTCTGGTTCCGCCCGCTCACCGCGGCCATCTCCGAAGTGCCCGCCGACGACCGCGAACTGGCCATGCTCTTCCACACCAGGACGGCCGACTTCCAGGACCTCACCGTCCAGGCCACCGTCACCTACCGCATCACCGACCCCGCCCTCGCCGCAGCCCGCCTCGACTTCGGCATCGACCCGGACACCGGCGCCTGGCGCGCCGAACCGCTCGAACAACTCGGCACCCTGCTCACCGAGACCGCCCAGCAGCACGCTCTCGAACTCGTCGCCCGCACCCCGCTCTCCGCCGCCCTCGCCGACGGCGTCACCGCCGTCCGCCGCCGCATCGCCGACGGCCTCGCCGGCGAGGCCCGGCTCGCCGAGATCGGCCTCGCCGTGATCGCCGTCCGCGTCACCGCGCTGCGCCCGGAGGCCGAGACCGAGCGCGCCCTGCGCACCCCCGCCCGCGAGCAGGTCCAGCAGGAGGCCGACCGGGCCACCTTCGAGCGGCGCGCCCTCGCCGTCGAACGCGAAAGCGCCATCGCCGAGAACGAGATGGCCAACCGGATCGAACTCGCCCGCCGCGAGGAGGAACTGGTCGCCCAGGAGGGCGCCAACGCCCGCCGCCGCGCCGAGCAGGACGCCGAGGCGGACGCCGTCCGCGCCGAGTCCGAATCGGTCCGCCGCACCCGGCTCGCCGCCGCCGAGGCCGAGGCCGACCGCCTCACCGCCGCCGCCAGGGCCGAGGGCGAACGCGCACTCGGCGAGGCCAAGGCCGCCACCGAGCAGGCCTGGCTCGCCGCCCACCAGCAGGCCGGCCCCGAGGTGCTGCGCGCCCTCGCGGTGATCCGCCTCGCCGAGCACCTTCCGCGGATCGACAGCGTCACGCTGACCCCGGACGTCCTCACCGGCCTGCTCAGCCGCCTCGGAGCGGGCGACGGCGGTGCCCGATGACCCTGGCCCCACGCGTCGTCCTCGTCCACCGCCGCACCGAGTACGAGGAACTGCTCGCCCGGCACGGCTCCCGCGGCCAGGCCGCGTTCTTCCTCGGCACCCGCGGCCGCTCCCTCGACGAGGCCCAGGAGCGCCACGACCGCACCCACACGGCACTCGCCGCCGTCGCCGGCGCCATCCCCGGCGACTGGCGGCGCACCCGGGTCGAACGCGCCGACCTCGACCGCTTCCTGTTCTCCCCGGAGGACCTGGTGGTCGTCGTCGGCCAGGACGGCCTGGTCGCCAACGCCGCCAAGTACCTGGCCGGGCAGCCCGTCGTCGGCATCGACACCGACCCCGGCCGCAACCCCGGCGTCCTCGTCCGGCACCGGCCCGCCGACGCCGCCCGCCTGCTCCGCGCCGCCGCCGGCCCGGGCGCCGACGCGCTCCTGGAGGAGCGCACCATGGTCGAGGCGGTCGCCGACGACACCCAGCGCCTGCTCGCCCTGAACGAGGTCTACCTCGGCCAGAGCGGCCACCAGACCGCCCGCTACCGGCTCACCGCCCCGCACGGCGAGGCCGAGGCCCAGGCCTCCTCCGGCATCCTGGTCGGCACCGGCACCGGCGCCACCGGCTGGTGCCGCTCCGCCTGGCTCGAGCGCCGCTCCACGCTGCGCCTGCCCGAGCCGACCGGCCCGGCCGTCGCCTGGTTCGTCCGCGAGGCCTGGCCCTCCCCGGCCACCGGCACCGACCACGTCCAGGGCCTGCTCGCCGCCGGCCAGCGGCTGGAGATCGTCGTCGAGTCCGACCGCCTGGTCGTCTTCGGCGACGGCGTCGAGTCCGACGCCCTCCACCTCGGCTGGGGCCAGCGCCTGACGGTCGGCGTCGCCGCCGAACGCCTCCGCCTGTTCGCCTGACACACGGGCGCCGGGTACCCCTCCGGGGGGACGGGCGTGCGGCAGACCTGCGGTGCGCTCCCGCGAGCCCCCGGGCTACTCCGCGCGACGGGCCGCGCCCGGCGCGTCCCGGTGCACCGCTCTGCCACAGTGGCGGGGGCTCGCTCGGCAGCCCGCCCTCGAACGGGAAGGCGGTACTCCATGGCACGTCGCTGGCTGGTCACCGGATGCTCCTCGGGCCTCGGCCTGGCCCTCGCCACGGCCGTGGCCGAGGCGGGCGACCTCGTCCTGGCCACCGCCCGCAAGCCGGACACCCTCGCCGGGCTCGCCGCCCGCCACCCCGACCGGGTGCTCACCGCGGCGCTCGACATCCGCGACCCCGGCCAGTGCGAATCCGCCGTCGCCACCGCCGTCGACCGCTTCGGCGGCCTGGACGTCCTCGTCAACAACGCCGGCAGCGGACTGTTCGGCACCGTCGAGGAGGCCTCCGACGAGGAACTCCGCGACCAGCTGGAACTCCTCGTCGTCGCCCCCTGGCGACTGGCCCGGCTCGCCCTCCCGGTGATGCGCGCCCAGCGCGCCGGCCACATCGTCAACGTGTCCTCGCTGGCCGGCCGGATGGCCTTCCCCGGCCTCGCCGCCTACGTCGCCGGCAAGTACGCCCTCGAAGGGATGACCCAGGCCCTCGCCGCCGAGGCCGGACCACTCGGCATCCGGGTCACCGCCGTCGAACCCGGCGGCTTCGCCACCGGCTACGGCGACGCGATCACGCGGACCGCCACCCGCCTGCCCGCCTACGCCGCGACCACCGACCCGATGCGTGACGGCATGCACGCCATGCGCGACAACCCGGAACTCGGCCGCCCCGAGGACTTCGCCTGGCAGGTCCTGCGGCTGGTCGCCGCCGAGTCCACCCCGCTGCGCCTGCCGGTGGGCGTCGACGCCTTCGCCCACCTCGCCGCCGTCGAGGAGGCGGGCCGAGCCGAACTCGCGGCCGCCCGCGCCTTCGTCCTCGGCGAGTAGCCCACCGACCGGGCCTCCGCACACGTCCGGCGGCCGCCCCCCGGGTGACCGGGAGGCGGCCGCCGACGGCCGGAGCGGGACTACCGCTGCTCGGGTGGCTGCTCGCCGAGGTGCTCGTTGAGCTTCTGCTGTGCTGCGTCCACCTGGCCCTGGTACTTGCCCTGAGTCTTGGCGTCGACGGCGTCACCGGCCTTCTCGACACCCTTCTGGGCTGTGGACTCGTGCCCCTTCATCATGTTCTTGAGCTTGTCCAGCATCGACATCTGGCTTCCTCCTTCGGAGCTGCCGGTCCTCCCACCATCGCCGACCCGGGCGAGATCCACATCTCCAGCGCCGGCCCGGCAACGCGCGGGCCCCGCTCACGATGGCGCGGCGGCCTCCCAGTACCCGGGCACGGCATCGGTACGGCGCCGCAGATCCGTCCGCACCCGGCCCGCGAGCCGCCGGGTGTCCCGCCGGTTCAGCACCGCTCCCAACCCCGCCCCCACCAGCAGCGGGAACAGCGACGGCAGCTTGCGCAGCGTGCTCCGGGTCAGCCGCTTGCGGACCTTGCGCCGCACCTCGGTGCCCACCGCCAGCCCCGTCACCGCCGCCACCCCCACCGGGTGCGACGGCGCCACCGCGGCGAGAGCGCGCCGGTCGGCCCAGGCGTTCACATAGGCCGCCGTCCGCTGCGCCGGGTTGCCGGCGGCCGGCACCCCGTACACCTGGTGCAGCTCGGCGATCAGCTTGATCTCCACCGCCGCCACCACCAGCGTCTCCGCCGCCACCTCGGCTGCCATCGCCGCCGGCACCGGCAGCATCGCCGCCGCCCCCACCCCCGCCCCGACCGAGGCCGACGCCCGGACCGCCCCCGCCACCAGCAGATCCGCCAGCGCCTCCGCGTCCAGGGCCTTCGGATGCTGGGCCCGCAGCGTCGCCAGGTCCCGCACCGGGATCCGCGGCGCCGTCTGCAGCAGCCGCTCGGTCAGCGCCCGGCCGCCCACCCAGGTCACCCGGGCCGTCGCGGCACCGCCGCGGACCAGCAGCCGGACCGTCGACGCCACCAGCGCGCCCGCCCGGCCGGCCGCCCGCCGGCGCTCCGCCTGCGAGCCCTCCTCCATCTCCCGCGACAGCGACGCCAGCGCGTCCGCCGCCGCCTCCGGCGTCATCTCCGCCCCCGCCGCCCCCTCGCCCGGCTCACCCGGCTCACCCGGCTCACCCGGCGGCACCGGCCGTCGCCTCCGCAGCAGTCCCATGCCACCCCGTGTACCCGCCCCCCAGACCCGATACGCCGCACACCCCCCACCCGGCCCCACACAAGGCCGAGTCGAGCCACCCCAGGGGCGCGTAGGGGCACCTCCCGGCCGAAGGCCGGGGGAGAAACTGCGCAGCCCTGGTACGTGTCCCCCTGTGACCCCCGTCACCGCACCCATCCTCGGCGGTGCGCCGCACCGAACCCGGCTCCGGCGCGAGAATGATCGGGTGTCCGCCCCTTCAGAGCTGCCGCGCTACTCCGGCCAGACGTCCTGCGGTGCCGACATGCGCACCCCGCTACGGGACTTCCTCCGCACCGAGACCGGCAGCGCCGCCTTCCTCCTCGCCGCCACCGTCGCCGCCCTGGTCTGGGCGAACGTGGCCCCCGGGACGTACGACTCCTTCTGGGAGACCGTCCTCGCCGTGCGCCTCGGCGACACCGGGATCTCCCTCGACCTGCGCGAATGGGTGAACAGCGGCCTGATGACGCTGTTCTTCTTCGTCGTCGGGCTGGAGGCCCGCCGCGAGTTCGACATGGGCGAGCTGCGCGAGCGCCGCCGGATCGCGATGCCGCTGATCGCCGGGGTGTGCGGCATGGCCGTCCCCGTCGCGATCTACCTCGCCGTCAACGCCGGGGACGGCGAACCGGGCGGCTGGGGCACCGCGATGTCCACCGACACCGCCTTCGCCCTCGGCATGCTCGCCCTGTTCGGCAGCCGGCTGCCGGACGCGCTGCGCACCTTCATCCTGACCGTCGCCGTCGTCGACGACTTCGTCGCCCTGGGCGTCATCGCCGTCGCCTACAGCGGCAGCATCGACGTGCCCGCACTGCTGGCCGGTCTCGGCATCCTGGCGGTCATCCTGCTGGCTCGGGCCGCTCGCGTGCGTCGCGGGGGCGTGTACGGGCTGCTCGCGGTGGCGCTGTGGGTGGCTCTGCTGGAGTCGGGCGTCGATCCGGTCGTCACCGGCCTGGCGATGGGCCTGCTCACCTACGCCTACCCGGCGTCGCGCGGCGACCTGGAGCGCGCCAGCGACCTGTTCCGGCTGTTCCGCGAGCAGCCGACCCCGGAGCTGGAGCGCACCCTGCGGGCCGGCCTGGCCACCGCGATCTCCCCGAACGAGCGGCTCCAGCGGGTCTACCACCCGTGGACGAGCTATGTGATCGTGCCGCTGTTCGCCCTCGCGAACGCCGGCATCACGCTCGACGGCCAGCAGCTGACCCGGGCCCTGCACTCGCCGGTCACGCTCGGCATCGTGCTCGGCTACGTGCTGGGCAAGCCGGTCGGCATCGTCGGCGCGACGCTGCTGACCACCGCGTTCAGCCGGGGCCGGCTGCGGCCCCCGGTGGGCTGGGGCGCGGTGTCGGCGGGCGGCGCGATCGCCGGTGTCGGGTTCACGGTGTCGCTGCTGATCGCCACCCTGGCCTTCGACGGGCCGACGCTGGACGACGCCAAGGTCGGCATCCTGGCCGCCGTGGTCTGCGCCTCAGCCGTCACCTGGCTGATCACCCGGCTGATCGCGCTGATGCCGCGCACCGGCCGGATGCGCGCCCTGCTCGGCACCGCCGAGTCGATCATCGATCTGGCCGCCTCGGTCGACTCCGAGCGCGACCACGTCCGCGGCCCGGTCGACGCCCTGGTGACGGTCGTCGAGTACGGCGACTTCGAGTGCCCGTACTGCGGGCAGGCCGAGCCGGTCGTCCGGGAGTTGCTGGCCGGCGCCGGGGACATCCGCTACGTATGGCGCCACCTGCCGCTGAACGACGTCCACCCGCACGCCCAGGTGGCGGCGGAGGCCGCCGAGGCCGCCGGGCACCAGGGCGCGTACTGGGAGATGCACGACCTGCTGCTCGCCCACCAGGGCGCGCTGAAGATCCCGGACCTACTGAAGTACGCCGCGGCCGTCGGTGTGGACGGCGAGCGCTTCGAGCGCGACCTGCGGGCGCGGGTCGGCGCCACCCGGGTCGCCGAGGACGTGGAGTCGGCCGATCTCAGCGGCGTCTCCGGGACCCCGACCTTCTTCGTCAACGGGCGCCGGCACTACGGCGCCTATGACATCGCCGGGCTCAAGGAGGCCGTCCGGGCCGCCCGGGAACGGGCAGCCCTGGTCCGCTGACCAGGGTGCACCCGCCCGTTCGGGTGCACCCTGGTCGAAGGGGCGGAGCCGGTCCGCGGCGCACGCCGGACCCCGTGCCTCCGCCGCCGCAGCCGGAAGGAGGCCGCCCTTGGCCGGCGCAGGCCCCGGCACCGGGGGCCCGCAGCCCGACGCCCGGACGGGCCCCGCCGCCGGGCCCGCCGAGCCCGTGCCGCAGCGCTGGCGCGCCCTGGTGGTCTGCCTGATCGCCGGCTTCATGACGCTGCTCGACGTCAGCATCGTCAACGTCGCCCTGCCGACGATCCGCACCGGCCTGCACATGAGCCAGAGCGGCCTGCAGTGGGTGCTCAGCGGCTACGCGCTGGCCTTCGGCCTCGCCCTGGTGCCCGCCGGGCGGCTCGGCGACGCCCGCGACCGCCGCGCGGTGTTCCTCACCGGGCTGGCCCTGTTCACCGCGGCCAGCGCCCTCGCCGGCGCCGCGCAGAACGAGGCCTGGCTGATCACCGCCCGGCTGGTGCAGGGCCTGGCCGGCGGCATCATCGTGCCGCAGGTGTCCGGCTTCATCCAGACCTCCTTCCCCGGCCCCGAACGCGGCCGCGCCTTCGGCATGCTCGGCGCCGTCATCGGCATCTCCACCGCCGTCGGCCCGCTGCTCGGCGGACTGCTGATCGAACTCGCCGGCCCGCAGGACGGCTGGCGCTGGGTCTTCCTGGTCAACGTCCCGATCGGCCTGGCCGCACTGCCGCTCGCCCGCCGCCTGCTGCCGGACCCGCCGCCCCGGGCGGCCGGCCGCAGCGACCTCGACCCGGTGGGCGTGCTGCTGCTCGGCGTCGGCACCACCGCCCTGCTGCTGCCCTTCGTCCAGGAGCAGTGGCACCACCCCGCCCGCTGGCTGCTGCTGCCGCTGGCCGTCCTGCTGCTCGCCGGCTTCGCCGTCTGGGAGCGCCGGTACGGGCGCCGCCGCGAACCGCTGGTCAGCATGGACCTCTTCGACCGCCGCTCGTACGCCGCCGGCACCCTGCTCTCGCTGGTCTACTTCGCCGGGTTCACCTCGGTCTTCTTCGTGTTCACCCTCTACCTGCAGGCCGGCCTGCACTACAGTGCGCTGGCCGCGGGCCTCGCGATCACTCCGTTCGCGGTGGGCTCCGCGGTGGCCGCCGCGGTCGGCGGGCGGCTGGTCGCGCGGCGGGGGCGGCGGCTGGTGGCGGTCGGCCTCGCCACCGTCCTGGTCGGCCTGGGCGGTGCCTCCCTCGCCGCCCACCTCACCTCCGGCGACACCACCGGCTGGGCCACCGCGGGCCCGCTGCTGCTCGCCGGCGCCGGCAGCGGCCTGGTCATCGCCCCCAACCAGACCGTCACCCTGCAGGAGGTACCGGTGGCCCGAGCGGGCAGCGCCGGCGGCGTCCTGCAGACCGCCCAGCGGATCGGCTCCGCGGTCGGCATCGCCGTGGTCGGCTCGGTCTTCCTCGGGCACGCCGGCGGCGGCCCCGACGCCTGGACGGGCGCCTTCCAGCTCGGCACCGCGGTCTCCGCCGGCTTCGTCCTGGTCGCGCTGGTGGTCGCCCTCGCCGACATCCGCGGCCACCGCCCGGTGCCCCCGAGCGGCAGCCGCTGACCGGCCACTCGCCCCGGCCCGCCCGTCGCACCCGTGCGGCATGCTGTGCGGAGCGGTGCGCACCGGGGTGCCGCCGGGCGGGAGACCCGGTGGCCGTCGACTCCAGGGGGATCTCATGATGTTCGGCGCGTCGGACGAGTGGTGGGTCCTGCTGTTCTACCCGGTGGTCCTCTGGGTCCCGTTCGGGCCCTTCATCATGGGCGGGCTGGGGGTCTGGTGCGCCCGCAGGCCCGGGCTGTGGCCGCCGCGGCTGTGGTCGGTGCTGCTGCCGCTGGAGCCGGTGGTGACCCTGGGCGTCGTCGCCTGCCGGCCGGGGCGGCTGCCCGGCGACTACCTGCTCTACTTCGGTGTGTACGTGCTGGGCATCACCGTGCTGCCCTGGCTGCTCGGCTACGGCATCACCCGGACGGTCGGCGCCGTCCGCGCCCGCCGCGGCCGGCTCCGGGAGCCGGGCCCGGAGAGCGCCTGACCCCGCCCGGAGGTCGAACCCGCCCGACGGTCGGCCACGCCCGGACGGTTGGATCGGCTGCCGGCGGACAGACGTGCGGGCGTGGACGGACTTCGCAGACACACCCTCGGCCGCCGGCGGACCACCGCCCGGCCCGGCCCCGACGCCCGGGTGCGCCGACGCGCCCCGGACCGACCGACCCGGCTGCGCCGGCGCGGCTGGACGGACGCGCTGCGCCGCACCGGCAAGGAAGTCATCGCCGACGAGCTCTCCGACCGGGCCGCGACGCTCACCTACTACGGCGTCCTCGCGATCTTCCCGACGCTGCTGCTGATCGTGTCGCTGATCGGCCTGGTCGGCCGGTCCGCGACCGAACAGCTCCTCGACAACCTGCGCACCTGGACCCCGGGCCCGGCCCGGGACATCCTGCGCGGCGGCGTCGAGGAACTGCAGCGCGGCCACGGCACCAGCGGCGTCCTCGCCGTCCTCGGCCTGGCCGGTGCGCTGTGGTCCGCCTCCGGCTACATCGCGGCGTTCATCCGTGCCGCCAACCAGGTGTACGACATCCGGGAGGGCCGCCCGGTGTGGAAGCTGACGCCGCTGCGGCTGGGCCTGACGGTGGTGCTGATGCTGCTGCTCGCCGGCAGCGCGGTGATCGTGGTGTTCACCGGCCCGGTCGCGCGCCGGGCGGGTGAGGCGCTGGGGGTCGGCGACGCCGGTGTGCAGGTCTGGTCGATCGCCAAGTGGCCGGTCCTGCTGGTGCTGGTCGTGCTGATGATCGCGCTGCTCTACTGGGCCGCGCCGAACGTCCGCGGCCGCGGCTTCCGCTGGGTGTCGCCCGGGAGCCTGCTGGCAGTGGCGCTCTGGCTGGGCCTGTCCGGCGGCTTCGCCGCCTTCGTGGCGAACTTCGCCTCGTACAACCGGACGTACGGCGCGCTGGCCGGGGTGATCGTCTTCCTGGTGTGGCTGTGGCTCTCGAACCTGGCGATCCTGTTGGGGTTGGAGTTCGACGCCGAGCTGTCACGAGCCCGGGCCGTCCAGGGCGGTCTGCCGCCGGGGCAGGAGCCCTACGTCGAGCCGCGCTCCACGCAGACCTGGGACGACGCCGGGAGCGGCGGCGGCCCCTGAGCGGAGGGGAGGAGCCCGATGACCGGCGGCCGGCACCTGCTGCCGGGCTCGGGCCGACCAGAGCCCGGCGGCCTGCGGGCACGGCTGGCGGAGGTCGCCCGGGAGGTGTGGCGGCGGGCCCGCGAGATCGAACTGCTGCACCGCTCGATGGCCTTCGCCGCGCTCTGCTTCGTCACCGTGGTGCCGCTGCTGGTGGTCATCGCGGCGGCCTCGCCGACCAACGGCAGCGGGATCGCCGACTGGATGATCGACGGCCTCGGGCTGTCCGGCCGCTCCGCCGTCGCGGTGGACGAGCTGTTCGCCCCCCGCGGCGAGGTCGTCTCGACCACGACGGGCCTCAGCCTCGCCGCCCTCGCGGTCTTCGGCGTCTCGCTGATGGCGGCGGTGCAGAACGCCTACGAGCGGATCTGGCAGGTGCCGCCGGGAGCCTGGCACGCGGTGTGGCGCCAGGTGCTGGGCCTGGTCGGGCTGATCGGCTTCGTCCTGGTGGCGGCGTGGAGCGGCGTGCCGTGGCACGGCACCGGCGTCCAGCCGGCGCTGCGGGTCGCGGCCACCCTGCTCGGCGGGGTGCTCTTCTTCTGGTGGCTGCAGCGGCTGCTGCTGGGCGCCCGGGTGCCCTGGCGCGTGCTGCTCCCGGGGGCCTGTACGACGGTCGTCGCGCTGGTCGGGCTGCGGGTGTTCTCCCGGTTCGCCTTCGCCCCGATGATCGTCTCCAACGCGGTGTCGTACGGGGCGATCGGCACGGTGCTGGTGGTGCAGTCCTGGCTGATCGGGGTCGGCTACTGCGTGTACGCGGGCGCGCTCACCGGCGAGGCGCTCCACCGCCGGCCCACCCCGCGCCGCCGCGGCCCGCGCTGACGGCCCCGGGCCGATCGGCGGCGCGTCGACGTCGCGGACGGTATCGATCACGCCACAAGGAGGTAACGCGCGGCCCCTACGTTCGAACGGGTGATCGTTTGACCCCATACTTGATCTCCGCCGCGGACGCTTCGGCGGGGCGGCGTCCTGCCACTTCACCCGCAAGGAAGATCCATGCTCTCCACCCGCCTTGTCCGTACCGCCGCCGTCTGCGCGGTCCTCGCCGCCGGTGCCACCGCCTGCGGCAGTGAGGGCAAGCCCGCGGCCAAGGCCCCCGCGGCCCCGGCGCCGGCCCCGGCCTCCGCCAGCCCGGTCCAGACGCTCGACACCGAGAAGCTGACCGCCGAGGAGCTCTCGAAGCAGGCGCACGCCGCCATGTCGGCGCTGACCGCCCTGAAGGTGGACGGCAGCCTGACCTCCGAGGGCCAGAAGATCACCCTGCACCTGGCCGCCGACAAGCAGGGCAACTGCAAGGGCACCGTCTCCGTCGGCGACGGCCAGGTCGAGGTGGTGCACAACGGCACCGGCACCTGGATCAAGCCGGACGCCGCCTTCTGGAAGAAGATCGGCAGCGAGAAGGGCAACCCCAAGGCGGGTGCCATGGCCGCGGAGCTCTTCAAGGGCCGCTACCTCACCGGCGGCCAGAGCGACAGCAGGATCCAGGAGGTCGCGAGCATGTGCGACCTGATCAAGGGCATCACCCAGGACAACGACGAGGGCCCGCTGACCAAGGGCGCCGCCGGCACCGTCAACGGCGTGAAGACCTTCACCCTGCTCGGCACCGACCCGGAGGACGGCGCGAAGACCACCCTCCACATCGCCACCGAGGGCAAGCCGTACCTGATCCGCATGGAGGCGGCCGGCAAGGAGCCCGGCCAGATGGACTTCAGCGACTTCGACAAGCCGGTCACCGTCCAGGCCCCGCCGGCCGACGAGGTCATCGACTACTCGCTGTTCCAGCAGAAGCTGAAGACCGCCTGACGGTCCGTGCGCACCGCTGCCCCCGCCCGGTCGACCGGGCGGGGGCAGCGCTGCTGCCGGGGTCAGCCGGGCAGGCCGGGCAGCCGGTGGCGTTCGGTGCGGTCGGGGGTGTCGAGGGCGGGGTCGAAGGGCGCCGGGGTCGGTGCCGCCGCCGTCAGCCCCTGGCCGCCGGCCGGGGGGAGGCCGGCCCAGCGGAGCAGGGCGGCGGTCGCCGTGCCGCGGTCGGCCGGGTCGAGGGCGGCGATCGAGGCGCCGTGGTTGCCCTCGGCGACCGTCATCACATGGCTGTCGCGGGTGCGGCCGGAGACGCTGAACCGCTCGGCGCTCCACGGGTCGCGGCCGCCGTAGACGAAGAGGGTGTTGCGGGCGTTGCGGTGGATCCAGCGGTCGACGTCACGGGTGAGCCCGGGGTCGAAGCGCCGCTCGGCGACCTTGTCGGGGATGTAGTCCCACACCGAGAGCCGGTACTTCAGCAGCCCCTTGAGCTCCGGGTACGCCACCTCGGGGGCGCCCAGCTCGGTGGCCGCCTGGTAGTAGTACGGGGCGTAGTACGAGAGCGTCTGGTCGGTGTAGAAGGAGAAGCCCTCCACGCCGTCCAGCCAGTCCCACAGCTGCTGGTCGGTGGCGTCCTTGCCGGGTACGCCCGCGCAGTCGGCCTCGGTGCCGTACTGCCAGAACGCCCACGGCGTGTCGACGACCAGCGCCTCCAGGGCCTTGTCGGCGCTGCCCATGTACTCGGCCGAGAAGGTGTAGCCGTTGTCCTTGGCGTACTGCTCGTAGCGGGCGGCCAGCGCGGTGCGGCGGCGCAGCGCCTCGGCCTGGGCGTCGGCGAGGGCGGCCCGGCAGGCGGGGGTGCCGTTGCCGCGGATCACGTCCGCGTAGGCGCGGTCGCCGGAGCGGGCTGCGTCGTCCGGCGCGACGTAGGCGACGGTGCCGTCCATGTCGCCGGGGTGGAACCGCTCGTAGTGGGCGGCGTTCATGCCGCCCTTGCTTCCGCCGGTGGCGATCCAGCGGCCGGTGTAGAGCGACTTGAGGGCGGTGAAGACCGCGTGCTGGTCGGCGGTGGCCTGGCGGACGTTCAGGGTCGACCAGTCGCCGCCGGTGGCGGGCTCCGAGCCGTGGAAGAACCGGTACTCCAGGGAGACCTGGTTGGCGTCGAGCAGCCGGGTGGGCTCGGACCGGGACGGGCCCGGGTCGGCGGGCAGCCCGTACCCGCTCGCGGAGAAGACGGTCGGCCGGTCGAAGCCGCGGTGCAGCACGGTGAGCCGCTGCTGGAAGCGGCCGCGCCACGGGCGGTCGTGGTCGATCGGCTGGGTGTACGTCAGGACGAAGAAGCGGTACCCGGCGACGGGCTTCTCCTGGACGACGGCCATCCCCGGGATCGCCGCCAGCCGGTCCTTCAGGTCGGTGTCCTGGGCGGCGCTCGCGGCGGCCGGGGCCGCGGCGCGGGTGGGGACGGCCGCGGCGAACGCGGGGGAGGGGAGCAGGCAGGCGGACACGAGGCCTGCCGCGAGGGTGGTCCACAGGCGGCTGCGCAACAGGGGTCTCCCGGGGCGGCGAAGTCAAGCGACGGTGTAAGTACGTTTAACCCGCCGCACAACCTAGGGGCGGTGCGGCCGTGCCACAAGGCTTTTGACGAAATGTCATGTTCGCTTGTCCCGGGCCTCCCGAACCTCCAGGTCGTCCACCGGGGCGAGCGCGGCGCGGCGGCGCGAGGTCTCGCCCAGCGCGGCCAGGTCCTGTTCGCCGCGCCCGTGCGCCACCGCCTCCAGCAGCGCGTCGCGGAGCACTCCGGCGAAGGGCATGGGCACCCGGGCGGCGGCCGCGCCGTCCAGTGCCAGGCCGATGTCCTTGAGCCCCAGTTCGAGCCGGAAACCGGCCGGCTCGTACCGCCGTTCGGCGATCATCGCGCCGTACCCCGTGTACACCGGGCCGGGGAACACGGTGCCGGTCAGCACGTCCAGCAGGTCGGCGGCGGACAGCCCGCTCGCCTCGCCCAGCGCGGTCGCCTCGGACAGCGCCTCGATCGCCGAGACCAGCATGAAATTGGCGCAGATCTTGGCGGTGTTGGCGATCTCCGGCCGGTCGCCGAGCCGCCAGGTGCGCCGCCCCATCGCCTCGAACAGCGGCGCCACCTGGTCGAGCCGGGCCGCCGGACCGGCCGCCAGGATCGCCAGGTTCCCCGCGGCGGCGACCTCGCCGCGTCCGAGCACCGGGGCCGCCACGTAGTCCACCCCGTGCCGGGCGTGCAGCTCCGCCGCCCGGTGGGCCAGCGCGGGGGAGACGGTGGCCATGTTGACGTGCACCCCGGCCGTCGCCGAGGCCAGCACGCCCTCGTCCAGCAGCACCGACTCCACGGCGGCGTCGTCCGCGAGCATCGACACCACGGCCTCGCACCGCCAGACCCCGGCCGGGCCGTCCGCGGCCACGGCGCCGTCCGCGGCGAGCTCCCTCACCGGCTCCGGCGACCGGTTCCACACCGTCACCCGGTGCCCCGCGGCGAGCAGTTGACGGACCATCCCGCGCCCCATCGTGCCCAGACCGACGAATCCCACGTCCACCGCGCTGACTCCCTGCCCTCGACGGCCGCCCCGGCCCGAGCGGGCCCGGCGGGGGTGCACCAGTGATCGTAGACGCACGGCGCGGCTCGGACGGGCAGCCGCCGTCAGCCGGTGACGGCGAGCTCGGCGACCACCGCGCGGTGGTCGGTGCCGGGCAGCGCCTGCTCGGCGACGGTGACGGCGGCCAGCGCCTCGCCGTGCAGCACGTGGTCGAGCTGCAGCACGGGCGGCAGCACCGGACGGTCCGCCGGCCAGGTGCCGTCGAAGCCCCGCCCCAGCTCGGCATGGCTGTCGGTCAGCCCCGTGCCGAGCAGCCGCCGCATCGGCGTGTGGTCCAGGGTGGCGTTGAAGTCGCCGAGCAGGACGGAGTTCCGGGCCCGCCCGGCGGTGTCCGCACGGAGCGCGTCGAAGCCGTCGGCCCACTTCTGGGCGTCACCCAGCGGGTAGTAGGTGTGCACGGCGACGATCCGCACGGTGCGGCCCTCCACCGTCACCTCCGCCGACGTCGGCGCGGCCGAGAACGCGGCGTCCGCCACCCGGGTCGCGGACAGCGGCAGCCGGGAGTACAGCGCGGTGTCGGAGTACCGGCCCACCACCCGGTACGGCATCAGCTCCGGCATCCCGGCCCGCTCCAGCGCGGCCGCCAGGCCCGGGTTCGACTCCTCCACCGCGAGCACGTCGACCCGCTGCTCGCGGACCATCCGCACCAGCGCCGCCGGATCCACCTGCCCCAGGTAGGCGTTGCTGGTGGCGACCCGCAGCCGCGGCGCCGACGTCGGCACCCGGCCGCCGTCCCCGACGAACCGCGGCACCAGCCAGAACAGCTGCACCGCCGTCAGGCCGAGCGCCACCACGGCCAGCAGCCGGGCCCGCAGCAGCGCCGTCACGAACACCAGCAGCACGCTCAGCAGCGCCACGTAGGGCACACCGGCGACCGGCATGGCCATCACCGTGCCGTCGTCCAGCCCGCCGAGGCGCACCGCCACCAGCACGGCCGGCGCCACCAGCAGCAGCGCGCACACGGCCAGGACGAGCGCCCGCAGCGCCCGCAGCCACCGACGGCCCGGCCCGGCGGGCGCCGCAGCAGGAGCCTCGACCTCCGTCACAACACCGACCATCCGCCACCCTCGCCCTCCCCGCCCGCGCACCGGACGCCGCTCGCCCCGCCGCCGCCGGCGCAGGTGATCACCGACTGGAGACGCCCCGATCCGCGGGTGCGGTTCCCGCCGGGCGGCGGGCGGAGGGCCGGACCCGCCCACCGGACGCCGTCCGACCTGCTGAAACCGTCCCGGTCCCGGCTGCGCCGGGTGACCGTCGGACCTGCCGGCGGGCTGCCCGGTGCGACGGAGGGTCAGCCCGACGGTCGGTCAGGAGTTCGGACGGACCCGGTCGGCGTAGGGGGTACGGCGGACGGACCGGACACGCGGGCGACGAAATGCGGCGCGCACGGGCGGACCGTAGCTTCCCTGGCATGGACATCAACCGTCGTCTGGTACTGCGCCGCGCCCTGCAGGCCGTCGCCGCCGGGGCCGTCACCGCGCTGCCGGCCATGGCCCGCCCGCGCCGCTCGGTCGCCGCCGACGGCCCGTCCGCCGTCGTGCTCCCACCGTCCGCCCCGGCCCTGCCCGTCCCGGCGGCGCCGCCGATCGTGCTGCGCTCGACCTGGCAGTCCGAGGGATCGGTGCCGCAGGTGCAGTACGACCGGGCGGTGCGGGCGGTGCTCGTCCACCACACCGACGACTCGAACTCCTACGCCGCGGAGCAGGTCCCCGACATCCTGCGGGCGATCCGCCGCGACCACCTGGAGTTCCGCGGCTGGGACGACATCGGCTACAACTTCCTGGTCGACCGCTTCGGCCGGATCTGGGAGGGCCGGCTCGGCGGCGTCGACCGCCCGGTGGTCGGCGCCCACACCATGGGCTTCAACCGGGACACCGTCGGCATCGCCGCGATCGGCACGTACGACAGGGGCACGGAGGTCCCGCAGCCCGTCCTGGACGCGATCGCGCGCCTGGCGGCCTGGAAGCTCGGCCTGCACGGGGTGCGCGCGGACGGCCGCTCGGAGCTGACCTCCACCAACAGCGGCAGCCGCTTCCCGGTCGGGGCGACGCACACCTTCAACGCGGTCTCCGGCCACCGGGACGCCTTCTGCACGCTCTGCCCGGGCGAGTCCCTGTACACGGCCATCCCCGGCATCATCGACCGGGCCTGCCGGCTCCAGCAGGAGGCCGCGGCGGGAGCGACGGGAGCGGCGGGCGTCTGAGCCCGGCCGGCCCGCGGCCCCTCACACCGGCACACCGGTGCGGCCGCGCATCACACCGGCTTGGACGCGAAGAGCTCCAGGTGGCCGCAGGCCGGGCACCGGTAGGCGTCGATCTGCCACCGCTGCCTGCCCAGCCGCTTCGCCCCGCCGAAGACGCCGCGCTCCAGGGCGCCCGCGATCCACCGGGCGTAGCCGCGGGAACCCTCGCCGCTGTCCTCGACGAAACCCGGCTCCAGCCCGACGGTGCTGCACTGCGTGCACATCAGGTTCTCCACGCCACGGAGTGTAGGGGCCGTTCGGGCACTTGTGCGACCGTCTTCTCCCGGTCGGTAATTCCGTTGCCCGTCAAGGCCGTCGGCCCGACCATCGAGGGATGCCCGACACTCCGCCCGACGGCCGGGCCGGCATCGACGCCGCCCTGGTGACACGTCTGATCGCCGCCCAGTTCCCGCACTGGCGCGACCTGCCGGTGACCCCCGTGGAGGTCGACGGCTGGGACAACCGCACCTACCGCCTGGGCGCCGGGATGACGGTCCGTCTGCCCACCGCCGCCGGCTACGCGCCCGCGGTCGCCAAGGAGAACCGGTGGCTGCCCCGGCTCGCGCCCGCGCTGCCGGTCGCCGTGCCACCGGTCCTCGCCGTGGGGGAGCCCGGGGAGGGCTACCCGTACCCCTGGTCGGTCCGCGGCTGGCTGCCCGGCGGGACGGCCGACCGCGAGCCGATCCCCGACCTGCCGGCCTTCGCCGTCCAGGTCGCCGACTTCCTGCGCGCCCTGCAGGCGTGCGACCCGACCGGCGGCCCCGCCGCGGGTGCGCACAGCTGGTACCGCGGTGCCCCGCCCGCCCACTACGACGCCGAGACCCGCCGCTGCCTGGCCGCCCTCGACGGCGAGATCGACACCGCCCTGGCCGCCGAGGTCTGGGAGGCCGCCCTCGCCGCCGAGTGGGACGGCGACCCGGTCTGGTTCCACGGCGACATCGCCGCGGGCAACCTGCTGGTCGAGGCCGGCCGGCTGACCGCCGTGATCGACTTCGGCACCTCCGGCGTCGGCGACCCGGCCTGCGACCTGGTCATCGCCTGGACGCTGTTCTCCGGCGACAGCCGGGAGGCGTTCCGCCGGGCCGTCCGCCGACCCGACGCCGACTGGGCCCGCGCCCGCGGCTGGGCGCTGTGGAAGTCCCTCCTGATGACGGCGGAGCTGCGCGCCGAACCGAACCGCACCACCAGCCACCGCCGCGTCGCCGAGGCCGTCCTCGCCGACCACCTGCGCCACCGCCCGGCCCCCGGCCGGTAGCCCCGTCCGCCGCACCCCCGGGGCCGCGTCCCGACTCCGGTGGGGGCCACTCTGGCCGCCGCCGCGCGTTGGTGACACACCCCGGCCCGGCCACGCGGCAGACTCGTGCCACCAGCCGACGGATCGGGGACGAGTGGAGGTGGCCGGGTGGCCCGCGTGCCGCTGCTGTCGCTGCGCGGGATCTCCAAGCGGTACGGCACCCTGCAGGCCCTCAGCAACGTGGACCTGGAGGTCGCGCAGGGCGAGGTGGTCGCCCTGGTCGGCGACAACGGCGCCGGCAAGTCCACCCTGATCAAGACGATCGCCGGAGTCAGCGCCCCGGACACCGGCGTGATCGAGTGGGAGGGCCGGCCGGTCGAACTGCGTCGCCCCCGTGACGCCCAGCGCCTCGGCATCGCCACCGTCTACCAGGACCTCGCGCTCTGCGAGAGCCTCGACGTGGTCGCCAACCTCTACCTCGGTCGCGAGCTGCGCCGCTTCGGGCTGCTCCGCGAGATCGAGATGGAGAAGCGCTCGCGCGCCCTGCTGACCCGGCTGTCGGTGCGGCTGCCGAGCCTGCGCATCCCGGTGCTGGCGCTCTCCGGCGGCCAGCGCCAGGCGGTCGCCATCGCCCGGTCGCTGATCGGCCGCCCCAAACTGGTGATGCTCGACGAGCCGACCGCCGCCCTCGGCCTGGAGCAGAGCACGCAGACCCTGGACCTGATCCGCCGGCTGCGCGAGCACGGCCACGCCGTCATCGTGATCAGCCACAACCTCGACGACGTGCAGGCCGTCGCCGACCGGATCGCGGTGCTGCGGCTCGGCCGGAACAACGGCGTGTTCGAGGCGAAGTACACCACCCAGGAGCAGATCACCGCCGCCATCACCGGCAGTCACCCGATGGCCGTCACCCTGCAGCAGAGCCTGCTGCCGCGCGGCCTGCCCGAGCAGGACGCGGTCGACGCCGCCTACCGCTACCTGCCGGCGCACGCGGGCGTCGGCGGCGACTGGTTCGACGTCATCCCGCTCTCCGGAGCCCGGGTCGCCCTGGTCGTCGGCGACGTCGTCGGGCACGGCCTGCACGCCGCCGCCACCATGGGCCGGCTGCGCACCGCCGTGCACAACTTCTCGGCGCTCGACCTCGCCCCGGACGAGCTGCTCACCCACCTCGACGACGTGGTCAGCAGGATCGACCAGGAGGAGGCGGCCGGCGGCATGGAGGGCGCCATCATCGGCGCCACCTGCCTGTACGCGGTCTACGACCCGGTCTCCCGGCGGTGCAGGCTGGCCCGCGCCGGCCACCTGCCGGCCGTCCTCGTCCACCCGGACGGCACGGTGGAGATCCCCGACACCCCGGTCGGCCCGCCGCTCGGCCTGCGCGGGATGCCGTTCACCACGGCCGAGCTGGAGGTGCCCGAGGGCGCCCAACTGGTGCTGTACACGGACGGGCTGGTGGAGGCCAGGACCAGGGACATCGACATCGGGCTCGACCTGCTGCGCGCGGCGCTCTCGCACCCCGGCCGGAGCCCGGAGGAGACGTGCCGGGCGGTACTGGAGGCGATGCTGCCGCACCGGCCGGAGGACGACGTCGCCCTGCTGGTCGCCCGGACCAGAGCGCTGCCCGCAGACCGGATCGCCGAGTGGGAGGTGGCCGCCGACCCGGCGGCCGTCGCCGAGAGCCGGGCCCTCGCCACCGCCCAGCTGCAGCGCTGGAACCTGGAGCTGCTGGAGCCCGGCACCGAACTCGTGCTCAGCGAACTCGTCACCAACGCGATCCGGCACGCCGCCGGGCCGATCCGGGTACGGCTGCTCTACGACCGGTCGCTGATCTGCGAGGTCTCCGACGGGAGCAGCACCTCGCCCCGGCTGCGGCAGGCGTCCATCACCGACGAGGGCGGCCGGGGCCTGTTCCTCGTCGCACAGATCGCCGAACGCTGGGGGACGCGCTACACCGACACCGGCAAGGTCATCTGGGCGGAACAGAACGTGCCCTGACCGCCCCGACCCTCCTTCTCAGCGCTTGCGCACCCGGGCCGCGAGCACCGCGATGTCGTCCTCCGCCGCCTCCGGTGTCAGCGCGTGCAGGACGGAGTCGAGCAGGTCGTCCAGGTCGCCCGCGGCGGGCAGCCGCAGCGCGGCGAGCCGGGCCAGCGAGGCGTCGATGTCCTCGCCGCGCCGCTCCACCAGGCCGTCGGTGTAGAGCAGCAGCACCTGGTCGGGCAGGAGTTCGCGGGCCTGCTGCTCGTAGCCGCCGAATCCGGTGCCGAGCGGCGGCCCGGTGGGCACCGCGACCAGGTCGGTCGGCCGGTCCGCGAGGACGAGCGCCGGCGGCAGGTGGCCGGCGCTGGAGAACGTCCACCGGTTGCGGCCCGGGTCGGCCAGGGCGAGCAGGCAGGTCGCCGGGCGGGAGGACTCGTTCTCCGAGATCAGCGCGTCGAGCTGGCGCAGGATGCGGTGCGGCGGCAGGTCCATCCCGGCCACGTCGCGCAGCATCGAGCGGTAGGTGCTCATGTCGACGGCGGCCTCCACGCCGTGCCCCATGACGTCGCCCATCACCAGCAGGGTGCGGCCGAACGGCAGCCGGACGGTCTCGTACCAGTCGCCGCCGACCACCGAGCTGGTGCCCGACGGCAGGTAGCGGGAGGCGAGTTCGAGATTGGGGTGCGGGTTGCCGGGCTCGGCGAGCAGGGCCCGCTGCAGCTGCAGCGCGATGCCCTGGGAGCGGGTGTAGCGGCGGGCGTTGTCGATGCCGACCGCGGTCCGTCCGGCGAGGTCGCCGACGAGCACGGTGTCGTCCTCGGTGAAGTCCCGGGCGGACTCCCCGGCGCGGGCCAGCGACAGCACCCCGAGCGTGCGGCCCCGCGCGGTGAGCGGGACGACCAGGACGGAGTCGAGTCCGGCCGCCCGGTACGCGGCAGGTCCGGCCTCCTCCGCGGCACCGGGCCAGGCACCCTCCCGGACGGGGGCGGCGACCGGCGCGCCGGTGCGCAGGCTGCGGGCGACCGCCGAGCCCTCCGGGTGACGGACGGTCTCCCCGGCCCGGGCGAGCGGGGCGAGGAGCGGCCGCAGCGCGGGGGTGCAGACCAGGGCGGCGCGGTGCAGCCGCAGCGTGCCGGCCGGCACCCCGCGGTCGACCGCCTCCGGCGGCAGCAGCTCGACGGTCGCCAGGTCGGCCATCGCCGGCACGGCGAAGTCGGCGAGCTCCAGGCAGGTGGTGTCGACGTCCAGGGTGGTGCCGACCCGGCCGGCGGCGGCGTCCAGCACGGCCAGCCGGGTGCGGGCCTGCTCCAGCTCGTGCGGCAGGTCCGGCCCGGCCGCCGGCGGCGGCTCCTCCGCGGGGCCCAGGGCGGCCACCACCAGTCCGGCGGTCCGGCCGCCGATCACCAGCCGGCGGGCGCGCAGCCGCAGCCGGGGCACGGCGGGGTGCCCGGCGGCCGGCTCGCGCGGCCGGCCGTCGGACAGCACGGCGTCCAGGGCGGGCGCGGCGGCGGCCAGTGCGGTGCCGGCGACGGCCCGGCCGAGCAGCCGGTCCGGGCCGAGTGCGACCGTGCGGCAGAACGCCGGGTTGGCCCACCGCCAGCGCAGGTCGGGGCCGAGCAGGGCGAGGCCGACCGGGGCGTCGGTCAGGACGTGCCGGAGCAGCTCCTCGCCACCGGTCGCCAGGGCGGCCGCCGCCCGGTCGATCGAGGCCTGCGCGGCGATCGAGGCGTCGGCGGCGTCCCGGCCCGAAGCCTCCGCGTGCACCGCGCCTCCTCGGCCGTGTCGGCACCACACTGCCCAGGATCACGCGGGCCGGAGCCGGGCGCATCCACACCCCCGGCCCGGCCGGTGCGGGCGCCGCGTCGGCGTCGCGCGGCACGGCCGGGAAGCGCGGCAGCGCGCGCTCCCCGAGGTCGTCGATCGACACCTCGAAGACCCGGAACCCGTCGAGTCGATGCGTCAATTGGTTTGCCGCGGGCCGTCCCGTCGGATAGGAAACGTGCATGCTAAAGGGCAGCAAGATCGGGCTCAGGGCCCGACACGAGGAAGACATCCCGGTCCTGCGGGCCGAGCTCTACGACGACGTGGTCAACTCCTCGCGGGCCGAGGGCGGGCCGTGGCGCCCGATCACGCCCGGCTCGAAGGATCCGCGGCTCGTGGTCGACGACAAGGAGCAGGGCAGCGTCCAGTTCTCCGTAGTGGAACTGGAGGGCGGCACGCTGGTCGGCACCGCCGTGCTGTGGGGCATCGACAACCACAACCGGTCCGCGCACATCGGGCTGGGGCTGCTGCCGTCCTCTCGCGGCAAGGGCTACGGCACCGACGTGGTCGCGGTGCTGTGCCACTACGGATTCGTCGTGCGCGGCCTGCAGCGGCTGCAGATCGAGACGCTGTCGGACAACGCCGGGATGCTGGGCTCCGCCGAGCGCAACGGCTTCGTCCGCGAGGGCGTGCTGCGTTCGTCGGCCTGGGTGCTGGGCGAGTTCCTGGACGAGGTGCTGCTCGGTCTCCTTGCCGAGGACTGGAAGCCGGACCCGAAGTCCTAGGCCGCTGCCCGGGCCCGCCGCACGCGGCCGCCCGTCCGGGCCGGGGACGGGCGGACGGGCGGCGGTGGCGGGGTGTCAGGCGACGGCGCCCAGTTCGTGCGGGGTGTTGTTGAACCGCCGCCCGCCGTGCGGGGTGACGGTGACGATGTCCTCGATCCGGACGCCGAACCGGCCGGGCAGGTAGATCCCGGGCTCGATGGAGAAGCACATGCCGGGCACCAGCTCCTGCTTCTCGCCCTCGACCATGTACGGCGGCTCGTGCGTGGTGAGGCCGATGCCGTGGCCGGTGCGGTGGATGAAGTACTCGCCGAAGCCGGCTTCGGTGATGACGGCCCGGGCGGCTCGGTCGATCTCCTGGCACTGCATGCCCGGCCGGACGGCCTCGAACGCCGCCTGCTGGGCCCGCCGCACCACCTCGTGCACCTCCCGGACCTCGGCCGGCGCCTCGGCCCCGACGTGCACCGTCCGGGTGGTGTCGGAGCCGTACCCGTCCTTGAGGCCGCCGAAGTCGAGGACCACCGTGTCGCCCTCGCTGATGACCCGGTCGCCGGCCTCGTGGTGCGGGTTGGCGCCGTTCGGGCCGGAGCCGACCACGGTGAAGTCGACCTGGCTGTGGCCGTACTCGAGCAGCAGCGAGGCGAGGTCGGCGGCGACCTCGTTCTCGGTGCGGCCCGCGAACGGCACCTCCAGGATCCGCCGGTAGGTGGCGTCGGCGGCCCCGCCGGCGGCGGCGAGCCGCTCCAGCTCGTCGGCGTCCTTGACCGCCCGCAGCATCGGCAGGGACTGCGTCAGGGAGGTGTAGCGGCTGTCCGGCAGCGCCTCCTGGAGGGCGAGCAGGTGCAGCGCCCAGGAGGAGTCGGAGATGCCGTAGCACCCGGCCGGGTCGAGGGCGGGCGCCACGGCCTCGCGGTAGGGGTCGGTGCCGTCCGTCCAGTCGGTGAAGCGGACGGCGGCGGCGCCGGGGGCGGCCTCGGCGTCCGGACGCTCCAGCCGCGGCACCACCAGGACGGGCTCGCGGTCGGGTGTGAGCAGCAGTGCGGTCAGCCGCTCGGTGGTCGCGGTCGGCCGGTAGCCCGTCAGGTAGACGAGGTCGGGGCCGGGGGTGACGACCAGTCCGGAGAGTCCGGCCAGGGCGGCGGTCTCGACCGCCAGGGCCATCCGGCGGGAGAAGTCCTCGGTGGTGAACGGCGTGGGCATGGGTGCGGCCTCTCCGAAGGTGCGGTCAGGAACGGTCTGCGTAGTACCGCAGGAACAACGCCTCGACAAGGGCCATGTGTTCGATCTCGGACGGATCGACGCTCTCGTTCGGCGCGTGGATGAGGCAGCGCGGCTCCTCGACGCCCATCAGGATGATCTCCGCCTCGCGATAGGTGTCGGCGAGGACGTTGCACAGCGGGATCGAGCCGCCCTGGCCGAGGTAGGAGATCGGCGTGCCGTAGGCCCGCCGCATGGCGCGGTCGAGCGCCGCGTACGCCCGGCCGTCGGTGGCGGCGCGGAACGGCGAGCCGGTGCTCTCGGTCTCCACCTCGACCCGGGCGCCCCACGGCGCGGCCCCGGTCAGGTGGGCGGTGAGCGCGTCGCGGGCCGCCTGCGGGTCGGTGCCGGGCGGTACCCGCAGGCTGACCCGGGCCCGGGCGGTGGCCGGGACGGCGGCGGCCGAGCCGACCACCGGCGGGCAGTCGATGCCGAGGACGGTGACTGCGGGCCGGGCCCACAGCCGGTCGGCGACGGTGCCGGAGCCGGTCAGCGCCACCCCGTCGAGCACGCCCGCGTCGGCACGGAACTGCTGTTCGTCGTAGCCGACGCCCGGCCACATCCCGTCGCCGTCCAGGTCCTTGATCCGGGTGCCGCCGTCGGTGTCGCGCAGCGAGTCGAGGATGCGGATCAGCGCGGCCAGCGCGTCGGGGGCGGGCCCGCCGAACATCCCGGAGTGCAGGTCCCCGGCGAGGGTCCGCACGGTGACGACCACGTTGGCGAGGCCGCGCAGGCTGGTCGTGGCGGTGGGCACGTCGACCGCCGCGTTCCCGGTGTCGCAGATCAGCAGGGCGTCGGCGTGCAGCTCGTCGGTGTGCTGCCGCACGTACGCCTCCAGTCCGCCGGTGCCCTGCTCCTCCGAGCCCTCGGCGACGAACTTGATGCCGACCGGGACGTCCTCGCCGAGCGCCCGCAGCGCGGTGAGGTGCATGACGATGTTGCCCTTGCAGTCGGCGGCGCCGCGCCCGTACAGCCGGCCGTCGCGCTCGGTCAGCTGGAACGGCGGTGAGGCCCAGGCGGCGTCGTCCAGCGGCGGCTGCACGTCGTAGTGGCAGTACAGCAGCACGGTCGGGGCGCCGGGCGGGGGCGGGCGGTGGCCGATCACGGCGTGGCTGCCGTCGGGGGTCTCGGCGAGGTGGACGTCGTGCAGGCCGGCCTCGGTGAAGGCGGCCGCGACCCACTCCGCGGCCCGCCGGCAGTGCTCCGGCGGGTACTGGCGCGGGTCGGCCACCGAGGGGATGGCGACCAGTTCGGCGAGATCGGCCTTGGCACGGGGCATCAGGGCGGAGATCCGCCCGGCGAGGTCGTCGGCAGGATCGGACATGGCGGGCTCCCGGGGGCGCGGGCCGGCCGTGCCGCTGCGGCGGGCGGCACGGCCGGTCGGGTCAGGTGTTGACGGTCTTGCCGGTGTCGAGGTCGTCGAGCTAGTCGCGGGCGCCGGCGTCAGCCAGGTCATCCGGGGGCCGCCACCACCGTTGCGGCCGACGCCCCGGCGACCGGCCGGCCGCCCTCGTCGGCCGGGACGTCCATCGCGCTCATCGCACTCCCCTTCCGGCAGCAGAGGGCTGCCTCCTCACTCTTCGTGGCCGCGCCGGCCGGTGCACCCGCCCGGGCCCGTCCGTGTGACGACGCTCCCTCGGGCGGCCGAACACCGAGGGCGGCCGCGGTCCGGCCGGGGCAGCATGGGGGACGGGTTGTGCCCGGACGGCCGCCCCGGACACCGCACGGGGAGAGAGCGCCGGACGGGGCGGCGGGGCCGCCGAGCAGGGCGAGCGCACGGGCCGGGAGGCGTCCTCGGGGCGCCTACCGTTGACGCAGGGTCAGGTGTTCGACCGTACGTCATGTCCACGGCGTATTCGGTTCACTTCGTGCTCCTATCTTCACACCGCCCGGGGTGGTCCCCGGGTGCGCGCCGCGGCACCGACCTGCCGGGCGCGCCGATGTGTCGAGGAGACACCCTGATGCAGCGCAAGGCCTTGAAGGCCGCCACCGTGCTGGCACTCTCGGGCAGCCTGGTCGGCGGTGCGGCGGTCGCCGCACACTCCGAGCCGGCCGAGCACAGCGAGCGGCACGCGGAGATCCGCAACGTCATCTACCTGCTGGGCGACGGCATGGGCCGCACGCACGTCACCGCCGGCCGCGAGCGCTACTACGGCGCCGCCGGCCGTCTGAACATGGAGAAGCTGCCCTTCACCGGCGCCGTGGCGACCCACGCCGTCGAGAAGGACAGCACCCGCCCCGCCCTGGTCACCGACTCGGCCAGCTCCGCCACCGCCTGGTCCTCCGGTGTGAAGACCTACAACGCGGCGATCGGCGTCGACGCCTACGAGAAGAAGGTCGCCACCCTGATGGAGCAGGCCCACGCGGCCGGCTTCGCCACCGGCAACGTCTCCACCGCGGAGATCACCGACGCCACCCCGGCCGCCCAGTTCAGCCACGCCCTGCTGCGCGGCTGCCAGGGCCCGGTCTACTCCGACGCCGCCTGCCTGCCCAAGAAGGCCGACGGCACGTACGAGCCGGCGCCCGCCGACCACACCCTGATCACCCCGATCGCCGAGCAGATCGCCCGCAACGGCACCGCCGACGTCGTCCTCGGCGGCGGCCTCGCCCGCTTCGAGCCCGACGACCAGAAGGCCCTCCAGGCGCAGGGCTACCAGGTCCTCGGCAGCTTCGGCGACCCCGGGCTGCCCGCGCAGACCGCCGCCAGCCAGAAGGTCGCCACCAGGACCGACCTCGCCGCCGCCAAGGGCCGCAAGGTCGTCGGCCTGTTCAACCGCGGCAACCTGACGGTCGAGCAGGCCAAGGCCGGGCTGCCCGCCGACGCCCCGCAGCGCCAGGAGCCGACCCTCGCCGAGATGACCGACAAGGCCGTCTCGCTGCTCGCCAGGAACAACCGCAAGGGCTTCTTCCTGCAGATCGAGGGCGCGCAGATCGACAAGCGCTCGCACGCCAACGACGCCGCCCAGACCCTCGGCGAGGTCAAGGCCTTCGACGACGCGGTCGCCGCCGCCGTGGACTTCGCCAAGCGCGACGGCCACACCCTCGTGATCGTCACCGCCGACCACGAGTGCGCCGGCTTCAACATCATCGAGAAGGGCTCCTACACCAACGCCGAAGCGGCCGCCCCGCCGGCCAACGTGGACGCCGGCAACACCGCCAACAACAGCCGCCCCAGCCGGCCCACCAGCGGCGCCAAGGACCCGGCCCGCTCCAGCGGCATCGTCAACGGCGCCGGCGCCGGCGACCCGAAGAACTTCGCCCCGGCGACCTTCCGCACCCCCGACGACCCGGCCGGCGTCACCGACGGCACCGCCGACGCCAGCCTCTGGCTGACCTACCTGTCGGGCAACCACACCGGCGCCGACGTGCCGATCTTCGCCTACGGCCCCGGCGGCGACCGCTTCGCCGCCAGCCAGGACAACACCTCGCTGTACGGAAAGATGTACGGCGCGCTCTTCCGGAAGGCACCGCGGCACTGACCCGCCGCGCCACCCCTCGCCGGACCGGGGCCGGGAGGACCGATCCTCCCGGCCCCACCGACATCCAGGAGCCCCATGAACCGCCGCCTCGGCACTCTCGCCCGCCCGGCCCTGGCCGCCCTCGCGCTCGGCCTGCTCGCCGGCTGCTCCGCACGGCCCGCGGACGACCCGCAGCCGGCCCCGGTGCCCGCGGTCTCGCTGCCCGCGCCCAAGCAGGCCGCCGCCCCCGCGGCCGCCCTCGCCACCCCGCCCGGCCCCGGCGAGGTCCGCGTCGAGGACGGCCCCTTCACCGACCGGGTCCGCCTCACCGGCCTCCGGCTCGACCAGGGCAAGGCCGTCACCGGCCACCTCACCGTCACCTCGGACGTCAGCGACGTCCTCGCGCTGGAACTGCGCGCCGCCTTCTACGACACCGGGGGCGCACTCGTCGGCACCGGCACCTTCCACTACCAGGAAGAGGAGGAGTCCTCCGGCCGCCACGACGGCCCGCACGCCGGCCGGGAGGGCATCGATCTCACCGTCGCCGCCGACCACCTCACCGGCACCCCGGCCGGCGCCGTCCTCTCGCTCCCCGTCCTGGTCAACGAGTAGCCGCCGCGCCCCGCCGGGCCCGGGCACGGTTGAGCCCGCCCCGGCCGCGGGCCATGCTGGAGGGTGCACGCGCGGGCCCGGGCCCCGCACGGGCGCCGGCGGCCCCGGCGACGGCGAGAAGAGCACCGATGGACGACACAGGCGGCTCAGCGGAGAGCGAAGGTTCCTCCCCGCCGGGGACCGCTGCGGCCGTCATCGGCCCGGACGGTCTGCTCACCGCCTGGAGCCCCGGCGCCCGAGACCTGCTCGGCCACCGCCCCGAGCAGGCGATCGGCCGCCCCGCCGCCGACCTCCTCGCCGACCCACCGCCCGCCACCGCGCGCCGCGCACTCGCCCGCGGCACCGACTGGCGCGGCCTGCTCGCCCTGCGCCACCGCGACGGCCGGACGGTCGAGGCCCTCGTGCACGCCACCCCGCTGCACACCGCCGCCGGCACCCCCGCCTGGACGGTCACCGCCGCCCCCGCGCCACCGCCCGCCGCAGACACCCCCACCGCTCCGGCGGACGCCGCCGAGGAGCGCGCCGGGCCCGGCCGGCTCCGCGAATGGGCCTTCACCCAACTGCCGATCGCCGTCGGCATCTACGACCACGAGACCCGACTGGTCGGCGCCAACGACGAAGTGCTCCGGCTGCTGGGCGAGGGCGACGAACCGGTCGGCCTGCTCATGGCGGAGATCGCCGACCGCTGGTCCGGGCTGCCGCACGCCCGCCTCGCCGCACTGATGCGCCGGGTGCTCTCCGGCGGCGAGACCGTCCGCGCCGACCACCTCTTCCGCACCCCCGGCGAAGCCGGCGCACACGCCTGGACGACCGTCCTCTACCCGCTCAAGGGCCCCGACGGAGGCGTCCGGGGCGTCGCCGTCGGCGGCCTCGACACCACCGACGAGTACCGGGCCCGCCGCCGGCTGGCCCTCGTCAACGCCGCCGGACTGCGCATCGGCACCACCCTCGACGTCACCCGTACCGCCCAGGAACTCGCCGACGTCGCCACCGAGGACTTCGCCGACTTCACCAGCGTCGACCTGCTCGACAGCGTCTTCCTCGGCACCGAACCGGGCACCCGCCCCGCCACCGGGCCCGCCGTCTTCCGCCGAGCCGCCGAGCAGTCCGTCCTCATCGGCTGCCCCGAGTCCGCCGTCCAGCCCGGCCAGACCGACCACCTGCCCGCCGACTCCCCGATGACCCGCGCCCTCGCCACCGGCCGGCCCTCCCGGCACCGCGTCGACGACCCCGACATCCAGCGCTGGCTCACCGTCGACCCGGTGCGCGCCCAGCGGATCGCCGAGTCCGGCACCCACTCGCTGATCATCGCCCCGCTGCTCGCCCGCGGCACCACCCTCGGCATCACCCTGTTCGCGCGGCACCGCACCGAGGAGGACTTCGACGCCGACGACGTGCTGCTCGCCGAGGAACTCACCGCCCGCGCCGCCCTCAGCATCGACAACGCCCGCCGCTACACCTTCGAACGCAACACCGCGCTCGCCCTGCAGCGCAGCATGATGCCGCACCGCGCGCCCCGCCAGGCCGCCGTCGAGGTCGCGTACCGCTACCTGCCCGCCGGGCCGCAGGCCGGCGTCGGCGGCGACTGGCTCGACGTCATCCCGCTCTCCGGCGCCCGGGTCGCCCTGGTCGTCGGCGACGTCGTCGGCCACGGCATCCAGGCCACCGCCACCATGGGCCGGCTGCGCACCGCCGTCCGCACCCTCGCCGACGTCGACGTACCGCCCGACGAACTCCTCACCCACCTCGACGACCTGGTGCTGCGCCTCGACCGGGAGGCCGACCCGCGCACCGCCGACGCCGACGGGCGCGAGGCCGGCGACATCGGCGCCACCTGCCTCTACGCCGTCTACGACCCGATCTCCCGCCGCTGCACCCTCGCCCGCGCCGGACACCCCGGGCCCGCAGTCGTGGGCCCCGACGGGCAGGTCGACTTCCCCGAACTGCCCGCCGGGCCCCCGCTCGGCCTCGGCGGCCTGCCCTTCGAGTCCACCGAGCTGGAACTCCCCGAGGGCAGCGTCCTCGCGCTGTTCACCGACGGCCTGGTCGAGGCCGTCGACCACGACGTCGACCACGGCATCGAACGGCTCGCCCGCGCCCTCGCCGCCGGCGGCATCTCGCTCGAGGACACCTGCGACGAGATCCTCCGCCTGCTGCTGCCCGAGGCCCCCGAGGACGACATCGCCCTGCTGCTCGCCCGCACCCGCGCCCTCGACACGTCCCAGGTCGCCACCTGGGACGTGCCGCCCGACCCGGCCGTCGTCTCGCACGCCCGCAAACTCGCCTCCGAACAGCTCGCCGTCTGGGGCCTCGACGAGTACGCCTTCGTCACCGAACTCGTCGTCAGCGAGCTGGTCACCAACGCCATCCGCTACGGCCGGCCGCCGATCGAACTGAGGCTGATCCACGACACCAGCCTGATCTGCGAGGTCTCCGACACCAGCAGCACCGCCCCCCACCTCCGGCGGGCCCGCACCTTCGACGAGGGCGGCCGCGGCCTGCTCCTGGTCGCCCAGCTCACCCAGGGCTGGGGCACCCGCCACACCCCGTTCGGCAAGACCATCTGGACCGAGCAGGCCCTGCCCGAGATGTGACCGGCGCCTCGCGGCGTGTGACCCACACCGCGGCCCGTGCCGTCGACCCCGGCCGATATCGTCGGCCCATGAACGCCTCCGAGCCCGAGCAGACCGCAGCCCCGGCCCCCGTACCGTCCGCCGCACCCACCGCGTCCGCGATGCGCAGAGCGCTCCGCCGGGCCCGGGACGGCGTCGCGCTGGACCAGGCCGAGGCCGAGGTACTGCTCCAGGCCCGCGGCGCCGACCTCACCGACCTGTGCGCCTCTGCCGCCCGCGTCCGGGACGCCGGACTCGCCGAGGCCGGCCGGCCCGGGGTGATCACCTACTCGAAGAAGGTCTTCATCCCGCTCACCCGGCTCTGCCGGGACCGCTGCCACTACTGCACCTTCGTCACCGTGCCGGGCAAGCTGCGCCGGGCGGGCGAGGGCATGTTCCTCTCGCCCGACGAGGTGCTCGACATCGCCCGCCGGGGCGCGGCCATGGGCTGCAAGGAGGCCCTGTTCACCCTGGGCGACCGGCCCGAGGACCGCTGGCCGGAGGCCCGCGAGTGGCTGGACGCGCACGGCTACGACGACACCCTCGCCTACGTGCGGGCGATGTCGATCCGCGTCCTGGAGGAGACCGGGCTGCTGCCCCACCTCAACCCGGGCGTGCTCGGCTGGACGGACTTCCAGCGGCTCAAGCCCGTCGCACCCTCCATGGGCATGATGCTGGAGACCACCGCCGAACGGCTCTGGTCCGACCCCTCCGGCCCGCACCACGGCTCGCCCGACAAGGAGCCGAAGGTCCGGCTGCGGGTCCTGGAGGACGCCGGGCGCTCCTCGGTGCCGTTCACCACCGGCATCCTGATCGGCATCGGCGAGTCCTACGGGGAACGGGCCGACTCGCTGTTCGCCGTCCGCCGGGTCGCCCGCGCCTACCGCGGTGTGCAGGAGGTGATCGTGCAGAACTTCCGCGCCAAGCCGGACACCGCGATGCGCGGCATGCCGGACGCCGAACTGGAGGAGCTCGCGGCCGCCGTCGCGGTCGCCCGGCTGGTGCTCGGGCCGTCCGTCCGCCTGCAGGCGCCGCCGAACCTGGTCGACGGCGAGTTCGCGCTGCTGATCGGCGCCGGCATCGACGACTGGGGCGGCGTCTCCCCGCTGACCCCCGACCACGTCAACCCCGAGCGGCCCTGGCCGCAGATCGAGCAGCTCGCCGCCCGCACCGCCGACGCCGGCTTCACCCTGCGCGAGCGGCTCACCGTCTACCCCGAGTACGTGCGGCGCGGCGAACCGTGGCTGGACCCGCGCGTGCTGCCGCACGTCACCGCCCTCGCCGACCCCGCCACCGGGCTCGCCCGGGAGGACGCCCGGCCCGTCGGCCTGCCCTGGCAGGAACCCGAGGAGCCGCAGACCGGCTCCGGCCGCACCGAACTCCACCGCGAGATCGACACGGTGGGCCGCACCGGCGACCGCCGCGCCGACTTCGACGAGGTGTACGGCGACTGGCAGGTGCTGCGCGAGCAGGTCGCCGCCGGCGGCGCCCCGGAGCGGCTGCCCGCCGACGTGCGGCAGGCGCTCGCCGTCGCCGCCGACGACCCGACCCGGCTGACGGACGACCAGGCCCTCGCCCTGTTCGGCGCCGAGGGCTCCGCCCTGGACGCGCTCTGCGGCATCGCCGACGCCGTCCGGCGGGACACCGTCGGCGACACCGTCACCTACTGCGTCACCCGGAACATCAACTTCACCAACGTCTGCTACACCGGCTGCCGGTTCTGCGCGTTCGCACAGCGCCGCACCGACGCCGACGCCTACACGCTCTCGCTGGAGCAGGTCGCCGAACGGGCCGCGCAGGCCTGGGAGGTCGGTGCGACCGAGGTCTGCATGCAGGGCGGCATCCACCCCGACCTGCCCGGCACCGCCTACTTCGACATCGCCCGGGCGGTGAAGGAGCGGGTGCCCGGCATGCACGTGCACGCCTTCTCCCCGATGGAGGTCGTCAACGGCGCCACCCGCACCGGCCTCTCGATCCGCGACTGGCTGCAGCGGGCCAAGGAGTCCGGGCTCGACACCATCCCCGGCACGGCCGCCGAGATCCTCGACGACGAGGTCCGCTGGGTGCTCACCAAGGGCAAACTCCCCGCCTCCGCCTGGGTGGAGGTCGTCACCACCGCGCACGAGCTCGGCATCCGCTCCTCCTCCACCATGATGTACGGGCACGTGGACACCCCCCGGCACTGGCTGGGGCACCTGCGACTGCTCGCCGAACTCCAGCAGCGGACCGGCGGGTTCACCGAGTTCGTCACCCTGCCGTTCGTCCACACCAACGCGCCGGTCTACCTGGCGGGCGTCGCCCGGCCCGGCCCGACCGCCCGCGACAACCGGGCCGTCGTCGCGATGGCCCGGCTGCTGCTGCACCCGCACATCCCGAACATCCAGACCTCCTGGGTGAAGCTGGG
Source organism: Kitasatospora sp. NPDC085879 (assembly GCF_040686255.1). Taxonomy (NCBI): domain Bacteria; kingdom Bacillati; phylum Actinomycetota; class Actinomycetes; order Kitasatosporales; family Streptomycetaceae; genus Kitasatospora; species Kitasatospora sp. NPDC085879. The sequence continues at coordinate 61,015 of NZ_JBFBJZ010000031.1, read as the reverse complement.
CGCCGAGGGAGCCGCCGAGATGCTGCGCTCCGGCGCCAACGACCTCGGCGGCACGCTGATGGAGGAGACCATCTCGCGGATGGCCGGCTCCTCCTGGGGCAGCCACAAGTCGGTCCGCGACCTGGAGGCCATCGCCGAGGCCGCCGGCCGCCCGGCCCGCCAGCGCACCACCACCTACGGCGAGGTCCCGCCGGAGCGCCGCGCCGCCGCCCTCGCCTCGGACGGCCACCTGCCGACCCTGCTGCCCGTCCTCGACTGAGCACGGCCCGAGCACGGGCCGGGTGCGGGCCGGGCCGCGGCGGTCATCCCGCCGCAGCCCGGCAGGCGGCGTCGATCGCGGCGAGCGCGGCCCGCCGGTCGTCCTCCCCGTTGCGGGCGTGCCGCCAGTCCGACCAGTGGTCGTGCGCGGCCTCCCGCAGTTCGGCCAGCGCGGCGGCCGGGTCGACCGGCGGCGGCGCGAACCGGCCGAGGCTCGCGCGGACGTGCTCCTGGTGGAGGTCCGCCCAGAACCGCACCCGCCAGCCCGGCCATCGGCCGGCCATCTCGGCCGCCTGCGGCTCCATGCCCAGCAGCCACCAGCCGAGCGTGCGGGCGACCGGATCGAGGTGCAGCCCGGAACGCGCGCGAAGGTGGTGGCTGCCGCGGTCGGGTGCGCCGGCCAGCCGGTCGAGCAGTGCCGGGCCCTCGGTGACCGGGTGGCGTCCGATGCCGTCGAGCAGCAGGCAGCGGCCGGCCGCCGTGGTGACCACCGACACGTGCGGGTCGTCCTCGGCCAACTCCCCGTCCTCACCGGGCCCCAGGACCGGGCTCAGGAAGGGGGGCGACCAGCGGTCGCGGACGGGCTCCACGTCCAACCCGAGATGGGCCCGGACGTCGGCGATGCCGTCGTGGGCCCAGCGCAGCGTCCACCCCGGCCAGGCGCGGCGCAGCACCCGCTCGACAGTGGGGCGCAGCCGCTGAGAGGTCGCGGCGCCCTCGACCGTGCCGCGGAGCAGCACCCGGCGGCGCAGGTCGATCAGGGCGACGGCCTCGCACCAGCCCTCCTGGATCCAGTCGTCCTCGCCCCACGTCCCACCGGTGCCCGCGTCGTGGTGGGACCGGGCGAAGGACAGGGCGAGGTCCGGCCCCGCCAGCAGGTCGAGGTCGACGTCGATCGCGCCGTACCGCCGGTGGTAGCGCTCGAAGCCGCCGTCCTCGCGGACGACGACGAAGGTTGCCCAGTCCGTCATGGGTGGATGGTGCCAGCGCCGGTACCGGGCGGTCTTCCGATTTTGCCGGTGGCGCGTCCGTCAGGTGATGCCGAGGCCGGTGAGGAGGGCGTCGAGGGCGGTGCGGAAGGACCGGTCGGGGTCGAGCCGGGCGGCATCCTCGGCGGCGCGGCCGAGCAGGGGGAAGGTGTCGCGGGGCAGGGCGGCCAGGCCGGAGGGCTCGCGGTCGGCCGCCGCGTGGTGTTCGAGTTCCAGGGCGCCGATCAGGTGGGCGACGAGGGCGCGCAGGGCGGTGAGGCGGGCGGCGGCGTCCAGGTCGGTGTCGCCCAGCACCTCCAGGACGGCCTCGGCCCAGCGCAGGGCCGGTAGGCAGGCCGTCCGGTGGCGTACGGCCAGCGGCAGGACGCCGGGGTGTGCGGTGACGGTCCGCCGCATCAGTTCGGCGAGCCCGGTGAGGCGTTCGCGGGGGGTGCCGTGGCCGCGGACGGCGTCGAGCCGGTCGAGGACGGGGGAGAGGGCGAGCTCCGCTACGAGGCACTCCAGCTCGTCGCGGTCCTCGACGTAGCGGTACAGCGCCATGGTGCGGCGGTCGAGTTCGGCGGCGACCGTGCGCATGGAGAGCGCCGTGAGCCCGTCACGGTCGATCACGTCGAGCGCGGCGGCGGCGATCTGGCGGGTGGTCAGGGAGCGGGGGCGGGGCACGGCTTGACAGCGTACGCCATACGCTTACAGTTTTAAGCGTACGTACTACGCCTAAGAGGAGTCCGATGCCCCGCCTCCAGACCGGCACCACCGCTCCCGTCCGGCAGTTCACCGACGTCACGGGCGCGCCCGTGGCTCCGCCCGGGCTCCTGCACCTCCAGTTCCGCAGGTTCGCCGGCTGCCCGATCTGCAACCTCCACCTGCGGTCCTTCGCGCAGCGGCAGGCCGAGACCGCCGCCGCCGGGGTGCACGAGGTGGCCGTCTTCCACTCGCCCGCCGACGAGCTGCGGCCCTACGCCGACAGCCTGCCGTTCCCGCTCGTCGCCGACCCGGACCGGACGCTGTACCGGGCGTTCGGCGTGGATCGCGGCGCCCGCGCCCTGCTCGACCCCCGGGCGTGGCCCACCGTCGCCCGGGCGCTGGCCCGCAGCGTCCCGCTCGCCCTCCGCGGCGGGGAACGGCCGCCTGCGGCCCGTCCGCTCGGCGGCCGCCTCGGCCTGCCCGCCGACTTCCTGCTCGGCCCGGACGGCCGACTGCTCGCCGTCCACTACGGCGAGCACGCCGCCGACCACTGGTCGGTCGACACCGTGCTCGGCCTCGCCGCCCGGCACGCGGCAGCGAGCCCGGGTGCGACGGACCGGCAGGCCGCCGGGACCTGACACCGGATCGGGCCGCGTGGGTTTGCGCGCCGCCGGGCGGGTGAGACGGCGGACAGGCAGGCTGCCCCGTCCGGGCGGCGTCCCCGTCCCCCGTCCGCCGCCCGGGCGGGCGCCCCGCCGCAGTACGGATCCGGCCGCCGCGACGTGCCTCTCCGGCGGCCGGGTCCGACCGCCGGACCACGGCGGCCGGGAGGGAACCCGCCGAAACGCCGTGTCCGAAATCCGCCAGCCGACCCCGCCCGGCGGGCGGCACAGTGGAGGTCGACAGGACCGCGCCCGGCCGCGCGGTACCGTCAGGACCTGCGGAGAGGACAACGCCATGACCCTGTACACGACCGTCGACAGCCCGGTCGGGCCGCTGCTGCTGGTCGGCGAGGAATCCGCCACCGCCGCGGGCGGCACCGCGCTCGCCTCGGTCTCGCTGCCGGGCCAGAAGCGCGGCGCCGTCGTCCAGGACGGCTGGCGGCGGGACGACACGGCCTTCCGCGCGGTCGCCGGCCAGCTGCGTGCGTACTTCGCCGGCGAGAGCACCCGCTTCGACGTGGAGTGCACCACCCGCGGCACCGACTTCCAGCGCCGCGTCTGGGCCGCCCTGGACGCCGTCCTGTACGGCACCACCACCACGTACACGGCGATCGCCTCGGCCGCCGGGTCGCCCGCAGCCGTCCGGGCGGTCGGGGCGGCGATCGGGGCGAACCCACTGCTGATCGTCCGGCCCTGCCACCGGGTGGTCGGCGCCGACGGCTCACTCACCGGCTACGCGGGCGGCCTCTCCGCCAAGCAGCACCTGCTCGCCCACGAGAGCGCCCGCCCGGCCGGCTGAGCCCCGCCCGGCCCGCCACCGCGAATCCGGCCCCGGCCACGGCCGGGAACTGGCAGGATGAGCCGCCGAATGATCGACAACACCGAGAGCATCGACACCACCGAGTGCGGAACGTGCGGGGGCACGGTCGCCCCCGACGGCAGGTGCTGGGACTGCGGGGCCGAACAGCCCCGATTCCGGTCCCATGTGGAACAGGCCCTGGCGGGCGGGCCCGCCGGCGTCACCGACCGCGGCCGGCACCGCGGGATCAACGCGGACGCCATGGCCCTCGCCACCGCCGGCCCCTGGAACATCGGCGTCGTCTGCGACGGCGTCTCGATGGCGCCCCGCGGCGAACGGGCCGCCCGGCTCGCCGCGGACGTCGGCGCCGCGGCCCTGGCGGCACGGCTGGCGGAGGGCGTGCTCCCCGAGACAGCCCTCGTCGAATCCGCCGTCCGGGCCGGCCGCGCGGTGACCGCCCTCGCCGCCTCGACCGACGCGGCACCCGCCTGCACCTACGTCGCCGGCATCGCCGGACCGGAAGGCCTCTGGAGCACCTGGGTCGGCGACAGCCGCGCCTACTGGCTCCCCGACGAGGGCCCCGGCATGGCCCTCACCGAGGACGACTCCGGCGAACTCGACGCCCTCGCCGCCTGGTTGGGTGCCGACGCCGGCGAGCCCACACCCCGCACCCGCAGCTACCGGCCCGCTGTGCCGGGCCGCCTGCTGCTCTGCACCGACGGACTCTGGCGCCACCTCCCGTCCGCCGACGCGCTGCGCGCCACCGCCGGCCGCGCCGCCGACCCGCTCGGCGCCGCCCGCACCCTCGTCGACCACGCCCTCGCCGCCGGCGGACAGGACAACATCACCGCCCTGCTCCTCCCCGTCGCCGCCGCCGTCCCGGGCCGACCCACCGCACCCGGGCCGGACTGACCACCGCGCCTCCCCGCCGCCCGGGAATGCGGTTGCCCGGCCGTGCGCGGCGGTGGTCGAATCGCCCGGTGCCTATCCCTACCGAGACCACTCGCATGCTGTTGCGCCGCTTCACCGAGGACGACCTCGACGACCTGGCCGCGCTGCACGGCGACCCGGAGGTGATGCGGCGGATCGACGACGGGCGGCCGGTGCCGCGGGCCGTGGTCGAGCGCGAGACGCTTCCGGCGCTGCTCCGCGGCTATGCGGAACTCCCGCCGGGGACAGGTTGCTTCGCCGCGGTGGAACGCGGTTCGGGGGAGTTCCTCGGATGGTTCGGGCTGCAGCCCGCGACCAGCGTCGGGCTGAGCGGCGGCACCGAACTCGGCTATCGGCTGCGCCCCGCCGTCTGGGGCCGCGGCTTCGCCACCGAGGGCGCGCGGGCACTCGTCCGGCTGGCCTTCACCGAACTCGGCGCCGACCGGGTGGTGGCCACCACGATGACCGCCAACACGGCCTCCCGACGGGTGATGGAGAAGGCGGGCCTGCACCACGTCCGGACGTTCTTCGAGGAGTGGCCCGACGCCATCGAGGGCGCCGAACACGGGGACGTGGAGTACGCCCTCACCCGGGAGCAGTGGCTCGAGGCCGTCTGACCGGTCGGACGCCTCTCTCCCCAGCTCCGTCGTCCGCCGGCGACCGTGCCCGCGGCCCCGGACGGTCACCGGGCGGGCTCGTGCGGGCACGGTTCGTGCACCCTGTGACCTGCGCCATCCGCGGGCTACCGGGCGGGGGGCCGGATGCTCGCGGGGTGTTCGCGGGTCTTCACCGGCTGCCGACAATGTGGGCCGGCTCACCGGTGGATTCGGGTGGTGCCGGTCACATTCGGGGGGTCGGCGGGGGGTGGCGGGTGCGTGAAATGGGGCCCGGGCGGGTCGGGCTACCTGCGGTAATGGCTCGCTGAGCTGGGGGGACGTGGATTTGCTTGGCTTCGCGGTCGGTGGTCCGTAGCTTCGAAACCAGTGCGGCACACCGCCGGGCCCGATGGTCCGGTGCTGGGGATGCCGGCTCACTCCATGAACCGCAGGCCGATCGGGTCTGCTGACCCGTGCCCGGGAGCTGTTCCGGGTTCGCCCGAAGGGAACCGCATGATCTTCCGTGACGAGACCGCCGCTGCCACGTCCACCGCCACCAAGCGCAGCAGGCGTGTGCGGATGGCGGTGATGGGCGGCGCGCTGGCCGTCCTGCCGGTGGCCGGCCTCGTGACGGCGACGTCGGCCTCGGCCGCGCCGGCCTCGACCTGGGACAGGGTCGCGCAGTGCGAGTCGTCGGGGAACTGGGCGGTCAACTCCGGCAACGGCTTCTACGGCGGTCTGCAGTTCACGTCCAGCACGTGGGCGGCGTTCGGCGGCCACGCCTACGCGGCGAACGCGCACCAGGCGAGCAAGGCGCAGCAGATCGCCGTCGCCGAGAAGGTGCTGGCCGCGCAGGGCCCGGGTGCCTGGCCGGTCTGCTCGGTGAAGGCCGGCCTGACCAAGTAGGACCCCCGCGTCACCCACGGTGCGCCGGCCCGGTGACCCCGGCCCGGCACACGCCACCGCACGGCCCGTTCCCCCACCCCGGGAACGGGCCGTCGGCATGCGCGCAGATGGTGCCGGGCCCGGCGGGCCGGCGCTGCCGCCGTAGTGCCTTGCCGAGTAGCAGCGACGTGCGGGCGTGCATCGCCTACCCGTCGTGCCGGGAGAGGTACCCGGGTTCGCGGGTCCGCGGATTCGTCTCGGGCCCCGGCCACGGCACCCGGAGGGGTGCGCCGTGCCGCCCGGGTGCGGGGCGGCACTCCGGGTACAAGGGAGTGATGCGCGAACTGTGGACGAGGACGAGGGACACCGTGCGACGGTGGGTGAAGGACCCCACCGTCGCGCTGTACCTGCGGGCGACGGTCGCCGCCACGCTCTCCTACGCGGTGGCGGTGCAGCTCAGCGCCGAGCCGGCGCCGCTGACGGCGCCGCTGACCGCGCTGCTGGTCGTCCAGGTCACCGTCTACTCGACGTTGAAGACCAGCATCCGCCGGGTCAACTCGGTGATCGTCGGCGTGCTGATCGCGATCGGGTTCAGCGCCGTGGTCGGGCTGTCCTGGTGGAGCCTCGGCCTGATCATCCTGGCCTCGCTGGTGGTCGGGCACTTCGTGCGGGTGGACGAGTTCGTCAACGAGGTCGCGATCAGCGCGATGCTGGTGCTCGGTGTCACCCGGCTCGCCTCGCAGGCCTGGGACCGGGTGCTGGAGACGCTCATCGGCGCCGGCGTCGGGCTGGCGTTCAACGTCGTCTTCGCGCCGCCGGTCTGGGTCGACACCGCCGGCGAGTCGATCGAGGACCTCGCCCGCCGGGCCCGCCACCTGCTGGTGGAGATCGCCGAGGAGCTCGGCGGGCCCGCGCCGGTCGAGCAGGCCGCGGCCCGGCTGCACGAGGCCCGCCGGCTGGACCAGGCGATCGCCGACGTCGACGGCGCGCTCCGCCAGGCCGAGGACAGCCTGCGGCTCAACCCCAGGGTCAGCGAGGGCCTGCTCTCCCGGATCGTGCTGCGCACGGGCCTGGACACGCTGGAGATCTGCGTGGTCGTCATCCGCGTCCTCACCCGCTCGCTCACCGACCTGGCCAAGCGGCGGGACGGCGAGGAGCGGCTCTTCCCGCCGGACGTCACGGTGTCGATGGAGGAGCTGCTGGAGCACGTCGGCGGCGCCCTGGTGAGCTTCGCCGTCCTGGTCACCACCCAGGTCAGCCGCAGTGCCGAGGAGGCCGAGGAGCGGCTCGCCGCCGAACTCTCGGCCGCATGGGCGGCCCGTGAGAACGTCGCCCAGCAGTTGCTGCGCCACGTCCAGCAGGACCCGGAGGCCTGGCAGTTGTACGGCTCGGTGCTCGCCGAGGTCGACCGGATGCTCGACGAGCTGGCGCCCGAGCACCGCTCCCGCCGCCTGATGGAGGAGCTGGACCGGGCGTCGATGGCGAACGCCGAACGGATCGGCCGGATCGGCAGGTTCGCCGGGCTGCGCCGGCTGGCCCGTGGCGAGCGCCGGCTCCGCAAGGGCTGAGCGCCGGCTCGGCAAAGGCTGATGGCCCCCCGTCCGGCGTCCGTCCCGGTGCCTTAAGAGTTCTTAGGGTTCCCTTGAACCCCAGTACAGCCAGGCCGTCTTGACAGGTATAGACCAGTACGGTTGAGTCCTCGTCAACCCCGCAGCGGCGGCCCGGCACCCCTTCATTCGACGGTGCTCGCAGGCTGCTGCGCGGCGGTCCCTCCGTCCTCGACTCCGTGCGGCCCCCACCGCACGAAGGGGTGATCACGTGTCAGTGAAGCACCGTCTCCCGGCGAAGCGCCGGCTGTTCGCGGCCGTCGCGGCCGGTGCCGCAGCGATAGGTCTCGCGGTGGCCCTGCCCTCCTCAGCGTCGGCCGGCACCTGCGCCGCCGCCTGGAACTCCTCCTCCGTGTACACCGGCGGCATGTCCGCCTCCTACAACGGCCACAACTGGTCCGCCAAGTGGTGGACCCAGAACGAGACCCCCGGCGGCGCCTCCGGCGTCTGGGCCGACCAGGGCGTCTGCGGCGGCGGGGGCGGCAGCACGCCCACCCCGACCGGCGGCAGCTGCACCTACCCGGCCTGGGTGGCCGGCCGCACCTACACCACCGGGACGGTCGTCCAGTACTCCAACGGCAACCTGTACCGGGCCACCCACGACAACCCGGGCTACGACCCGACGATCTCCACCTGGTACTGGGAGCCGTACACCTGCTCGGGCGGCGGCAGCACGCCCACCCCGACCCAGACCTCGAACCCGGGCGGATTCCCGGTCAGCGAGGCGCAGTTCAACCAGATGTTCCCGAACCGGAACTCCTTCTACACCTACGCCGGCCTCAAGGCCGCGCTGAGCGCCTACCCGGCGTTCGCCAACACCGGCAGCGACACGGTGAAGAAGCAGGAGGCCGCCGCCTTCCTCGCCAACGTCAGCCACGAGACCGGTGGCCTGGTGTACGTGGTGGAGCAGAACACCGCCAACTACCCGCACTACTGCGACACCTCGCAGTCGTACGGCTGCCCGGCCGGCCAGGCCGCGTACTACGGCCGTGGGCCGATCCAGCTCAGCTGGAACTTCAACTACAAGGCGGCCGGTGACGCCCTGGGCATCGACCTGCTGCACAACCCGAACCTGGTGCAGACCGACTCGTCCGTCGCCTGGAAGACCGGCCTCTGGTACTGGAACACCCAGTCCGGCCCCGGCACCATGACGCCGCACAACGCGATGGTGAACGGCGCCGGCTTCGGCGAGACGATCCGCAGCATCAACGGCAGCCTGGAGTGCAACGGCGGCAACCCGGCCCAGGTCCAGAGCCGGATCAACGCCTACCAGAGCTTCACCCAGATCCTCGGCACCGTCCCGGGCAGCAACCTGAGCTGCTGACCCGCACTCGCGGGCGGGGGCCTGGCCCCCGCCCGTGGAACGTGGTGAGCGGGTAGGCGCGCCCGCCCACCGGGCGGGATTCGCCGCGCAGGCTGTGGTGAGCTGGACGGGGCGCCGCCGGGACGACCGGGCGGCGGGACCCGTCGGGAGGCCAGCGTGAAGCCGCGCACCGTGACCGCACTCGCCCTGCTGCCAGCACTCTGCGCCGTGCTCGCCGGCTGCGGATCCACCGACTCGCCGCCCGCAACGGCCGCATCCACCGGCCCCGCCGGGTCGGCGTCCGGCACCGCCGGGGCGGCCGCCACGATCGCCGACCGGCTGGACACACCCTGGGGCGTCGCCCGCCTGCCGGACGGCGCCCTGCTGGTCGGCTCCCGCAACACCGGGCGGATCCTGCGCATCGACCCGCATACCGGCGCGCGCGCCGACGTCGGCACCGTCCCCGGCGTGGCCGCGGCCGGCGAGGGCGGCCTGCTCGGCCTGGCCCTCGGCCCCGAAGGCCGGCTGTACGCCTACCTCACCGCCACCGACGACAACCGGATCGTCCGCTTCGGCTACGACCCGTCCCGCCCCGCCGGCGCCCGGCTCACCGACCCGGCCGTCGTGCTCACCGGCATCCCCAAGGGCAGCAACCACGACGGCGGCCGGATCGCCTTCGGCCCCGACGGCCTGCTCTACGTCGGCACCGGCGAGAGCGGCCGCCCCGAGCTCGCCCAGGACCGCACCTCGCTCGGCGGCAAGATCCTCCGGATCACCCCCGACGGCGACCCCGCCCCCGGCAACCCCTTCCCCGGCTCCCCGGTGTACTCGCTCGGCCACCGCAATGTGCAGGGACTCGCCTGGGATCCCCAAGGCCGCCTGTGGGCCTCCGAGTTCGGCCAGAACACCTGGGACGAGCTCAACCTGATCACACCCGGCGCCAACTACGGCTGGCCGGTCGTCGAAGGGAAGGCCGGCCGCGCCGGCTACGCCGACCCCGTCACCCAGTGGCACCCCGCCGACGCCTCGCCGAGCGGTATCGCCTACGCCGACGGCGCGATCTGGATGGCCGGCCTGCGCGGCCAGCGCCTCTGGCGGATCCCGCTGAACGGCGACGGCACGGTCGGCACCCCCACCGCCGTCCTCGACCACACCGACGGCCGGCTGCGCACCGTGCTCGCCGCACCGGACGGCACCCTGATCGTCACCACCAACAACACCGACGGCCGCGGCGCCCCGGGCCCGGACGACGACCGCGTGCTCCGCTACGACCCCCGCTGACCGCCTCCCGACGGCCTGCGGCCGACGCTCCGGGGCGGGACCATCGACGAGGGCCGCCCCGGCGGCCCGTGCGCAGGGGAGGTGCCCCATGGCCGGTCAGGGCCCGGTCACCCGGACGGCGCGCCTGCCGGGCGGGCCGCTGCTCCCGTACGCCGAGCAGGGCGACCCCGCCGGCCCGCCGGTCGTGCTGCTGCACGCGGTGGCGGACTCCTGGCGGGCCTTCGAACCGCTGATGGCCCGGCTGCCCGGGACCCTGCACGTGCTCGCGCCGAGCCAGCGCGGGCACGGCTGCGCGAGCTGCCCGCCGCAGGGCTACCGGCCCGCGGACTTCGCGGCCGACCTCGCGGGCTTCCTGGACCTGCTCGGCATCGAGCGCGCGGTGCTGGTCGGCGCGTCCAGCGCGGGGTTCACGGTGCGCCGGTTCGCGGCGGACCACCCGCGGCGGGTCACCGGCCTGGTCTTCCTCGGCTCGCCCGCGCTGCTCTGCGACAACCCGGCCGCGGCCGCGCTCCGGGAGTCCGTCGCCCGGTTCACCGACCCGCTGGACCCGGTGGCGGTCCGCGCGCTGGTGGAGTCCCTGCCGACCCGGCCGCTGCCGCCGGAGTTCGTCGACCTGATGGTGCAGGAGAGCCTGCGCGCCCCGGCGAGGGTGTGGCGCGACACCCTCCAGGGGCTGCTCGACGAGACGGACCTCGGCGGGCTGGACGGCGTCACCGCGCCGGCCCTGCTGATCTGGGGCGACCGGGACGGCATCCTGCCGCGCGCCGACCAGGAGCGGCTCGCCGCCGCCCTGCCGCGGTCCACCCTCCTCGTCCACGAGGGCTCCGGACACGTCGTCCACTGGGACGACCCCGCCCGGACCGCGACCGACCTCGCGGCCTTCGTCGCGGCCTGCGCCGGCCCTGCCTGACGGACCCTCACCACGACGGTGCGCACACCGCCGGAAACCCCTGGCCGGTGCGGCGCGTCACCGCTACGATCCGGCCATGTGATCGACATCCAGGACATCCTCGACGACGCACTCGCCAAGATCCGTGCAGGGTACGTCTTTCCCGACAAGGTCGACGCCGTCGACGCCGCGATCCGGCGCCGGCTGACGGACGGCAGCTACCAGGGCCTGGCCGGCCCGGAACTGTGCGAGGCGGTGACCGCCCACATCCAGGAGGCCTGCCCGGACAAGCACCTGCGGCTGCTCTGGAACGAGGAGCCGCTGCCGCGCGAGAACGACGACTCCCCGGAGGAGGTGCGGGCCCGCTGGGCCGCCGTCTTCCGCGCCGACAACTACGGCATCCGCCGCGTCGAGCAGCTCGACGGGAACATCGGCTACCTCGACCTGCGCTCCATACCGGGCGCTGCCGAGGGCGGCCGCGCCTTCGCCGCCGCGATGGAACTCCTCGCCCACACCGAGGCCCTGATCATCGACCTGCGCCACTGCCGGGGCGGAGCCCCGGACGGCGTGGCGCTCTGGTGCAGCTACCTCTTCCCGGACGGCGAGGTGCACCTCAACGACATCTACGACCGGGCCACCGACTCCACCCGCCAGTTCTGGACCTCGGCGCACGTCCCCGGCACGCGCTACGCCGACCGCCCGGTGTATGTGCTGACCAGCGACTTCACCTTCTCCGGCGGCGAGGAGCTCGCCTACAACCTGCAGGTCAACGGGCGGGCGACGCTGGTCGGCGAGACCACCCGGGGAGGCGCGCACCCGACCGAGCGGTTCGCGGTGACGGAGCACATCACGGTGACGGTGCCGACCGCCCGCTCCATCAACCCGGTCACCGGCACCAACTGGGAGGGCGTCGGCGTCGTGCCGGACGTCGCGGTGCCCGCCGGCGAGGCCCTGGTCCAGGCGATCGCGGACGCCCTGGACCGGGTGCGTGTGGGCGCGGCCGCCCGCTGACCACGGCCGATCCGGTCCGGCGCCCCGGCGGCCCGCCGCGGCGCCGGACCGGTCAGGGCCCGGTGTAGCGGAACCAGTCGAAGTCCGCGCAGGCGTCGGTCGGGTGCGGTGAGGTGGCGTACAGGCCGACGTGGCTGCCGGTGAACCCGCCCGCGTGCCGGCTGCTGAGGATCCGGCCGTCGACCGCGCCGAGTTCGGCCGCCGGGCCGCCTGCGGGCCCGCAGCGGAAGGCGTACCGCTGGCCCCGGGCGCTCACGCCGAGCACCAGCGGCCCCGCGGGGAGCGGCAGTTCGGTCCGGACGGTGTCCCGGCCGCCGTCCCGCACGGTGAGCCGGGCGACCCGTCCGGCGGCACCGTCGTGGTCCACCAGCAGCCGGACGTGGTGGTCCGGGTCGTAGTACGCCACCAGGCCGGCCTGCTCGCCCGGGGCCGCCGGCCTGAAGTCGAGCGCCGCCTCGGCGGTGAAGTCCGCGTGCTGCTGGCGGCGGCCGACGAAGGCGGGCGTCGCGCACTCGGCCAGGGTCTGCGGCCGCGGGCGCAGCCGCAGGTGGCCCGGCCGCTCGCGCAGGCTGTGGAAGGCCGTCCGCGGCGTCCGCAGCATGCTCCACCGCGGTCCGAGCACGGCCGCGTCGAAGTGGTCGACGGAGTCGGGCTCCGGCCAGGGGTGCGGGGGCAGCGCGATCCGGGTGCGCTCCTCCAGGCGGCCGCTGCCCGGGTTGACCACCGGCCAGCCGTCCTCCCAGACCACCCGGGCGACGAAGGTCTCCCGCCCGAGGTTGGCGTGGCCGCCCCCGCCGTACGGCCGGGAGGCGAGCAGCACCGCGTACCAGTCGCCCGTCGGGGTGCGCACCAGGTCGGCGTGCCCGGCGCCGGTGACGGGGTGGTCCAGCCCGAGGTGGCGGTGGGTCAGCACCGGGTTGCGCGGGTTGTTCTCGTACGGCCCGGCGAGGTGCCGGCTGCGGGCGACGGTGACCGCGTGGTCGTGCTCGGTGCCGCCCTCGGCGACCACCAGCACGTAGTGCCCCTCGTGCCGGTACAGGTGCGGGCCCTCGGCCCAGCGGGCGCCGACCAGGGCGCCGCGGAACAGCACGTGCTCCTCACCGGTGAGGACGCCGCGGTCGAGGTCGATGCCGCGCAGCCAGATCTCCGTCCGGCCGTCGGCGTCGGTCTGCCGGGTGCCGAGCAGGTGCGCGGAGCCGTCCTCGTCGAAGAAGAGCGAAGGGTCGAAGCCGGGCGCCTCGGGCAGCCAGACCGGGTCCGACCAGCGGCCGGCCGGGTCGTCGGCGGTGAGCAGGAAGGTGCCGTCCTGTCGCGGGCCGTCGACCAGGGTGCACACCAGGTGGAACCGGCCGCGGGCGTGGTGCAGCGAGGCGGCGTACAGGCCGCCGGAGGCGCGGACACCGTCCAGGGCGAGCTGCTCCGGGCGGTCCACGGCGTGGCCGATCGGCCGCCAGTGCACCAGGTCGCGGCTGTGGTGCAGGGGCAGCCCGGGGAAGTACTCGAAGGAGGACGTGACCAGGTAGTAGTCCTCGCCGACCCGGCAGACCGACGGGTCCGGGTGGAAGCCCGGCAGCACGGGGTTGCGGGCATCCTGGTGGCGCGGCGCGGCCAGGTCCTCGGGTACGGCCATGGGGGTGCCTCCGCGGGGCGCTCGACAGGCCCGGGCCCGGGCTCGCTTCTCGATGCGCTGCTCGAAAAGTTTCGGAAAGATCTCCGGTCGGATCGCCCCGACCGTACGGCGCCGGTTTCGCCGCCGTCAAGGCCCGGCTCCGGCGGCGGGCCGCCGGAGCCGGCCGAGCTTATGTTGGGAGTGAGTCCCCCGGCAGCCCTGCCGGACCGGCCGGAGGAGGAAGGCCATGGCGACCCCCGAACCCGTCGACGGAGCACTCGACCCCGCGAAACAGGAAGCCTTCGCCGGCCGTATGGTCGACGTCCTCAACGGCGCCGCACTCGCCCTGCTCGCAGGCGTCGGCCACCAGGCCGGCCTGTTCGACGCGATGGCCGACTCCCCGCCCGCCACCAGCGCCGACCTCGCCGCCGCGGCCGGGCTCACCGAGCGCTACGTCCGCGAATGGCTCGGCGGCATGGTGGTCGGCGGCATCGTCGAGTACGACCCGGACACCGGCACCTACCGGCTGCCGCCCGAGCACGCCGCCTCGCTCACCGCCGCCGCCGGCCCGGACAACCTCGCCGGGATCATGCAGTACATCGCGCTCATGGGCGAGGTCGAACAGCAGGTCGTCAGCGCCTTCCGCAACGGCGGCGGCGTCCCGTACTCCGCCTACCCCCGCTTCCAGGCCCTGCAGGCCGAGGAGAGCGCCCGGGTCTACGACCTCGCCCTGGTCGACACCATCGTGCCGCTGGTACCCGGCCTCCCCGAGCGGCTGCGCAGCGGCATCGACGTCCTCGACATCGGCACCGGCCAGGGCCACGCGCCCGTCGTGCTCGCCGCCGCCTTCCCGCAGAGCCGCTTCCACGGCCTCGACCGGGCCGAGGACGGCATCGCCGCCGGCCGCGCCGAGGCCCAGCGCCGCGGCCTCGGCAACGTCACCCTCGCCGTCGGCGACTCCACCCGGATCGGCGGCGAGTACGACCTGATCACCGCCTTCGACGTCATCCACGACCTCGCCGAACCCGCCCCCACCCTGGCCGCGATCGCCACCGCGCTGCGCCCCGGCGGCACCTTCCTGATGGGCGACATCGCCGCCTCCAGCCGCCTGGAGGAGAACATCGGCCACCCCTTCGGGCCGGCCCTCTACTGCTTCTCGGTCTTCTACTGCATGACCACCTCGCTCAGCACCGGCGGCGCCGGACTCGGCACCGTCTGGGGCGAGCAGACCGCCCGCTCGATGCTCGCCGAGGCAGGCTTCGAGCAGGTCGACGTGCGGTCGATCGAGGGCGACCCGCTGAACCTCTACTACGTGGCCCGCAAGGACTGACGGTCCGTCCCGCCGGCGGCGCGACACCCGGGGAACCGGTTCCGGCTCCCCGTGCCGCCGTCGCGCACCCGCCGCAGCGCCGCGGGCGGTCACCCACCGCCGCCGGCCCTCCCGGCCCCGGGCAGAATGGGCGGATGAACGGGGAGAGCGACACCACCACCACGGCACACCCGCCGCGACCGCGGCCGACCACCGCGCTGAGCGGCGCCGAACTGCTGCGCTGGTACTGGACACTGGACGAACTCACCGGCCTGGCCCGGGAGCTGGGCGTGCCGCGGGGCGGCGGCAAGGCGGCGCTGACCGCCCGGCTCGCCGCCGCGCTGGACGGCCGGCCGCTGCCGCAGGCCCCGGCGGCGCGCCGCACCCGGCCGGGGCGGCAGCTCACCGGGCCGGTGGACGGCGACACCGTCATCCCCGAGGGGCAGCGCTGCAGCCAACTGCTGCGGGCCTGGTTCACCGCGCGGATCGGGCCGTCCTTCCACTTCGACGCCCACATGCGCGCCTTCGTCGCCGAGAACGCCGGCCGGACCCTCGACGACGCCGTCCGCCACTGGCACGAGACCCGGGCCGAGGCGGCCGGACCCCGGGAGATCGGCGCCCAGTTCGAGCTCAACCGATTCTTGCGCGGCTGGCACGCCGACCACCCGGACGCCACCCGCGCGGAGGCCCTGGACGCCTGGCGCGCCCACCGGGCCCGCCCCCGCGACACCGCCTGATCCGCCGTCAGCGCCTCAGCCCCCGGCCGGCGAGGTCCACCCGACCGCGACATGGCCGAGCCGGACCCGCTGCGGATGGTCGCCGACCGGCGTCGAGGCGACCTTCCGGCCCGTGGCGAAGTCGATCGCGGTGATCCGGTCGGCCCCGCTCTCCGAGATCACGCAGGACGCGCCGTCCCCGCTGACCGTCGCCCAGTACGGCTTCGAGGCGGCCACCAGCGGGCCCTCCTTCAGGGTGGCCCGGTCCACCACGGTGGCGTAGTCGTCCATCGTCCCGGCGACGCACAGGTGCGCGCCGTCGGGGCTCATCGCGAGGCCGTGGTGGCGGGAGTCGTTCACCCAGGTGGTGCGGTCCGGGTCGGTGGCCGGGTTCGCGGGCAGCGTCGCCACCCGGGTGATCCGGTCCGCGGCGACGTCGTACTCCACCAGCCCGTTGAAGAACGACACCTGGAAGTACAGCATCGAGCCGTCGGGGCTGAACGCGACCGGGCGGACCGCGTCCGAGAGGTCCTGGCGGCCGATCGCGTCCAGCCGCTGCCGCATGTCGATCACCTTGACCTGGCGGAAGGTCTGCGCGTCCACCACGGTGATCTTCCGGTCGCCCTTCGTCCAGTCCAGCCACGGCGCGTCCAGGGCGGTGGTGACCTCGCCGATCGCCATGTTCCAGATCCGGGTGCCGCCGTCGGTGAACACGTTCTCGTGCGGCTTGTCGCCGGTGGAGAAGGAACCGAGCTGCCGGCCCGTGCGGATGTCGAGGACGTGCACGGTGTTCGAGGTCGAGGCGGAGACGGCCACCCGGGTGCCGTCCGGCGAGAGCGCCATGTGGTCGGAGCGGTAACCCGACACCGGGAAGCGCCAGTTGAGCCGGCCGGTGGCCAGGTCAATCGACACCACGTCGGCGAAGCTCGGCCGCGAGACCACCACCGCCGAGCCGTCCGGCGTCGAGTACATGTCGTCGACGAACTGGTCGTGCCCCTCGCCGGGGCCCAGCCGCACCCCCAGGAAGAACGCCAGCTTCACCGGGTTCAGGTAGATCTCGGCGAGCCGCTGCGCCTTGTCCGGGACGACGTCGATCCGCCCGATCCGGGTGAGCGCGCCGGTCGACTCCACCACGTCCGCGGTGCCGTCCCAGTTGTTGCCGACGAACAGCACCTCCCGAAGCCCGTCCGCCGTGGCGGTGGCGGTGGCGGTGGCGGTGGCCGGGAGCGGGGCCGCGCCGGCGCTCGCGGCCCCGGTGGTGAGGACCAGGGCGGCCGCGGCGGCGAGCAGGACGCGGCGTGGCGCGCCTCTGCGAGCGGGCGGGGCGGAGGAGGGTGCGGGCATCGTCGTTCCTTCCGGGTGGTGGTCCAGGGAGGATCTGAAAACGAGCGCGTTCAGATTTTCTACTTGAAAGTAACGTCGGGTGGATGTCCCGACAAGACGGCGGACGCGGGAAAATGAGTGACCGTCAACTGTCGACAGGAGGGGGCGCGGTGACAGGCAGGCTGAGGCAGCCGACCGGCCGGTACGGCGGCAGGTCCGCGGAGGACCGGCAGGCCGAGCGGCGGCGCCGCTTCCTGGCGGCCGGGCTGCAGCTCTTCGGTGACGGCCCCGGCTACCGGGCCACCACGGTGGCCGCGCTGTGCGAGGCGGCCGGACTGTCGAGCCGTCAGTTCTACGAGGAGTTCCGCACCCTGGAGGACGTCCTCGCCGCGCTCCACCTCCAGGTCAACGACTGGGCCGAGGAGGCCGCGCTGGCGGCCCTGGCGGACGCCGACGGACTGCCGGTCGGCGAACGCGCCGCCGCGGTCTTCGGCGCCTACGCGGCGCACGTCACGGGCGACCGCCGCCGACTGCGGATCACCTTCGTCGAGATCATCGGCGTCAGCCCGCGGCTGGAGCGGCAGCGGCTGGCCCGCCGCTCCCGCTGGGTCGACCTGCTGTGCGCGGAGGCCGCCGCGGCCGTCGAGCGCGGCGAGGCGGTGCCGCGCGACTACCGGGTGGCCGCCGCGGCCTTCATCGGCGGCGTCAACGGCCTGCTCCACGACTGGGCCGAGGGCTGGGTGGACGCCACCCTCGACGAGGTCGTCGCCGAACTCGTCCGCATCCTGCTGGGCATCCTCGACGGGCCCCGCACGAGCCCTGCCGCAGCCAAGCGGTGACGCCGCACCGCCCGAGCGGCCCGACGGCCTCCTCGAGGCGGCAGCGCGGTCAGGTCGTGCAGGCGCATCCGGTGGAGGGCTTCGCCTCGGCCGGGCTCCGGGCGGGGTCGTCGGCCTGCTCGTCGGCGGTGCAACAGGCGTCCGGGGCGGCCTTGTCGAGGGTGTCGGCGTCGGCCTTGACGACGTAGACCTCCCAGGGCTCCTTGCCGGGGCCGTGAACCCAGACCTTGTCCTGGAGCGCGTAGCAGCAGGAGGTGTCGTGCTCCTCGAAGGTGGCCAGGCCGGCGTCCTTGAGACGGGCGGTGGCGGCGGTGACCTGATCGGTGGACTCGACCTCGACGCCGAGGTGGTCGAGGCGGGTGTCCTCACCGGCCTCGCCCTCGATCAGGACCAGCTTGAGCGGGGGCTCGGCGACGGCGAAATTGGCGTAGCCGGGCCGGCGCTTCGCCGGCTCGGTGCCGAACAGCTTGGAGTAGAAGGCGATGGAGCCTTCGAGGTCGGCGACGCGCAGGGCGAGCTGTACACGCGACATGGCGGTCTCCCCGTCCGAGGTCTTGTATCGGCAGTTGTCGATGTAGTGAGCTTGCCTCGGGGATTAGATGGCTGTCAACATAGATGCATGTCGAAATCTGGGTTGGTCGTCCTCGGGCAGGACGCCGCCGCGGTCGACCTCGCCCGGATGTTCAAGGCCCTGTCGCACCCGGTGCGGCCGCGGCTGCTGTCGCTGATCGCCTCGTACGAGGGCGGCGAGGCCTGCGTCTGCAACCTGACCGGTCCGTTCGACGTGTCCCAGCCGACGATCTCCCACCGTCTCAACCGGGATCGACATCTCCGCCGAGATCCCGAAGGCCCTGACCGTCGAGACCGTCCGCCCGATCCACGACGAGATCGAGCGCCGCGTTCGCGCCTGCTCGCCGACCTGGAGGTCGAAGCCCGGGCGTGACCGCCTCGTCCGGATCGGCCGGCGGGCGCCGGTCGTCCCGGTCGGCACCCTCGTCGCGCTCGTCCTCGCCGTGATCGAGCCGCTGCGGCAGTTGACGGAGCATCAGGGATACGCCCGATCGAGGCGTACGGAGGCACGTGGACCTGGGGCCGCCGGGCCCGTGGCTCTCCTCGGACCGACCCCGCGGGGCCGTCCGCGGCCGTGCTCCGCCGACGCGATCAGTCGGCACACTCCTTGCAGATCGGCTGCCCGGCGGCGTTCTCGCCGGCGAGCTGGCTGCGGTGCCGCACCATGAAGCAGCTCGCGCAGGTGAACTCGTCCTGCTGCTTGGGCAGGACCTGCACGGTCAGTTCCTCGCCCGACAGGTCCGCTCCCGGCAGTTCGAGCCCCTCGGCCGCGTCGAACTCGTCGACGTCGACCTTGCCGTCGGCCCGTTCCGCCCGGTGGGCCTTGAGCTCCTCGATGCTCTCGTCGGAGCTCTCGTCGTCGCCTTTGCGGGGGGCGTCGTAGTCGGTGGCCACGGTTCCGTCCCTTCGTGGACTGTTTGACCTCGGGGGAGACCAGCCTCCCTCCGGAGCCGTCGGAGCGCACCCGGTGCGGGGCGCACGGTGCGGCCGGGCGGATCAGAGCCGGACGGCGACCAGGGCGATGTCGTCCGTGCCCTGGGGGCCGTCGGCGCCGAGGTCGGCGAGTACGGCGTCCGCCAGGTCCTCCGGGGCGAGGCCGCGGTGCCGCGCGGCGCTGGCGGTGAGCCGTCCCAGCCCGACGTCGATGTCCTCGCCGCGCCGCTCGATCAGGCCGTCGGTGTAGAGCACCAGGGTGGCCCCGGGCCGGTACCCGGCGGTCGCCTCGGAGCGCGGGATGTCGTTCTCCCAGGCGCCGAGCGGCGGATCGGTGGCCCCGTCGAGCACCTGCACGGCGCCGTCCGCGTGGACCAGCAACGGGGGCGGGTGCCCGGCGCTGCTGTACCGGACGGTGCGGGTCGAGCGGTCGACGACGGTCTGCACCGCCGTGGTGGAGAGGGCGCCCTCGATGGTCACGGCGTACCGGGCCAGGGTCTTCAGGGCCTGTGCGGGCTGCCGGGTGGCGCGAAGCGCCGCGTTGAGGGCGCTGTGCAGCCGGCCCATGATGCCGGCTGCCTCCAGGCCGTGGCCGACCACGTCGCCCACCGCGACCCCGAGCAGGTCCCGGTCCAGGTCGACCAGGTCGTACCAGTCCCCGCACACGTTCAGCGCCCGGGTCGCGGGCCGGTAGCGGACGGCCGCGAACGAGCGGTGGGCCGGCGGCACCGCGGGCAGCAGCGACCGCTGCAGGCTCAGCGCCACCTCGCGCTCGCGGGCGTGCGCCTGCCGCAGCTCCTCGTTGAGGTCGGCGAGCTCCTGGGCGCGGGCCAGCAGGTCCGCCGCCATGTGCCCGACCCGGCCGAGGCCGGTCGGGGCCGCGCCGTCCGGGCCGTCCCGGCCGTCGAGGAGGCTCCGGACGAGCGCCGTGACCTCCTCCACCCGGTGCACGATCGCGACCACCTCGCCGTCCGCACCCAGCACCGGCGTGTTCAGCGTGCTCCAGTAGCGCTCATCGAACACCCCCGGCCGGTCGGCATCCTCGACCCCGTACTTCTGCAGCGGCATGCTGTCGCTCTGCCGGGTGGCCAGCACCCGCTCCAGCGAGGCACGCAGCGGTTCGGCGCCGGTCTCGTCGCCGTGCGACGGATCGCCCGGGAAGACGTCGAACAGGAAGCGGCCCACCAGTTCCTCGCGTCGGCGGCCGGACACCCGCAGATAGGACTCGTTGGCGTCCGCCATCACCAGGCCCGGGGTCAGGACGAGCATGGGGCTGGGCGCCGCCCGGAACGCCGCCCCGTAGTCCACAGCCGGCGCGTCCACACCCCTCCTCGGTGGTGATCATCAGGTGGGTGCCCTCAATCTACGCCCGTCACGTGCGTCCCGCCCGGTGCCCCGCCGCAGCTCGGACCACGTGCCGGGGCGGGCACCGGACAGCGGCGGCCGGTCAGGACCGGAGGCGGGTGAACGTGGCCTCGGCGAGGCGGGCCATGCCGTCGAAGACCTTGGCCTGCTGCTCGGCGGTGACGGGAGTGGCGGAGTCGGCGATGGCCGTGATGACCAGCTCGAGGTTGCTGCGGCGGGTCACCAGGTTGAGGTAGACGACCTTGTCGGCGCTGCCGCTGCCCACCCAGCGGTGGGCCTGCTCGCCGACCTTCGGCACGTCGTCGACCTTGCCGTCCCGGGCGTCCCGCGGGGCGGTGTCGGTACGGGACATGCGGTACAGGTCCCGCGCACTGGCCACGTCCCGCCACCAGACGGCCTTGACGTTCACGCTGCCGCCGGAGCGGTTGTCGGCGTTGCTGAGCACCGTGAGGCAGGACGTGCTGGGGCCGCCGCCGAGGGCGGCCGTGCTGTTCTTGCCGGCGCCCGAGGCCTGGCCCATGGAGTCGCGGAGCTGCCCGAGGTCGAGCAGGGCACAGATCTCGTCCTTCGCCGTGTAGGCGCCCGGGCCGCTCTCCTCGGGGGCGGGCGAGCTCGCCGCGGCCGCGTCCCCGCCGGAGCCCGACGAGCCGGAGCCACAGGCGGTGAGCAGGGCGCCGCAGACGAGGACGGCGGCGAGCCGGGCACGTACGGAAGAAAGGTGTCGCATGGGTCCCCCCGGTGAGCGGTCGTCCTGGGTACGCAGGCTGCCACACTCGAACACCTGCGCACACAGGGAATCTGACGAAACATCAATCCTGTCGGGGCGGCGCCCCTGCACGCAGGGGCGCCGCCGTACGGGTGCCGGCTCAGCCGGCCGCCGCCTCCCGGGTGTGCCAGGTCGCCCGGACGAGTTCGCGCTCGGCGGCGGTGAGGTGGAGGGCGGCGGCCAGCCACTGCTCCGCGTAGCGGTCGGCGCTCGGGTCGCCGAGCCGGCCGAAGACGTCGCGCCGGCGCCGGTCGGCCTCCGCGGCGAGCGCCGTCGAGAGCTCACCGGCCGTGCGGAAACCGGTGCGCCGCAGCGCCGCCGCGTCCGTCCGGGCCCCGCCGCTGCGCGCCGACTCGGCGACGGCGCGCCGACCGCCCGCGACCGCCAGCTCCACCAGGCGGCGGACCCGCCACAGCGGGGAGTCGCCCAGCGGGTCCGGCCCGGCTACGACGTCCGGCCCGCAGGCCCCGGCGGCGTCCGGGGCGGGGAAGTGCGCGCCCTGGAGCAGGTCGTAGCCGAGGTCGGCCCGGCCCTGCCACTCGGCCGGGAGCCGCAGCGTGGCCTCAGCCCCCGACAGGGGTGCGACCGCCAGCGGGCGCAGGGTGGCGGCCCGGTCCGGGTCGACCCGGGCGAGCACCCGCACCCGCAGACCCGGGTGGGCGGCGAGCCGGGTGAGGTTGGCGGTGTGCGCCAGGTCCGGGTGGCGGTTGGCGGCGACCAGCCGGACCAGCGGGCCGTGCGCCTCCCCGGTGGCCCGGTCCAGCTCGCGGGCGAGCAGGCTGTCGCCGGATGCGCCGAGCACCACGAGATCGCAGCCGACGGGCCTGCGCAGCACCTCCGCCCGGTCCGGGTCGGCCAGCGGGCCGTCGGCGAGGCGCTCCGAGACGGCCTCCGCCAACGGACGGGCGAACAGCGCCGCCAGCGGGCCGGAACCCCAGTCCAGCCCCGCCGCCGGGTTGGCCCGCACGCCCCGGCCCGATCCGAGCCGGCCGTCCGCGGAGACGGTCGCACCCGAGATCAGCAGCCCGCCACGGGACAGCTGCGCGTGGTCCAGGGCGGCCGCGCCGACCGAGACCGGCGCGGTGCCGGCGCCGCGGGCCCGGGCCGGCCCGCCGGGCTTGATGTCGGCCACCGACAGCCAGCGGCCGTCCTCGGTGACCAGGTGGGTCACCACACCGCCGTACCCGGTGGCGGTCAGTACCGGCTCCCGGCAGACGCCGTGCACCCGCAGCGCGCCACCCGGCTTGTAGGCGCGGCGGGCGGTGCCGAGCACCGCACGGTCGGTCGGGCCGGAGCGCAGCAGCGCCGTGGTGAGCAGCAGCTCGCGCAGCGCGGCCGCCAGGTCCGCGGTGCGGTGGCTGCTGTACCGGGCGCGGGCGCCGCGCAGGCCGCGGACCACCCGCAGCGCGGCGGCCTCCGCCCGGTGCAGGTCGGCCAGCCGCGCGGTGTGCGCGGCCCGCAGCAGCTCGGCCTGCGGGACGGCGCCGGCGGCCGGCACGCCCGCGGCGTGCACCGCGGCCGCCGCCGCCCACAGGCCGGCCGCGGCCTGCACCTGGGCGGGCGTCGGCTCGACGGTGTCCGACTGCTCCGGCTCCGCGGGCGCCGTCGGCCCGGCGGGCGCGACCGGGGCGGCGTCCGCGCAGGCCTGGGCCGGGTCGTCCGTCGCGGCTTCTGCGCCGGCCGCGGCCGCGGGCGGGTCGGCGATCGGGCAGCAGCCGAGCACCGCCGCCCGGTGCAGGCAGCGCGGGGCGAGCAGGCAGCTGCACTGCGCGTGCCCCTCCTCGGCCACCGTGCCGTCCGGGCCGGGCAGCAGGGTGACGACGGCGTCCTCGCCGCACCGCACGGCCACGCCCGCGCCGTCCGGTGCGGGTGCCACGGGCAGCCCGGCGTACTGCTCGATCGCGGCGTCGAGCTTCTTGCGCAGCCGGGACGTCAGGGACTCCACCGCGGCCGCCAGCACCTCGGGTGCGACGGGCGGCAGTTGGGGGGTGTCGGCAGCGGTCATCGCGGTCTCTCCGGTCATCGCCTGTTCTCCGGTCGCCTGTTCTCCGGTCATCGGGGGCCTCCGGTCATCGGGAGTCCCCGCGGAGGCGGTCGCCGACCCAGCGGGCGAGGGCGAGCGGGCTGAGGGCGGCCACCGGCATGCCGGCGGCGACGAGTTGGCGGGCCACCGGCACCGAGTAGCGAGGGGTGCCGGTGTCGTCCAGGGCCGCGCAGCCCATCAGGTGCACGCCGGACGAGGCGAGCGCCCGGACCTCGCCGAGCAGGCCGCCCAGCGGGTAGCCCTCCTCGAAGTCGCTGACGACCACGACGAGGGTGCGGCTGGGCACGGTGACCAGCGAACGGGCGTGGGCGAGCGCCCCGGCGATGTGCGTGCCGCCGCCGACCTTGACCTCCAGCAGCAGCGACAGCGGGTCGGACACCCGGTCCGTCAGGTCGGCGACCTGCGTGGAGAAGGCCAGGAAGTGCGTGGACAGCGTCGGCACCCCGCCCAGCACCGCCGCGGTGAGCGCCGACCAGATGACCGAGGCCTCCATCGAGCCGGAGACGTCGACCACCAGGATCAGCCGCCAGTCGGCCTCCCGCCGCGAGCGGGTGCTGAACACCGGCTGCTCGGGCACGACGACCGTCCGGCCGTCCTCCAACCGCCGGGTGTGCGCCAGGTTGGCCCGCAGGGTGCGCGGCAGGTCGATCCGGCCGCCGGGGCGGCGGGTCGGCCGCGGCGTGGCCAGGCCGGTCAGCGCGGGCCGCATCCGGGTGGCGAGCTCGCGGGCCAGCTCCTCGACCAGGCGGCGCACCAGCGGGCGCAGCCGGTTCAGCTGGTGCTCGGGCATGCCGCCGGCCAGGTTGAGCACCGAGGTCAGCAGCTCAACGGAGGGGCGGACGGACGCCGGGTCCAGCTCGGCCAGCACGTCGGTGCGTCCGGAGTCCGCGGCGGCGGCGAGCACCTCCTCGCGGACGTCCGCGCCGAACAGCGCCTCCAGCTCGTCCGACCACTCGCGGGCGGTCGGGAAGGACGCCTCCTGGCCGCCGCCGCTGCCCGGGCCGCCGTCGAGGTCGGCGGCGCCCTCGCCGCGGCCACGGCCGTACAGCTCGTCCATCGCCTGCGCGTAGCGGCGGGCGCCGTCGCCGAGCCGCTCCGGCTCGCGGCCGAGCAGCAGCCGCCACCGGTCCGCCGGCGGGAGCCGGTCCGGGGATCCGTCGGCCGCATCGGCCGGGGCGGTCGGGTCGGGCTCGGCCGCGGCCTCCGCCGTCGGCTCCGCCGCCGGTTCGCCGGCCGGGGCCGGGGTGGTGCCGGGCAGGCCGAGAGCGGCGAGTGCCTCGGCCGCGGCGGTGTCCGCGGCCGTCCAGAGGGCGAGCAGCCCGGCCGGGGCGGCGAGCGTCAGGTCCGGGCGCTCGCCGAGCCGTTCGGTGACGGTTTCCAGCAGCCGGCCGCGGCCGGCCGGGCTGAGCGCGTCGAAGCCGGCCCGCAGCGCGGGCAGCCGCTCCAGGAAGCCGCGGTCGGGCAGTGCGTCGATCCGCCCCAGCAGCGGGCCGAGCGCGTCCGGCGCGTACTGCAGCAGCGGCCCGCCGGCCGTCAGCAGGCCGGTGAGGAGCCGGGCGAGCCGGCGGCGGCCCTCGGGGTCGGCGGCCGCGTCGACCCAGCCGGCCGCGCGGGCGCCGAGCCGGTCGGCGGTGTCCAGGTCGAGCAGCACCCGGGAGGCGAGCGCGGCGCCCTGGACGAGCGGGGAGCCGGTGCGGGCGAGCTCGGCGAGCGCGGCGTCCATGCGAAGGCCGAGCCGGTGGTCGCCGGCCCGGGTGGCGAGGGCGACCAGGGCGGTGGCGTCCGCCGGGTCCTCGCTGCCGGCGAGGCCGGGCAGGCCGCGGACGGCCGCGTCCAGCAGGACGACGGCGAGGTCGGTGGCCGCGGCCCGGCTCCGCTCGGTGGTGCCGGGCAGGTGGGAGAGCCGCAGGGCCTCCAACAGGTCCAGCGCGTCGAGGAGTTCGGCCAGGGTCGCGGAGGCGGGCAGCAGCTGCTCGGCCTCGGCGAGTCGCTCGGCCACCAGCGCGGGCAGGTCGCAGCGGGCGGCGGCGCGCAGCCCGGCCAGCAGCTGGGCGCAGGTCGGTCCGCCCTCGGCGGCCTGCCGGCGGGCGATCTCCCGCAGGGTGCCTGCGGCGGCGTGCTCGGCGGTGACGCCGCGGACGCCCGCCAGGTCGAGGCGGGCCGCGGCGGACGGCGTCCAGGCCATCCGCCAGCGGGTGGTGAGCGCCGCGCCGTCGCCGGTGCCGGACACCTCCACCGCCTTGCCGTAGCCGATGCCGCAGACCTCCAGGCGCTGCAGCAGCACCTCGCGCCGCCCGTCCAGGGCGGAGCGCAGCGGGTCGAGGCGCATCTCGCGGGAGTCCGGGTCCTCCGGGTCGGGCAGCCGCAGCGCGGCGAGCTCGGCCTCCACGGACGGGCCGAGGCCGGAGCGCGGGGTGCCGGGGGCGAGCCGGCCGCGGTCGGCGCCGACCAGGACCGCCTCCAGGGCCTTGGCGAGGGCCCGGCCGCGGCCGAGCGGTTCGCCCTGGCCGAGGACGGCCGTCACGGCCTCCAGCAGTTCGCCGCGGCCGGGGGCGGGCAGGGCGCGCAGCCGGGCGAGGTCGCCGGCCAGCCGGAGGGTCTCGGCGGCCTCGCCGGTGCCGGCCGGGTGGCCGTTCCTGCGCAGCTCGCGGCAGATCTCGGTGATCGCCCGGGCGGCGGCCTGCTGGACCTGCTCCGGGTCGCCCTGCGCGGTGAGCACGGCCTGCTGCCAGCGCGGGTCGCGGATGCCCGCGGGGTAGCCGGAGCGGGCGTCCAGCAGGTCGAAGGTGTACGGGACGAGCGAGGTCACCGGGCCGCCCTCGGCCGGGGCCTCGGGAGCCTCCCCGGCCGGAGCCTCCTCGGCCGGCGTCTCCGCGGCGGGGCCCTGCTCGGCGCCGGTCAGCGCCGGGCCGTGGAACGCGCCGACGACTGCGGCGACCCGCCGCCCGCCGGCCGCCGCGGCGGCGATCACCCGGCGCATGTGCGCCTCGCGGGCGAGGTCGCGGGTGGGTACCCCGCCGCGGTCGGCGGCGTCGCGGCGCAGCGCCCAGCCGACGGCCAGCGCGGCGCGGCGGACGGCCTCCGGTTCGCTGCCGGGGGCCCGCACCTCGACGGAGCGGTCCCACAGGTCGTCGCCCTCGCGGCCGGTGCCGGCCGCTTCCAGGGCGTCCGCGTACGCGGGGCCGGCCGGACGGCCGCCGGGCGCGGCGTCCGCCTCGGCCGGCGACCAGCCCTTGTCGGCGAGCGGCAGGTCGCAGCAGCGCACCTCGACGCCGTGCTCGCGGGCCCAGCGGAGGGCGGCGAGCTCGGGCGAGAAGTCGGCGAACGGGTAGAAGCCGAGGTGGCCGTCCTCGTCCGCCCCGGCGAGGGCGACGGGGGCGACGGTGCCCGGGTCGGCGAGGTGCGGGAGCCACCGCTGGAAGTCGGCCGGCAGCTCCACGCAGACGACCTGCGGGTCGGCCTTGTCGAGCAGGGCCGGCACCACCGCGGCCAGCGCCGGGCTGTGGTGCCGGACACCGATCAGGTAGGGCAGGGCGGAGGCGGCGAGCTCCTCCACCGCCGCCCGCGGGTCGGCGGTGGAGATCGTGGTTCGGGGGTCGGTCACCGCAGGTTCTCCCGGAGGTCCCACAGGCGGCGCCACATCGCGGAGCCGTCCTCGGCGCGGCGACGCACCGGGCCGTCCCAGTAGCCGAGCAGCCGGCCGTGGTCGGCCGGGTCGTCCTTGCGGACGGCGCCGAGCAGGTGGCCGGGGACAAGGTCGAGGACGTCGCCGCCGGGCAGGTAGGCGCGGGCCACGCCGAGCGAGGCGGCGACGTGCACCGCCTCGGCGGTGGACATGACGGTGCCGGGCCGCTCGACGTCCCAGCCCTCGGCGGAGCGGCCGGTGCGCAGGTCGCGGAAGACGGTGACCAGCACGTCCAGCACGGCGTCGTCCACGCCGAAGGCGGCGCCGGCCCGCTGCACGGCGGCGGTGGCCTGGGTGCGGACCAGCTCGGTCTCCGCGTCCGCGTCGGCGATCGGGTGCACCGTCTCGAAGTTGAAGCGGCGCTTGAGCGCGGCGGACATCTCGGAGACGCCGCGGTCGCGCAGGTTGGCGGTGGCGATCACGGTGAAGCCCGGCACCGCGGCGACGGTGGCGTCCGCGGTGCCGGCGAGCTCCGGCACGCTCACCCGGCGGTCGGAGAGGATCGACACCAGGGCGTCCTGCACCTCGGGCAGGCAGCGGGTCACCTCCTCGATCCGGGCGACCCGGCCGGTGCGCATCGCGGTCATCACCGGCGAGGCGACCAGCGCCTGCGGGGTCGGGCCCTGGGCGAGCAGCAGCGCGTAGTTCCAGCCGTAGCGGAAGGCGTCCTCGGTGGTGCCGGCGGTGCCCTGCACGGTGAGCTCGCTGGTGCCGCTGACCGCGGCGGACAGCAGCTCGGAGAGCATCGACTTGGCGGTGCCCGGCTCGCCGACCAGCAGCAGGCCGCGCTCGCCCGCGAGGGTGACCACGCAGCGCTCCACCAGCGCCCGCTCGCCGACGAACTTCGGCGGGACGACCAGCTTGGCGGGCAGCGCGCCGTCCTTGCGGCGCTTCGGCGGCAGGGCGAGGGCCTCGCCGTCGCTGCCGCACACGAAGGTCACCACCGCCGCCGGGGTCAGTGCCCAGCCGGGCGGGCGGGGGCCCTCGTCGTACGCGGCGAGGAAGGCGAGTTCCTGGGCGTACCGCTCCTCGGCCGGCAGGATCTGTCGGGCCTGCGGGGCCGCCTGGTCGGTCGGTCGGTCGGCTGCCCGGTCGGTCGTCGGAGTGGTCGTCGGGGTCGTCGGAGGCACGGTGTCGTCCTTCGGTGAGAGAGGGGAATCGGGTGTGTCGGGGCCGGGGGTGCGGCGCGGTGCCGCACCCCCGGGTGCCCGGTGCTCCGTCAGCGGCGGCGGCCGCGGCGGGCCTTGGGCGCCTTCAGCTCGCCGAACCGCGGCAGGTCGCCGTCGAGCAGGCGCTGCCAGGCCCGGCGGAACAGCTCGGCCGGCGGCTCGGCGGGCAGCAGCACGCCGAGGCCGGTGCTGCCGCCGCCGAGCAGCGGGAGCTTCCAGGTCTCCAGCGGCAGGCGCGGGCTGCGCTGCTCCGTCCAGCCGCCGGGCAGGAAGAGCGTCCGCCCGGCGCGGGTGCGGCTGGCCTGGACGACCAGGTCGGTCGCCGCCAGCTCGGCCCGGGCCGCCTTGATCCTGGCGGGCTTCCAGCCCGTCCAGCGGGCGGTGTTGCGGTCCGTCGGGTCGGGCATGGCCAGCAGCATCAGGTAGACCGCGGCGGCGTCCGCGCCGAGGCCGTGCCGCTCCGCGGCGGCCGCGACGAGGTCGGGCACCGAGCGGGACGGGTCCTGCGGCCACCAGGTGCCGTCCGGGCCGCGCTCGCCGGCGGCCGGGTCGCCCGGGTCGGCGAGCAGCGCCTCGAAGCCCGGCGAGCGGACGGCCTTCAGCGCGGCCTCGGCCGGGAACGGCTCGCCGGCGTTCTCCCGCAGCGCGGGCAGGTACGGGTCCTCGCCGGCCGCGTCCAGCAGGGCGGTGCGGATGCCCGGGGCGGGCTGGCTGTCGTAGGTGGCCATCACGACCGCGCCGTACCGCTCCCAGCCGTTGCCGGTCTCGGTCGGCGCGCCGGCCACCTTGCGGAAGGCCGGCAGGCCGACGTAGCGGCCGAGGTCGAGCATCAGCCCGGGGTGGGCGAGCCGCTCGCGGACGGCGGCCAGCGCGGCGGGCAGCGAGGCCCGCAGCGGGTCGCCGGCCGGCAGCCGGTGCGCCAGCCACCCGGTCATCGCGACCGCGCCGACGAGGGTCGCCGCGGTGAACCCGGCGCCCGGCTTCACCGGCACCACGCGGTCCCGCTCGACGTGCCACTCCAGGTCCCGGGTCAGCTCCTTCGACCCGGCCGGCTCCAGCACCGCGGCCAGCGCCTCGCGCGCCGACCAGCCGGTGCGCACCGCGCGGACGGCCTCCGCGAGCAGTGCCTCCGGGACGGCGATCCGGCGTCCGACCTGCTCGTTCCAGACCGCCGCGGCGGCGGCCACGTCCGGGCCCTCCGTCCACAGCAGGGCCGGGTCGGCCGGAACCAGGGCGGTGACCAGCGTCCGGCGGGTGCCGACGTCGAGCGAGCGCAGCTCGTCCCGGGCGACCGCCGCGTCGGCGACCTTCAGCTTGAGCAGCGACCGGGTCTCGGCGGGCAGGAAGCTGCGTTCCCACTGCTCGACCCGCGGCAGGCCGGCCACCACCAGGGCGGCCATGGTGGTGGTGACGCCGGTGAGTTCGGCGAACCGCGCGGCGGCCTCCGGGAACCACGGCGCCGGCTCGCGGTCCGCGGCGTACGCGAGCAGCGCGGCCGCCCGGTCGTCGGGTGCGGTGCCCTTGAGCGGCTCCGCGGAGACCAGCGTGTACGGCGCGGGCACCGTGAACCGCCCGGCCGGGTCGTGGAAGAGCGCGGTGGACTCGGTGGAGCCGTCGCCCGCCACGTCGCCGTCGACGAAGAGCAGGAAGGCGCCCTCGCCGAGCGGCAGCAGCATGTCCTTGTCGCCGTGCCGGACGGTGCCCTCGCGGTCGGTCAGGTGGTGGGCCGCGACGTGCACCCGGACCCGCCGCCAGCGCTCGGTGCCCGCGGTGTCGGCGAGGCCGAGGCCGGCCAGGCAGTCGAACAGGCCGCGCAGCGCCTCGCGGTCCTCGGGCGCGGAGGCCGCCGTCACGGCGCGCAGCGCGGTGGCGCCGGGCAGTGCGGGCAGCAGCTCCCAGTCGATCCGCTCGTGCGCGGGCTCGACGCCGTCCAGGTGGACGGTGCCGGGCGCGGCGCCCTCCGTGCCGGGCCGGGCGTGCCGGGCGAGGAAGTGCAGCTGGTCAGCGGCGTAGCGGGTGTTCCGCGAGCCGTACCAGTGGCCGCCGACCGCGCCGAGGCCGCTGAGCGCCGGGTGGAGCTCCTGGTCGCTGGGGCCGGGGGACTCCTCGGCCGGGGCGGCGCCGCCGGCCAGCTCCAGCGCCAGCCGCTCGGCGACGGCGTTCAGCCGCTGCTGCGGGCCGACCGCGAAGCGGAGCACGCCGGCGATGCCGGCCACCAGCCGGTCGTCGGTGACCTCCGGCAGCACCGCGCGGACGGCCGCGGCCAGCTCCGCGGGCTGCTGCGGGTCGGTCTCGGCGCCGGCCTTGAGCAGGGCGGCGGCCGTCCCGTCGTCGAGGCGGCGCAGCGCGGCGGAGCCCCGCGGGTCGCGCGGCTGCAGGTAGTGCCAGTAGCGCAGCGGCGGCAGGATCAGGGTGCCCTCGGCGAACGCGCCGGGTGCGTCGTCGGTGCGGGCGGTGGCGGTGGTGTGGCCGTCCGCGTCGACCAGCCGGATGCCGTACGTGCCGTCCCGGACGACGGCCTGCGGCCGGTCCGCGCCGGGGAACCGCACCAGCCGCAGCGGGCAGCCCTGGTTCGGGGGCAGGGTGATGCCGCGTCCGGCGAGGTCCTCGCCGCGGTGCGAGCCGTCGGGCAGGGTGAGGGTGCGCCAGCCGAGCACGCCGTCGACCGGCGCGCCGCCGGGGGTGGTCTCGGCGGTCGGCGCGGGCATCACCCAGCCGCCGCAGGCCTTGCTGCCCGTGGGGGCGTCGTGCAGCGTGTCGGCGAGGAAGGCGGGCGAGGCGGCCCGGCCGACGGTGCCGGTCGCCGGGTCGTACTCGTGCCAGGTGTACGGGGCGTCGCCGCCCGGGTCGGCCCACACCCAGCAGGAGCGGCCGTCCGAGAGGACCTGCCGCTCGGCGGGCAGCGCGGTGTCGCCGACGTGCAGCACGCCGTGGCCGGTCGTCCGGCCGCCGCCCTCCAGCGGCAGGCCGAAGGTGCCCAGCGAGCCCAGCCAGTAGGTGCGGGTGCCGCGCCGGGAGGTGCCCTCCGGCATGGTGAACACCTGGTCGGCGGCGGTGTGCCAGTAGCCGCGGAAGCGCCGGTTGTTGGCCTGCGACTGCCAGTGGACGAGCAGCGAGCCGTCCACGTAGTGGAAGCCGGACTCGGCGGAGTCGCCGGCGGGTATCCGCAGGTCGTGCCGGAGCACGGTGCCCTCGGCGCCGAGCACCCGGGCCTGCGAGGGGCCGGCCGCGATCAGGTGCGGCCAGGCGTCGGCGACCACGATGTCGTCGATGTCCTTGCGGGGGACGAGCTCGGCGGCGGCCTCGTCCCAGGCCGGCCAGCCCAGCTCGTCGAGCAGGCCGGCCCGCAGCCCGCGGGCGAGCACCGTCGACAGGTCGGCGGCGGCCGCGGCGCGGACCTCGTCCTCGGCGAGCACCAGGACCTCGCCGGGCAGCCAGCCCAGCCGCTGGAAGGCGTTCGGCAGGTCGGGCAGGCCGGCGGCGAGCGGCTGGCGGGCGATCTCGGCCATCCACTCGGCGAGCATCGGCCGGCCGCCGGGCGAACCGGCCAGCACCTTCAGGGCGTTCCGCCCGTCGGTGTCGTTGGAGAGCCGGTCCGCGCCGCGCCGGAACGCGGGCCGGAACCGCTCGTCGGCCGCGATCGCGAGCAGGTCGCGCCGCTCCTCCTGGCCAGCCCACGGCTCCAGCCGCAGCAGGGCGTCGGAGGCGGGGTCGGCGACCGGCACACCGAGCGCGAGCAGCCGGTCCAGCAGGTCGACGTCGGAGCCGTTGGCCGCCGCCGCGGTGCCGGCGGCGGTGTGTTCGGCACACAGCTGCCCGGCCATCCGCTCGACCAGCGGGTGCAGCGCGGGGATCGGCGAGGCGCCGTTCCAGCGGTTGCCACGCCAGGAGAGCAGCCGGTCGAACCAGCCGGCGGCGCCGTCGGCGGGGCGCTCCTCGCGCGGCAGCGTCCCGTCGCACAGACCGGCGGTGGCGCCGGACTCCTCCAGCACCTCCACCCAGAAGCCGGGCAGGTCGGCGTCGTAGGAGGACGGCATCAGGTCGAGCAGGCGGCCGCGGGCGGCCGCGTCGCGCCGGCCGAGCGCCACCAGAGCGGCGCGGTGCCGCTGCCACCAGCCGGCGGCGGCGCGCAGGGTGGCGGGCAGGGCGAGGAGTTCGGAGAGGTAGTCGGCCTCGGCGGCCTCCGGGTCCTCACCGGCGGCGCGGGCCAGCCGGCGCAGGTCGGTGGCCATCACGGCGGACGGCTCCAGGCCGCCCGCGGTGCGGCGCACGCAGAGCCGGCGGAAGCGCTCGAAGGCCTCGGCGGCGGGCACCCGGGCGCTCAGCTCCTTGGCGTACCCGGAGAGCACCTTGACGGGCAGTGCGCCGGCCAGGGCGAACTCCAGGAAGACCGCGTCCAGCCGCTGCTCGTCGAGGACCAGGCCGTGCTGCGCCTCGGCCTTGCGGGCCTTGGCGAACAGCTGGGCGGCGAACTGGGTGTTCTCGACGCCGAGGAAGACCCGGGCGGCCTGCTCGTAGAAGGTCGGCAGGAAGTGCGGCACGGCCTCGGCCAGCCGTTCGGCGGTCTGCTGGTAGGCCTCCATGGCGGCCTTCGGCCGGGAGGAGGCCAGCTTGGCGATCCGTTCCAGCTCGGGCACGATGCCCAGCGCGTGGTGGCCGTCCTCCGGGTGGTGCGCGAGCACCCACTCCGGGAAGCCCAGGGCCTGACGCAGGCCGAGGCCGACCTCGGCCGGCTCGGTGTCCGGGAGCAGGCCGAGGAAGCCGACCGCCTGGTCCTCGGCGGCACCCAGCTCGGCGGGCACCAGGCGGACCACGACGCGGCCGTCCAGGCCGGGGTGGCGGTAGGTGCGGGCGGTCAGCGGGACGGCCCGGTCGCCGGCGCCCTCGGTGCCGGGCGGCAGCACGGCGCCGGCCTGCAGCAGCTCGACGGCCTGGGTCTCGGTCATCGCGGTGTCCTTGTTCGTGCTCATGCGTTCTTCCCCTCCTGCACCGTGCGGCCGGCGTACAGCGCGGCGGCCATCCGCATTCCCTCGGACCAGGCGACCGGCCCGACCTCGGGCAGGGTCAGTGCCCGGCCCTCGGTGTCCCGCCAGCACAGCGCGCCGGTCTGCGAGTCGCCGTCCCAGTACGGCTCGCCGATCCACACCGCCGGCTCGACGGTGCGCTCGCCGTCCCGCACCCGGATGGTGGCGTAGCCGCCGGAGACCCGGTAGCCGAGCGAGGTGGCGCGGGCGGCCAGGCCGAACCGCGAGGGGAAGGAGCCGCCGGCGAAGTCCTTGACCTCGGTGGCCTTCTCCGCGACGTCCGCGGGCTTGTGCCAGGTCGCCCGGTGGATCTGGTCCACACCCTGGACGACGCCGAGCTCGGCGGCGAACTCCCGCAGGTCGTCCAGGTCCTCCAAGAGCACCGGGTGCGGCAGCGTGACGGTGGCGGGGGAGATGCGCACCGTCTCGCCGTCCAGGTCGACCAGCCGCAACTCGCCGTCGGCGGTGGCGTCGCGCAGGAAGCCGACCTCGTCCTCGCCCTCGCCGACGACCACCAGGTCGCGCAGCGCGGCCTGCCAGGCCTCGTCCGGCCAGATCCGGGCCAGCAGCCCGGTCGGCACCGGCAGCGAGGACACCATCCAGGCGTCCACCTGCTCCCGGCAGGACGCCGCGTGGCGCTCCAGCCAGGTCGCGAACCGGCGCAGCCGGTCCGTCTCGGGGTGCTCGCGCACCGCCTTCGGCAGCGACTTCAGCTGCCTCCCCGCGGAGCGGCCGGACGTCGACCGCGCCGTCACCCGGCCCTCCACCAGGGCGACCTCGTACCCGTCGCCCGCCGCCAGCCAACCCATTACGACCCCACCTCGTGCTCTACACGTCGTCAGAAACCCCCGCAGCCGACCGGGGGTCCAAACACCCCGTTTGCGGTGATGTCCGGAAACCTAGCGCCACCCGCGGACAACGCGTCCCGGCAGCCGGTGCACCGGCCCCCGGAGGCACGCCGGCCGGGGTCGGGGAGGGAGACGGCCGACGCGGCCGCGGGGTTGCGGCCCCCGCGGGCCGGGGTGCGTCCGAGGCGGGGCCGGCCCGCGCCCGCGGGCTCGTCACTGCACGCACCAGGCGGGCCCCGCCTCCGGGACCGTGCCCTTCCCGGTCGGCGCGCCGCCCGGACCCTGTGGCGCAGATCACATTGAATGGACACGCCCTGACGAACCATCAGCCACCGGACTCCGAGGAGGGACCATGGCCGCGGGCCCCGACACCGCACGCCTGCTGCGCTTGATGGCGCGCACCGACCCCAGGATCTGGGAGATCCTCTTCCCGCACCTGCCGCTGACCGCCGAGGGCCGCGCCGTGGCCCTCAACCCGCAGCCGCTGCCGCCGGTCGAACTCCTCGGGGCGGCCGCGCGCCGCACCGCCGTGGGCGTCGCCGAGGCCGCCGTCGCCGCGCACATCGCCGGCCGCGACCCGCGCGAGGTGCTGCAGGACGCCGACGGCGACTGGTGCCCGCAGCCGCCGTACCTGACGATCCCGTGGCCGAAGAAGTGGCCGCTGCCCTGGCCGCCCGGCGAGCCGTACCCGATCGACCCGGAGTGGGCGGCCCCCGCCGTCCAGGCCACCGCGGGCATGGTGCTGCAGTCCTACGCCGAAGGCATCCTCGACAAGGAGCTCTCCGCCGCCTTCGGCGCCTCCGCCGAGAAGCTGCTCGGGGCCGCGCTGAACGGAGGCTGACCACCTGTCGGGCGTGTCCCGGCCGGTCAGCCGCTCGGGACGCGCTCCGCCCGGCCGCCCGCGTCGGCCGCCGGCATCGGCTCGCCGCCGTCGCCCGACCTGCCGCTCAACTCGGCCAGCTCGCGCCGCAGTTCCCGCACCTCCGCGGTGAGGTCCTGGATCGCCCGGTGGTTGCGGTGGTCCAGCCGGTCCTCCGCCTCGAAGCGGGCCACGAACCAGGCCGCGATGTTCGCCGTCACCACACCCAGCAGGGCGATCCCGGACAGCATCAGCGCCACCGCCAGCAGCCGGCCCAGCCCCGTGGTCGGCGTCAGGTCGCCGTAGCCCACCGTCGTCATCGTGGTGAACGACCACCACAGCGCGTCGCCGAGGGTGCGGATGGTCGCCGTGGGCGAGTCCCGCTCGATCTCCAGCACCGCCAGCGAACCGAACACCAGCAGCCCCAGCACCACCCCCGCCACATAGGTCGTCAGCCGGACCTGCGAGGCCATCCGCACCCGCTGACCCGCCAGCAGCAGCGTCGACACCAGCCGCAGCAGCCGCAGCGGCTGCACCAGGGGCAGCAGCACCGACGCCAGGTCCAGCGGGCTGCGGCGGACGAACTCCCAGCGCCGCTCCGCCAGCACCAGCCGCGTTCCGTAGTCCACCGCGAAAGCGGCCCACACCGCCCACTCGGCCCAGGCCGCCCCGCGCAGCACCCACCCGGGCGCACCCGGGGCGAGCACCGGCACCGCGTAGGCGACGGCGAACAGCACGGACAGCACGATGAGCGGGAGCTGCGTGTGGCGCTCCCAGCGTTCGCGTCGGGTCGTCATGGCCGGCCTTCCTCGACGAGCTACGGGGCCCGGGCCCGACCGCCGCGCCGCCCCCGATGGTCCCCGACGGCCGCCGCGACCCCGCGCGGCGTGCGACAGGAGGCCGGCGGCTGCCACCGCACCGGACGAACGCCCTGGTCAACAGCCCCGGAGGCATCCTCCCACGGCAGCGCGCCGCCGATCGCCGCGATCGTCAGGGCCGAGCGGTCGCCGATTCCTGGACCCGCCCCTGCAGCGCCCTGGACAGCTCCGCCACGCACGCCGCCAGCTGCCCCGTCGTCAGCTGTGCCGGATCGCCGCCGCACCCGCCGGCCGGCGCGGGCGCCTGCGCGGTGGGCGTCGGCGAGGGCGTCGCGGGCGCCGGCGCCCGGCTCGGCTGCCCGCCGGGCGCGGTGATGCTGCCGCTCAGCGACACCAGGTTCGGCTTCACCGTGGCGTCGCCGGACAGGTCGACGTAGTCCTGGGTCTGCCCGTTGAAGTCCACGAAGCCGCGCCACATGTCCCGGCCGAACGGGACGATCTCCTGCAGCGCGCCGCCCTGGCCGGCGCTGATGGTGATCGCCGTCTGCTGCGCCATGTACGACACCATCCGGCTCGCCAGCACGTCCAGGTTCACCGACGGGGCGTCGTCGCCGCGCACGTACACGTGCAGGTCGTTTAGGCCGCCGCCGGTCCGGTCCGCCCGCAGCACCGCGAACGCCACCACCAGCTGCGACGAGCTCTCCCGCGGGACCAGCGGCGTCACGTAGTACAGGTGGCCGTCCGCCTTCGAGCGCAGCAGGAACTCACCCGGGTTGCCGGCGTTCGTCGAGGCCGAGGTGTGCGCGTAGCCGAAGCCGCGGTCGTCCTTCGCGCCGCGCCCGCCCAGCCACTGCACCTCGTGGATCTGCGCGCGGACCACCGACGCCGGGTACACCGCCCCGGGCAGTTCGCCCGGCGCGACCTCCTTGCGGTACGTCATGTCCGGCTTGCCGTCGATCGAGCCGCGCAGCACCAGCACCCCGGCCGGCTCCAGCACGGTGCGCTGCTTCCAGCCGATCTGCCGGGCCACCGAGATCACCACCACCGGCAGCGCCGTCCGCGGGTCGGGCCCGTCGCAGTAGCCCCAGATGTCCTGCTCGCTGTAGACCAGGTCGGGGAAGCGTTCGGCGAGCAGGTTGCGCAGGCTGGTGGCGCCCGTCCCGGAGAAGGCCCGGTCGAAGGCGTGGCCGCCGCGGAAGGCGCAGGTGGCGACGGTGTTCGAGCGGCCGTCCCAGACCGCGACGCCCTCCATCGGCTGCTCCCCGGAACCGTCCAGGAGGGCCGTCCACACTCCGCCGCCCTGCGAGGCGTCCGGCAGGTAGTGCAGGCTGTGCCCCATCAGGTGCACCCCGGAGGTCAGACCGGCGCTGTCGGTGAGCGCCTTGCTCGCCGCCGCGTACGAGGCGGTGCGCGCCTCGAAGTCGAAGTCGGGCATCGGCTCGGTCTTCACGCAGGCCGGCACGTCGGCGGTGCCGACCAGGTCGCAGCGGCCGCCGTCGCCCTTGCGGGTGTGCTCCGTCACCGGCAGCACCGAGCGCGGGACGGCCGTGCCGCCGGCCGGGACGTCGAGCACCGTCGCCGCCGCGTAGAACCGGCCCGCGTCCTTGTCGTCGTCCCACATCCCGGTGCCCGCCCGCACCAGCGAACCCGCCACCGCCAGCAGCACCGCCGCCAGTGCCAGCCGCACCCGCCACCCGCGGAACCCCGCCCCGGACTCCTCCGCGACGTACGCCACCACCCACACCGTGCCGAGCAGCCCCACCGCGACCCAGACCCAGAACAGCGGCGTCGCGTCCAGCGGGCCGCCGTGCGGGAACAACTCCTGCTCGATCAGCAGCACATAGCTCTGGTCCTGCTGCCCGAACCCGCCGAACACGGCGTGCTTGACCACCCACACCAGCAGCGCCGCCAGCGGCATCCACAGCCACCAGACGGCCAGCGCCAGCAGCCCGCGCCGCACCACGCCCCGACGAATGTCACGCTTCGTCATGATTCCCCCCGTTCATCCCCGCCGCCCCGCCCCCGGTGCACGGGCCCCCGGACCTCGTCCTTCCCGCGGCGCCCGCTCGGCAAGCCCGTCCGCAGGACGGACCGGGGCGCCACCGGCCGGGCACGGTTGGTACGCTCCCGGTGAGCCGTGACTGGCGCGCAGGGATGGATTCGACCATCGGGGAGCGGCTCCGTGTCTCACGCTGTCGCCGTGCGCCTGGGCCGTCCGAATCGTCGTCACGAGGAGACAGCCTTGGCCACGCCCGGCTACCCGTCCGCGCCCCACACCGCCGTCGACCCCACCGCGGGCACCGCCTTCCGCACCGCCGTCGACACCGTCCGCGCCGTCGAGCCCAGGATCGCCGACGCCATCGGCGCCGAGATCCAGGACCAGCGCGCCTCGCTCAAGCTCATCGCCAGCGAGAACTACGCCTCCCCGGCGGTCCTGCTCGCCATGGGCAACTGGTTCAGCGACAAGTACGCCGAGGGCACCGTCGGCCGCCGCTTCTACGCCGGCTGCCGCAACGTCGACACCGTCGAGGCACTCGCCGCCGAACACGCCCGCGAACTCTTCGGCGCCGAACACGCCTACGTCCAGCCGCACTCCGGCATCGACGCCAACCTGGTCGCCTTCTGGGCCGTGCTCTCCCAGCGGGTCGAGAGCCCCGCGCTGCAGCGCGCCCAGGTCCGCCAGGTCAACGACCTCACCGAGCAGGACTGGGCCGAACTGCGCCGCGAACTCGGCAACCAGCGCCTGCTCGGCATGTCCCTGGACTCCGGCGGCCACCTCACCCACGGCTTCCGCCCCAACATCTCCGGCAAGATGTTCGACCAGCGCAGCTACGGCACCGACCCGGCCACCGGCCTGATCGACTACGACGCGCTGCGCGCCACCGCCCGCGAGTTCCGCCCGCTGATCCTGGTCGCCGGCTACTCCGCCTACCCGCGGCTGGTCAACTTCCGCCTGATGCGCGAGATCGCCGACGAGGTCGGCGCCACCCTCATGGTCGACATGGCGCACTTCGCCGGCCTGGTCGCGGGCAAGGTCCTCACCGGCGACTTCGACCCGGTGCAGCACGCCCAGATCGTCACCACCACCACCCACAAGTCGCTGCGCGGCCCGCGCGGCGGCATGGTGCTGTGCACCTCCGAGCTGGCCGAGCACGTCGACCGCGGCTGCCCCATGGTCCTCGGCGGCCCGCTCTCGCACGTGATGGCCGCCAAGGCCGTCGCCCTC
This sequence comes from Kitasatospora sp. NPDC085879, assembly GCF_040686255.1. Classification (NCBI taxonomy): domain Bacteria; kingdom Bacillati; phylum Actinomycetota; class Actinomycetes; order Kitasatosporales; family Streptomycetaceae; genus Kitasatospora; species Kitasatospora sp. NPDC085879. Next base: position 22,018 of record NZ_JBFBJZ010000031.1, on the reverse strand, counting down.
GCCGAGGCCCGCCGCCCCGAGTTCCGGGCGTACGCCCAGCAGGTCGTCGACAACGCGCAGGCGCTCGCCGACGGCCTGCTGCGCCGCGGGGCCCGCCTGGTCACCGGCGGCACCGACAACCACCTGGTGCTGATCGACGTCTCCGGCCACGGCCTGACCGGCCGCCAGGCCGAGGCCGCCCTGCTGGACTCCGGCGTCGTCACCAACCGCAACGCGGTGCCCAACGACCCGAACGGCGCCTGGTACACCTCGGGCGTGCGGATCGGTACCCCGGCGCTCACCACCCGCGGCCTCGGCACCGCCGAGATGGACGAGATCGCCGACCTCATCGACACCGCGCTGCGCGGCACCACCCCCGCCACGACCGCCGCCGGCGCCCCCTCCAAGGCCCAGTACGTGCTGGACGCCCAGGTGCGGGACGCCGTCGCCAAGCGGGCCGAGGACCTGCTCGCCGGCTTCCCGCTCTACCCGGGCCTCGACCTGGCCTGACACCCCGGCGCCCCGGCGGCACCCCCGCACCCGGGAGTGCCGCCGGGGCCGTCCGCACCCGGATGTCACAGCCGGCGCCAAACTGGACCTGATCGCGGCGATGGGCGCCGACGGCGTGGTGATGGACGGGCTGGACGCGGCATCGGTCGGCGAGGCGGTCGCCCGGGCCCGGCCGGACAGGATCGTGCACCGGATGACGGCCACCTCCCCGGCCCACGCCGGCAAGCCCGACATCAAGCACCCGGACCTTTGGTTCGCCCTCACCAACCGGCTGCGCCGCGAGGGCACCGACCACCTGCTGGCCGCGGCCGGGGCGACCGGTGTGCCGCACGTCGTCGCCCAGGGCTACGCCAGCTGGAACGGCATCCGCGAGGGTGGCTGGGTCAAGACCGAGCAGGACCCGTCGGCCCGGTCGCCGACGCCTGGGCGATCGCCCACGCGGCGAACCGGGCCCGCCGCCCCACGGACCGACCTCTCCGACCGGGACCCTGGGGCGGGGCCTAAGCTGTGCCGACCGACAAGACAGGTGGTGGTGAACAGTGCACAAGCAGTGGCCCGAGGGACCGCCCGCCGAGCCGGCCCCGGCCCGGCCGCAGTTCGCCTACGACCTGCGGCCGGTGCGCCTCGCCGCCGGCCCGGCACCGGCCGCCGACCCGCCCGCCCGCGGCCTGTTCCGCCGCACCCGCCTCCTCGCCTTCGGCCGCTCCCCGCGCCGCTGAGCCCCGTGGTCCCCGTGTGCCTAGCCCCGTCGCCGACCGTCGGCCGGGAGCCCCGGTCCTCGCCGGTCGGGGCGCGTCGGACGAGTGCGGCATCGGCGGTCGTCGTCTCGATCCGGACCGGTCGGCCCGGGGCGGCCTCGTAGCGGATCACCGTCCGCGCGACCGCGGCAGCGCACGGGGCGGGTCCGGCCGCCGCGGCCACCGGGATCCGGCCTCCGGTCGGGATCTCCACGGTTCGGGCAGGCCCGCGGTGGGTGAAGCGGAGCACCGGGGCGCCCGGCTCCACCAGGAGGTGCCCCACGGAGGAGCCGTCCAGCAGCTCCAGGCCCCTCCTCGTCCCACTCCTCGTGGATCGGCCGCCCACCGTAGAACACCCCCGGAACGGTCACCGCCGTGGGGCGGTGGACCAGAATGGCCGGATGCCCGACGCGTTCACGCTCCTGCTGCAGGCGGCCGACCTGCTGCCCGACGACGCCCGGACGCCGGACGGCGGGACGCCGTCGGACATCCGGGACTGCGCACGCGGCCACGACTGGGAGTTCGTGTTCGACCTGCTGCTCGCGATGGGCCGGACGCGGTCGCTGCCGCCCGGATACTGGGCGCTGCTCGCGGACGCGGCCGAGCAGGCGGGCCGGGAGCGCGCCGCCCGCTGGTGCGGTTGGCGCCGGGGCGAGGCCGAGCGCGGCGGGTTGCGTGCGGAGCTGGTGCCGACAGGCCCGGGAGAGGGGCCGCGTCGGACACCGTTCGACGGGGACGGCCGACTGCGACCGATGTGGGACATCGGGCTGCGGACGCCGGACGGCGGGCTCCGCCTGGCCGTTGCCGCGCTGTGGGTGGAGGACAGGCCGCTGCTTGCCCCGGGCGCGTCGGCCACCGTGCGGCTGGCACCGCTCACCCCGGAGCTCTGGCACTCGGTCACGGTCGGTCAGAGCCTCACCATGTACGAGACCCGCGAGCCGGGAGGCCGCGCGAGGGTGATCGGTGTCGTCCCGCCGTTCGGAGGCGGGTGACCGGATCAGCCGGTGGTGGCCGGGTCCGGGGCGGGGCGCAGGCCGAGGGCGAAGGCGGCGGGGAAGCCCGGGTGGCCGAGGTGGGACAGCACCTCGTAGATCACGGCCGGCAGCTGGTCGAATGCGTGGGCGGCGGTCGGCGCCGGGGCGAGCGTCCGGCCGGTGTGCCACGGGTCGGGCAGCGGGCCCCGTGCCTGGGCGTCGTTCCGCATGGTCTGCTCCTCCGGCGGGGACGGTTCGTCAACGACATGGTGGCGGTGAGGCGGTCGGGCACCAGGCGGCGCGCCGGTCGCGTCACCCGATCCGATGGACCGTCAGGGCGCGCGGGGTCCGTCCTGCGCGGTTCCGTGCGGAAGTGGTGATCGTTCCGTGCTGGATCGCGGGCCGCGCGGGGTGTGGGATGTGCGCCGTGGCGGCAACCGGCCGTGCGGCGGTGCGCGTCCCTTCGGGCGGTGGCGCCCCGCGGCGGTCGGCGGGCGCCGAGGGCCGGCGCCGTCCCGGTGGCCGGACCGTCCGAAACGAAAGGCCCTGCCGTGGACATTCGCCGTCGCGCACTCACCGCCCTGCTCGCCCTCTCCTCCCCGCTGGTGCTGACCGGGTGCACCGGCGACGGCTCCGACGGCTCCGGGGACGCCTCCGGCACCACCGTGGTCTCCGCCGCCCCCTCGGCCGCCGGTTCCGCGTCCGCCGGGGCCTCCGCCACCGCCACGCCGTCCGGGCACACCGGCAGCTCGGCCTCGGCCATCGCCAAGCCCTCGGCGAAGCCCACCCCGACGGCCGCCCCCGCCGGGGGCGGGGGAGAGGTGGAACACTGCGTCAACCCGATGCTGAGCGTCGCCGTGTCGAGCTCGGACGGCGCCGCCGGCACGATGGTGCAGCGCTTCGTCCTCACCAACGTGTCCGCCGCGCCCTGCTCGCTGACGGGCCGCCCCACCGTCGTCCCCTACGCGCCGGCCGGCTCGCCCGCGCTCTCGGTGGCGGTCGGCGCGATCCCGGCGGGCTTCGGCGGACTCGGAGGGAGCGGCGGCACGCTGGTGCTCGCCCCCGGCGGCACCGCCGCGTTCTTCCTCAAGTGGAGCAACGTCCCCACCGGTGACGCACCCTGCCCCAAGGCGGCCGGCTTCGCCTTCCGCGCGCCGCTGGACCCGCTGGCCGACGCGGACAAGAAGGTCCCGTTCGCCTTCCAGCCGTGCGGCGCACTCCAGGTCTCGCAGGTGCTGCCCGCCTCCGTCACCTCCTGACGGTCCCGCCGGCCGCGGCCCGCGCGCCGACACTGATCGCGACGACCGCGCCGCCCGGCGCGGTCGCGGCACGCGGTCCACGGACCGGAAGGGAGTGTGAGTGACGTGGCGGAGACCGGCTGCGCCATGATGAAGCGCGAGGCCAAGGCCCTGCGTGCGGAGATCCGACGGCTGCGGCGGACGGTCACCGAGTTCGAGGCGAAGATCCGGACGCTGGAGGCCGAGCCCGATCCGGACCGGCGGCAGATCGAGGCCCTCCGGCAGGCCGTCGCCCGCCTGGGCACGAAGGTCGACGAGGACGAGGCGGCCGCCGCCGACCTCGAGTCGGTGATCACCGAGAACTGCCCGCCGTGACCGTCCGTCGGTGACGGCGGAGCGCGGAGGCCGCCCGGGCCGGGGTTGGATCCCCGGCCCGGGCGGCCTCGGCGTGCGGCGCGGGCGACGCCCGCGCGGACCGGCCTCAGGCGAGGACGATCTCCTCGAACAGGTCGTTGTCGGTCGCGCCGCCGGACAGCCAGGCCGTCACGTACGCGGTGCCCGGCTGCCAGGTCGAGATGCCCGGCACGTAGGGGCTCGCCGCGAGGCGGACCACCACGTCCTGCGGGCTCCCCGTGCAGGTCACCATGGGCACCTGCGGCGCGGCCGCGCCGAACGAGCCGGTGACGCCCTGTATCGCGTCGACGAGGACGGCGCGGACGTCGCCGGCGGGGCAGCTGACCGAGACGGTGACGTCGACGGCAGCACCGTCCTCGACGATCTGACCGCCGACGATGCTGATGCTGCCCTCGCCGAGGGCGGAGGCCTGCGGCGCCGCGGCGGCGAGCGATGCGGTGGCGAGGAAGGCCGCGAGGGCGGCCGTACGGAGGGTCCGGGTCACGGACATGGGGCAATCCCTTTCACGATCACGAGGACAGCCGGCTCCGGGGGAGGCGGCCCGCCGACCACCCTGGTCCGGGCACCCGAGAGCGGCAACTCGCACCACACGGATGGTCACTCAAGGTGACCATCTGATCCCACGGCGGGTGCCTGCGCTGCAAGGCGGTTGAAAGTTGTCGTGAAACTTGCTGAAAGCGTTGCCAGTGCGGGGGGCCGTTGCTAACTTCTGCGCACGCCGGCTCTCGGCGGATGCCCACCCCCGTCGACCTGGAGCAACGCGTGCGCAAAAACCTCGCGCTCATCGCCGCCGCGATCTGTCTGTCCCTCAGCCTGACCGCCTGCGGCTCGGGTTCCGTCTTCGACTCCGCCTCCGAGGACGCCCCGAACGGGACGCTGGTGATCTGGGCCGACGAGAAGCGCGCCGAGGCACTCAGGCCGTTCGCGGATTCCTTCGCCGCCGCACACGGGGCCAGGGCCGAGATCGTCGCCGTCACGGAGAACCAGCAGGAGACGTTCATCAGGGCCTCCCAGGCGGGGACCGGCCCGGACGTCATGATCGGCGCCCACGACTGGATCGGAAACCTCGTACTGAACGGCTTCATAGACCCGATCCTGGTGCTCGACAACAAGATGGAGGACTACGTCGACGTCGCCCGCAGGGCGGTGATGTACAACGGCGAGTTCTACGGCATCCCCTACGCGGTGGAGAGCCTGGTGCTGTTCCGCAACACCGAACTCGTCCCCGAGGCCCCCGCGACCTTCGACGAACTGGTGGCCACCGGGGAGCAGCTCCGGAAGGCCGGCAAGGTGTCCCAGGCGGTCGGATACACCGTCAGCCAGTCGGACGGGAAGTCCGGTGACACCTACCACATGTACCCGCTGTTCAGCTCCGGCGGAGGCTACCTCTTCGGCGACGACGGACGGGGCAACGCCAATCCGTCCGACCTCGGTGTCGGAAGCCCGTCGTCGGTCGCCGCATTCGAGAAGATCGCGGCGCTGGGGGAGAAGGGGAAGGGCGTGCTGCGCCGCTCCTACACCTCCGAGAACACCGCGGCCGCCTTCACCTCCGGGAAGACTCCTTTCCTGGTGTCCGGCCCGTGGCGCCTGGCGGACGTGCGGGCCGCGGGGACGAAGTACGCCGTCTCCCCGGTGCCGGGCTTCGCGGGCATGGGCCCCGCCAGGTCGTTCGTCGGCGTTCAGTCGTTCTTCGTCGCCAGCAAGGGCGCGCACAAGGAGCTCGCCCAGAAGTTCGTCCTCTCGACGCTCGGCTCCGTCGAACTCGCCGACGCCCTGTACAAGGCCGAACCCCGCATGCCGGCCCTGAAGGAGTCCCTCGCCCACGCGCACGCCGCCGACCCCGACCTCGCGGCGTTCGAACAGGCCGCGAAGTCCGGCGTACCGCTGCCGGCGCTCCCTCAGATGTCCGCCGTCTGGGGACCGTTCAACACCCTGATCTACTCGGCGGTCAAGGGCGATCCTGTGGCGCCGGCGGTCGCCACGGCCGACCAGGCCATCAGGGCCCAGCTCCCCAAGTGACGAACGCGCAGCCGGGCCCCCCGGGCGCCCCCGCGTCGTCGCGCCTCGGGCGACTCTGCGGGGCCGGGCGGGGGGTCCTAGCCTGGGCATGTCGGGCCGCGGCCCGCCCCCCGCCGCGCCCCACGGGCCCGCCGGGCGGCCGGGCGGCCGGGCGGAGCGGTCACCGGGGACACCGACCAGGGAGAGCGGGGTGCCGATGAGCCGGACTCGCCCACTGCTCGACCGGCTCCGCGCCCGCGACCCCGGTCTTGAGATCCTCCACCGGGCCGTCCGGGTCACCCTGGTCGCCTGCATCGGCTTCTACACCTTCCGGTACGGCTTCGACCGGCCGACCGCCGCGACCTACGCCCTGTTCGGCGCGATCTCCCTCGGCCTGCTCTCCCGGATCGGCGGCGGCGCCCGGGCCCGGGCCCGCACCCTGCTGCTCACGCTGCCCGCGGCCTACCTGCTGATCACCCTCGGAACGCTGCTCGCCGTGCGCTCGTGGGCGGCCGCCCTCGGCATGCTGGGCATCGGGTTCGCCGTTGCCTACAGCTCGGTCGGCGGGCCCCGGCTGGTCGGTCTCGCCAACGGCCTGCAGCTCCTCTACATCCTTCCGTGCTTCCCGCCGTACCGGCCGGACGACCTGCCGTTGCGGCTGATCGGCGTCACCGCCGGGATCGTGCTGCTCGCCGCCGCCGAGCGGCTGCTGTGGCCGGTGGTGCCGCCGGTCGACTACCGCGACCGGCTCGCCCGCGCCGCCGCCGCGGTGGCCGACCTCGCCGACCGCACCGCGGTCGCCGTCGCGGCACCGCCCGGCCGCCCGATCGAGGACGGCGCCCCGCCCGGCGCCGCGGACGGCCGACCCGACCCCGCCGCCGAGGCGATGGACGACCTGCGGTTCTCCCGGATCCCGCTGATGGAGCGTCCGGCCTCCGCGAGCGCCGCCGACCGCGCGCTCTCGCACGCCGCGACCGCCCTCCGCCACACCCGTGCGCAGCTGCTGCGGATCGGCCGGGTCAACGACCTCGCCGGCCCGCTGCCGCAGGCCGCCGCACTGGTCCGCGCCGCGGCGCGGACCGTCCGTGCCGCGGGAGAGGGCCTCCGGAACGGTCGACCGGTGCCCGGGACGGATCCGATCGAGACCGCCATCGCCGCCTTCGAAGCCGTCCGGACCACCCCGTTCCACCCGGAGGGCGCCCCCCGCCCCGCCCCCCGCCCCGCCGCCGACCCGGGCGCCGGCGCCGGACACATCGGGCCGTACCGCACCTCCGACCCCGCGGAGGCGGCGACCGCCGCCCGGCTCGGTCTCGGCAGCATGGCCCTTGAGGCCGCCGAGGGCGCCCGCTTCCTCACCCTCGCCGTACGGATCAGCCGGCGCGCGCCGCTGCCGCCCGACCCGACCCCGCCCGCCGAGCGGCCGGGCCCGTTCTGGTACGGCCACGAGCCGGCCGTCCGGCTCTGGTGGGCGCGGTTCCGGGCCAACCTGACCCCGCGCTCGGTGTACTTCCAGAACGCCGTCCGTACCGCCGCCGCCCTCGCCGCGGCCCGCCTGCTCGTCGGCGGCCTCGACCTCACGCACGGCTTCTGGGTGCTGCTCGCGACCCTCACCCTGATGCGGACCACCGCCGCCGACACCGGCATGGCCCTGCGGCCCGCGCTCACCGGCACACTGTGCGGGGCGGCCGCCACGGCGGTGATGCTCATGCTGGTCGGGGACCGGCCGCTGTTCTACGCCGTCGCGCTGCCAGGCACCATGCTCACCGCGTTCACCCTGGGCCCGATCCTCGGCCTGGCCTGGGCCCAGGGCACCTTCACCATTGCGGTGGCCATGGTCTTCGCCCAGCTCGCGCCCGCCAGCTGGAAGCTCGCCGAGGCCCGGCTCGTCGACGTGGCGGCCGGCGCCGCCGTCGGCACCCTCACCGGACTCTGCGCCTGGCCCCTCGGCGGCGCCCGCGAACTGCGCCGGCGCACGGCCGAGCTGCTCTCCGACAGCGCCGACGCGCTCCGCGAGACCGTCGCCGTGCTCACCGGCGGACCGGCCCCGGACGGAGCCGTGCGCCGGGCCCGCCGCTCCGCGGTCCTCGCCGAGGCGACGTACGCCCAGTCCCGCTGCGAGCACCACGCCGTGCCGCCGGGCGCACCGGACTGGCAGGCGGCGCTGCTGACCGGCCAGCACACCGTCCGCGGCGCCGAGCAACTGCTCGCCCGGATCGCCCTGAACTCCCTGGTCGGCTGGCCCGGCGTGGCCGGCGCCCTCGTCCGCGACGCCGACACCGCGGCCGCCGCCTTCCGCCGGGAGGGCGCCGCGCTGCGCGCCGGCCCGGGCTCGCCCGTCCCGCCGGACCCGCTCCTCGCCGAGGCACGCACCGCGCTGCTCGACGAGCGCATCATGGCGACCCGCCTGCCGCCGGACCCGGCGGCGCTGCACGCCGTGGACACCGCCGTCTGGCTGGTCGGCCTGGTCGACGACCTGTCCGCCGTGTCCGTCGGGAAGGCTCCGCCCGAGCGTGCGGTCAGCCCTCCCGCTCCGCCTCCTGCCCGGCCGGACGCGTACCCGGACGGCTCCGGGCCGCCTCGCTCTCCGCGGTGATCCGGGTGCCGGGGTGCCACAGCGCGCACAGGAAGGCCACGGCCAGCGCCGCGGCCATCCCGTACAGCACCGGCCGGTTCGCCGCCGCGAAGTCCGCGCGCAGCGCGTCCAGCAGCCCCGGGTCCACCCCGGTCGCCGCGGACCCGCCGCTGCTGGGGCCGGTGAGGCTCCTGGTGATCCGATCCGCGGTGGTGCGCGCCGCCTGCGCCGGCAGCCCGCGCTGCTCCAGCGTCTCGGTGACCCGGTTCGCCGTGGTGTGCAGCAGGACGGTGCCGAGCACCGCCAGGCTCACGCTCGCCGCGTAGTTCCGGACGGTCTGGGTGATCCCGGTGACCTCGCCGTACGAACGGCCGATCGCCCGGTTCACCGCGTCGGTGGAGGCGGGCGTCAGCAGCAGGCCGATGCCGGCGCCGGAGAGCACGATCCACGGCCACTGCGCGCCCAGCGACAGATCGGTGATCTTCGCCGCCCAGATCGCGAACCCGACCGCCCCGACCGCGGTGCCCATCAGCATCGCCGGCCGGGCCCCGCGCCGGTCGAGGATGCGGCCGCCGATCTGCGAGGCCGGGCCGAAGCCGGCGAAGAACATCAGCAGGTACAGGCCCGCCTCGTTGGCCGAGTAGCCGAGCGCGACCTGCGCGTACACCGAGGCGAAGAAGAACACCGGGACGAACGCCATCATTGAGAAGAACAGCACCGCGTTGTCCGCCGAGAACGCCCGGTCGGCGAAGACCTGCATGGTGATCAGCGGGTCCCGGCTGCGCAGCTCCGCCAGCACGAACAGCACCAGCACCGCCAGGCCGCCGACGATGCACCCCCAGGTGGCGGCGCTGTCCCAGCCCCAGACGGCGGCCTGCTGCAGCCCGAGCACGCTCAGGCCCATGCCGACCGCGACCAGCACCGCACCCGGCCAGTCGATCGGCTCCGGGCGGGGCGTGTTGCGGATCCGGGCGAGGAAGGTCAGCACCAGGGCGACCACGGCCACCGGGACGTTGACCCAGAAGATCGCCCGCCAGGTCCAGCTGGTCAGCCAGCCGCCGAGGATCGGGCCGATCGCGGTCAGGCCGCCCGCCACCCCGAAGAACAGCGCGAGCGCCCGGCCGCGCCGCTCCACCGCGAACACCTCGACCACCACCGCCAGCGCCGCCGGGAACATCAGCGCCGCACCCACGCCCTGCACCGCGCGGAAGGAGATCAGCCAGGTCTCGGCCGCGCCGCCGGTCGGCACCGCCCCGCAGAGCGCCGAAGCCGTCACGAACACCACCGTGCCGACCAGCATCATCCGCTTGTGCCCGAGGATGTCGGACATCCGCCCGCCCAGCGCGAAGAACGCCGCCAGCGCCAGCAGATAGGCGTTGACCACCCACGACATGGCCCCGGCGGACAGCCCGAGTTCGCGGATGATGCTGGGTGCGGCGATCGACACGATGGTCTGGTCGATGAACGTCATCGAGACGGCGAACAGCATGCCCGCCAGCGCGAGCCCCTCGCTGGTGCCGCCCCCGCCCCGCCCGCCGTTGCCCGCAGCCACGCCGCTCTCCTTCCGTCCCGGTGTCCCGCCCCCGGCACTGCGGCGGTCACCCGGACGACACTGCCCGCCCCACACCCCGGGGGCGCGTTGCGCCGCGAGGATGTCATCCGACCGGCGGACGGCGGCCTCCGACGGGGGCTGCCCGCCGGAGACCGCCCGCCGGAGACCGCCCGCCGGGACGGCAGAATGGGCGCATGCGCATTCGAGCGGCGATACCCGACGACTTCCCCCGGCTGCAGGAGATCGAGCGGGCGGCGGGGGAGCTCTTCCGCGCGGTCGGCATGCCGGAGATCGCAGCGGACGAGCCGTTCACCGCAGAAGAACTGACGGTCTTCCTGACGGCGGGCCTGGCCTGGGCGGCGGTGGACGGCGGCGACGTGCCGGTGGGCTACCTCGTCGCCGAGCGCGTCGACGGCAACCTGCACGTCGAGCAGGTCTCGGTGCACCCGGCCGGTGCCCGGCGGGGCATCGGCCGGGCGCTGCTCGACCGCGCCGCCCGGCTCGCCGCCGACGAGGGTCTGCCCGCGCTCACCCTCACCACCTTCGCCGAGGTGCCCTGGAACGCGCCCTACTACGCCCGCTGCGGCTTCGTCACCCTGGACGAACCGGAGATCGGGCCGGAGTTGCGGGCCGTCCGGGCGCGGGAGGCGGCGCACGGCCTCGACCGGTGGCCGCGGGTCTGCATGCGACGGGCCGTCCGACCGCAGGACGGCCCGACCGGCTGATCCGGTGTCGGCCCGGGGCAGGCGTCAGTCGGCCGTCGGCCGTCAGTCGGTCGTCGGCGCCGGGAGGTCCAGGGTGAAGCTGAAGCGATCGCCGCGGTAGAGGGTGCGCACCTGCTCCAGCGGGGCGCCGGCGGTGTCCCGGCTGCGGCGGTGCAGCAGCAGCATCGGCAGGGCCGGCGGGGTGCCGATCAGCAGGGCCTCGCGCGGGGTGGCGAGGACGGTCTCGATCCGTTCCTCGGCGCCGCCGAGGCCCAGGCCCTGGTCGCGCAGGTACCGGTAGAAGGAGCCGGTGGGGTCGAAGTCCCGGTCCAGCCGCGGCAGCCGGGCAGCGGCGACATAGGTGCTCTCCAGCCCGACCCGCTCCTCGTCGGCCCGCAGCACCCGCTCCAGGTGCCAGACCGGCTCGCCCCCGGCCAGGCCGAGCCGGGCGGCCAGCGCCGGATCGGCGGGGACGCGGTCCAGCCCGATCAGCGTGCGGTCCGGCCGCAGGCCGTGCCGGCTGACGCCCTCCGTGTAGCTCGCCAGCGACAGCGGCTGCTCGATCTTGCGCCCGGCGACCACCGTGCCCCGCCCGCGGCGGCGCAGCCGGCCCTCGACCAGCAGCTCCCGCAGAGCCTGGCGGACGGTCGCCCGGGCCACCCCGTACCGGGCCGCCAGGTCGACCTCGGTCGGCAGCAGCCCGTCCGCGCCGAGCTCGTCGAGCAGCGCCTCCAACTCGGTCTTGACCAGGTAGTACTTCGGCACGCGGCCGTGCTCCGGGACACCGGAACGGGCGGCCGCGAGCGGCGGTTGCGGGATGCCGTGGCTCACGCCGACACCGTACAAGCAAGCGGACCCGCCCAGGCGCGGCAGATAACGGAACGGTAACGGGTATGGACTGAACTTCGGGAGCTGTTCACGCGCCGATCCCTTCGGCGCGACGGAGGGCTCGCCCGCGGGGCCCAGGCTCTCTGCCGGTGGCGGTGCGCCGACCCACAGCCCCCGCCGCCGCTCCACGTTCGTGTCCTGTCCCACGCCGACTCCCCAGGAGCCCCCGTGCGCACGTCCCGACACCTCCGCACCCTGCTCGCCGCCGGCGCCGTCACCGCGGCCCTGCTGCCGCTGACCGGCGTCACCGCGACCGCCGCCACCGGCCCGTACAAGGGCCTGCCGAACGGCACCATGCAGGCCAAGACGCTCGTCATCGGCATCGACGGCACCCGCTACGACAAGCTCCTCACCGCGGACGCCCCCAACCTCAAGGCACTGATGGCGGGCGGCCTCACCGCCACCTCGAACCTGTACGCCAACCCGCTGGCACCCACCCTGTCCGGCCCCGGCTGGTCGACCATCGCCACCGGCGTCTGGCCGGACAAGCACGGCGTCAAGGACAACACCTTCACCGGCTCGCACTTCGACCTCTACCCGGACCTCGCCACCCGCCTGGAGACCGCCGCCCCCGCCGCCTCCACCCTGGTGGCCGCCTCCTGGAACCCGATCACCGACACCGTCTTCAACGGCCGCGCCGACCTGCGCATCCCGGAGAGCGAGAACGACGCCAAGACCGCCTCCGACGCGGCCGACTACCTCGCCAACGGCAACCCCGACACCGTCTTCCTCCACTTCGACCAGGTCGACGAGGCCGGGCACAGCCACGGCGGCGCCAGCCAGCAGTACCTGGACGCCATCCACACCGTCGACGGCCTGGTCGGCCAGGTCGTCACCGCCCTCAAGTCCCGCCCCACGTACGGCTCCGAGGACTGGCTGATCCTCGTCACCACCGACCACGGCCACACCGACGCGGGCGGCCACGGCGGCAACAGCGCCAACGAGCGGCGCACCTTCGTCATCGCGGACGGCGCCGGCCACACCCCCGGCTCGACCCGCCAGGACGTCAAGCCCGTCGACATCGCGCCGACCGTCCTGAAGCACGAGGGCGTCGCCGTCGACCCGGTGTGGAAGCTCGACGGCAAGCCGATCGGCGACATCGTCCCGGACGCCTTCGACGCCCTGCGGCCGAGCCTGCAGAGCCGCGCCGACGAGACGGGCATCCCCGCCACCGTCAAGGGCTGGACGCACACCCCGCCCGCCGGCTGGAGCATCGACAACTCGGCCATGCCGACCGGCGGCGTCACCGAGTGGCGCGGCTGGGCCTTCGCCACCGACGAGTTCTGGACGGCCGCGCAGCCCGGCCAGGCCCGCGAGACCAACGTCCGGGCCCGCGACGTCTTCGCAGTCGCCGACTCCGACGAGTGGGACGACAAGTCGCACGGCGCCGGCCAGTTCGACTCCACCCTGATCAGCCCGCGCTACCGGCTCAACGGCGCCACCACCGCCACCCTCCGCTTCGCCACCGACTACCGGATCGACGGCCCGCAGACCGGCGACGTCTTCATCTCGTTCGACTCCGGCACGCCGCAGCTCCTCAAGTCCTACCGGGCCGACACCAACACCTTCGAGAGCATCCCGGTGACCGTGCCCGCCGGGGCCGCGACCGCCCAGCTCCGCTTCCGCTACACCGGCACCAACAGCGCCTTCTGGACCGTCGACCAGGTCGCCTTGGACCTCTGACCGTCCGCTGCGCGGCGGGGGCCCGCGCCCGGCGTGGCCCCCGCCCCTCAGACCGCCGCCGGCGTACGGCGCTCCACCCGCTCGGCCGCCGCCCGGGCCCCGATGCCGAGGCCCGCCGCCGCCAGGCCGAAGAGCGCCGTCGCCGGATTCACCCACCCGGGCACGGTGGCGTTGGCATAGGACTTCCCGCTCGCCAGCCGGCACTCGAAGCGCACCGGGACGAAGCCGACCTCCCAGTCGGCGACCTGCCCCCAGCGCTCCGCCGGGCCGGTCCGGCAGGGCTGCGGCGGCGAGGAGTCCGCCCCGCCGCTGCCCGCGTCCATCGCGTCGAGCCCGACCAGCGCCAGCCCGCACATGTAGGCCGCCACGGCGCCCGCCGCGGCGGCCAGCGCCAGCCCACGCACCAACCACGCCCCCCGGCGCCGCCGCGCGGCCCGCCCCAGCGACACCAGCGCCAGGACCACCAGCACCACCGCCAGGACGAGCCCCGCCAGCGCCAGGAACAGCAACAACACACCCACGAGCGACCCCCCTGACGGCCTGCCGCCGGGCAGCCCGTTCGCCGACACACCGTCAGCGACCCTACCCCGCCGCGTCGCGGGGCCGTACCGACGTCACCGACCCGTCGCCGCGGGTGGGGGCTTTCCCGCGGTGAACGCCGGCCTGCCGCTCGCACTGCTCCCATCGGCTCCCGCTGCTGCGGCCGCTGATCGACGTCCTCGGACACCGAGGGACCGGCCGCCGTGTCCGCCGTACCGGTCAAGGTCGGCCGGACCGCTGCGCCGATCGGGTGGACTGTCCTGTCCTGGCCAACCCCGGGGCCGGTTCGTGCCGAAAAGGTCATGACGGCCGTTCTTCGATCGCTCGGCCGACGCATCATCAGAAAAGCTCGACACGACAGGAGTCCACCATGACCGCACTGCGCACCGCCCTGGCCCTCGCGGCCGCCGCCGGCACCCTCGTCCTGGGCGCCGCTGCCGGCCCGGCCTCGGCGAGCGCCGGGGCCGAGGGCGTGGCCACGAACTCGCCCGGTGTGCTGTCCGGCAACGTCATCCAGGTCCCGGTCCACATCCCGGTGAACGTCTGCGGCAACTCGATCGGCGTCGTCAGCATCCTCAACCCGGCGACCGGCAACGTCTGCGACAACGCCGGCTGACACCCCGGCACCGCCGACCTGCCGACCCCGGGCCCGCCGTCACACACCGCGGCCCGGGGTCGGCAGCCCATCCCCGCGCCCACCGGCGACGGGTCAGGAACCGCCTTCGAGGTCGGCCTGGTAGCGGGACTGACCGCAGAACGCGCCGCCGTAACCGGTGATGTCGACCCGCCCGGTGAGCCGGCCACCGGAGGCGGTCACCCGCATCGAGCCGGAGACCGGCGCGAACGGGCAGGCCGCCAGGCCGGAGGAGACGGTGTAGTGGTTGCCGAGGGTGGCCGCGATCCGCTGGTCCGGCTGCACGGTCACGGTCGAGCCGCTCACCTCGACGTACGCCAGGTCGAGGTGGGCCGCACTCGCCCCCGGGCTGCACCCGGAGTTGCTGCCGAACCAGATCGCGCCGACCTCGGGCCGGGCGGCGGGCGAGCCCGAGATCAGGCAGACGTCCACCGCATTGACGCCGTTGGTGGTGCCGACCTCGCTGATGGTGCCGAGGATCCGGACGGTGCCCCGGCGGCTGAAGGAGCGTCCGCCGGCCACCCCCGTGATCGTCACGTCGTAGCTGCCCGAGGGCCCGTCCGCCGCCGCGCCCGACCCGGAGCCCGCGTCGCTGCCGGCGTCGGAGGAGCCGTCCGAGGAATCGTCCGAGCCGGCGGGGGAGGACTCCTCGGCGGAGGCCTCCGGGCCGCTCTCTTCCGCGGAAGGCGTGGGCGTGGCGGACTCCTCCTCCGGCGAGCGCGAGGCCGAGTCGGCGGGCGACCCGCTCGGCGAGGCCGGGTCCGAGGACTCCGACGCCGTCCCCGCCGACAGCACCGGGCGGTCGACGGAGCCGGACGAACCGCCGCTGCCGCACCCCGCGACCAGCAGCACCGCCGCCACCGCACCCCACACCGCACGTCTTCTCCGCCCGACCATCGCCGACCCCTCCCTCACCCGGGGCCGCGCCGCCCCGGCAGCTCCCATCCGGCAGGGCGACAGCGTGGCAGGAATCGTGCCTGTTCGAGGCGGTTCGGGCGAAATGCTGCGGATGTGTGACCCGGTGTGCCACGGCCTTCGCGCGGCCCCGGCCCGACCCTCTCCCGGCCCTTGCGCGGCCCCGTCCGTTCGTCGCCTAGGCTCTTCGGGTGATCACCTTCTCCGCGCCGGTCTCCGGCGACGTCCTGATGCGGCCCGTCGTCGTGGAGGACGCCGAGGCGCTGTCCCGCGCGCTGCTCCGCAACCGGGAGTACCTGCGCCCCTGGGATCCGCCGCGCGACGAGGACTACTTCACCGCGGCCGGCCAGCGCACCCGCCTGCACGACCAGCTGGTCCAGGCCGAGACCGGGCGGATGGCGCCCTGGGTGCTCGTCAGCGGGGACGAGATCGTCGGCGCCCTCGCCCTCACCAACATCGTGCGGCTGCACCTGCAGAGCGCCAACCTCGGCTACTGGGTGGATGCGGCGATGGCCGGCCGCGGTCTGGCGTCCGCCGCCACGCTGCTCGCCTGCCGGGCCGCGGAGAGCGAGCTCGGCCTGCATCGCGTGGAGGCCGGCGCGGCCGCCACCAACACCGCCTCGCAGCGGGTGCTCGCCAAGTGCGGCTTCGAGCGGATCGGCACCGCCACCGGCCTGCTCTTCCTCGACGGCGCCTGGCAGAACCACGTGCTGTACCAGAAGCTCCTCAACGACCGTCCGCCGCGGACGGACTGACCTCCCCCGGCCGCGGCCGTCCTCGGTGCCTGCCTCGGTGAGAATGCCTCGGCCTCGGCCGGTCTGCTGGCGGCGGACCGCCCGGGGCAGGCCCGGGCGTCAGCCCGCGTAGGGGCAGGCGGTGGCGAGGACCTCGGCGACGGCCTCGCGGACGGCGTGGGCGTGGGTGAGCGGGACGGGGCCGGCGTCGGGGGCGGGCCGGACGCCGCGGTCGGCGAGCAGGTAGAGGACGCGCAGGGTGCGCACGGTGTTGGAGGCGTGGGCGGGGACGGGACCGGGCCTGCCGGCGGCGAAGTCGGCGGTGATCGGGGTCAGCCAGTCCACGGACTGCCGTTCGGTCAGTTCCGGGCGGGTGAGGGTGAGGGCGACCGCCAGGCCGAGCCGGTCGTCCTCCATGGCGTCGAAGACGTGGTCGGTGGGGGCGAGCAGCCGGTCCCGGGCCAGTTCCAGCAGCTCGGCGGGCTCGGTGTGCGGGCTGCGGCCGTAGGCGCCCAGCAGGTCGGCGCCGTGGGCGGCGGCGTGCAGCCAGCCGAGTTCCGGGTCGTGGCCGCGCAGGTCGGTCTCGGTGCGGTACCAGGCGGCGAAGGCCCGCTGCCAGGCCGGGTCGTGGTCGCCGAGCCGGACGAGTCGGGCCAGGATGAGCGGGGCGAAGGTGCGGGCCTGGATCGCGGGGTCGGTGAAGCGTTCCGCCATCTCGTCGCCGAGGCGGTGCCGGATCTCGGGCAGCAGCCGGGGTATCCAGCGGTTCAGCAGCACGTACGCCTGTTCGTCCCTGACCGCCGGATCCGGTGAACGCAGGTCGGCGCTGAGCGCGGCCACCAGCTCGGGCTCGGGCCGCAGGGTGTCGTCGTCGAGGAAAGGGCGCCACCGGGTCACCCGGCCGATGCTAGGGGAGGACGGCAGGGGTCCGGACCCGCCGATCGGCGGGGCGCCGGCCCGCCGTCAGCGAGGTTCGCGATCGAGCGCGGTGACGTCCGGTCAGCCGGTGCCGCGGGTGTCGTACCCGGCGGCCGGCCGGTCGGCGGATATCGTCGAAAAGCCCCCTTGCCCCGCAAACTGCCCCGCAAACTGCCCGCAAAGAGCCCC
This sequence comes from Kitasatospora sp. NPDC085879, assembly GCF_040686255.1. NCBI lineage: Bacteria > Bacillati > Actinomycetota > Actinomycetes > Kitasatosporales > Streptomycetaceae > Kitasatospora > Kitasatospora sp. NPDC085879. The sequence continues at coordinate 4,839 of NZ_JBFBJZ010000031.1, read as the reverse complement.
CCGAAGTGTTCTCCGAAGTGCCCTCCGAACGGGAGTCGTGGTTGCCGGTGGCGACGATGTCCACGCAGTGGCCCCGCTACGTCCGGGCGGCGCCGTGGCTGCTGGTGGTCGGCGGCCTGGTCTGGGACTCGCTGGCGACCGCCGACTACTGGGGCGACCCGATGATGGCGGCGGCCTCCGTGCTGGCCGGCGCGCTGCTGCCGCTGCGGGACACGGTGGCGGTCGGCGTGGCGAGCTCGGTCGGCGTGCTCGTGCTGACCTCCCGGGACGGCACGATCGGCACCACGGCCGGCTGGCTCGAACTCGCCAACACCGTGTTCGCCGCGCTGATCGGCCTCTGGGTCAACCGGGTGGTCGCCCGGCACGGGCGGCGGCTGGCGGTGGTGCGTTCGGTGGCCGAGGCGGCGCAGCAGGCGGTGCTGCCCGCGCCGCCCGCCCGGGTGGGGCGGTTGGCGGTGGCGGCCTGCTACCGGGCGGCGCAGACCGAGGCGCTGATCGGCGGGGACGCCTACGCCGTGCAGGACACCCCGTTCGGAGCGCGGGTGCTGATCGCCGACGTCCGGGGCAAGGGCCTGCGGGCGGTGGCGGCGGTGTCGGTGCTGCTGGGGGCGTTCCGGGAGAACGCCGAGCGGGCGCCGGACCTGCTCGCCCTGGCCGACGCGTTGGAGCACTCGCTGGCGCGGGAGAGCGCCGGGAGCGAGGAGGAGGTCAGGACCGAGGGCTTCATCACCGCGCTGCTGGGCGAGGTCGATCCGGCGGGCGGCGGCCTTCGGCTGCTGAACTGCGGCCACCCGGGGCCGTACCGGCTGGCCGCGGGGGGCGGTCCGGTCGCCCTGCTGGCGGCGAGCGACCCCGGGCTGCCGCTCGGCATGGGTGCGCTCGGGATCCCGCGGTCGGCGCCGGACGCCTGGCCGTTCGCGGACGGCGACACCCTGCTGCTGGTGACCGACGGGGTGACCGAGGCCCGGGACGGCGCTGGGGAGTTCTACGACCCGGCGGCGCGGCTGCCGCCGCTCGGGCCGTTCGGCCGTCCGCAGCCGCTGATCGACGCGCTGGTGCTGGACGTGGAGCGGTGGACGGGCGGCCCGCGGGACGACGACATGGCCGTCCTCGCGGTGACCCGGCGCCCCTGAGCTGCCGATCTGGAATTTTCGTCCAGCCTGGACGTATAGTCCAGGCATGGAGACGGAAGCCGTGGAGACGGAACAGAGAGATCCGCGGGTGCGCCTGTGGGGCCCGGTCTGCCAGGCCGTGGCGCTCCTGCTCGGCCCCTGGGCCGAGGTGGTGCTGCACGACGCCGAGCGCGACCGGGTGCTCGCCGTGTGGAACCCGCACACCGACCGCGCCCCCGGCGACCCCTCGCTGCTCGGCGAGCTCGACCGCCTGGAGCCCGCCGCGCACGACGTCTTCGGCCCGTACGAGAAGCTGCTCGCGGACGGCCGCAGGCTCTCCTCCGTCAGCGCCGTGCTCCGCACCGAGGACGGCCGCCCGTCCGCGGTGCTCTGCGTCAACCTCGACCGCACCCCGCTCGACGAGGCCGCCGCGGTGCTCAGCAGGTTCGCCGCCCCGACCGTCGAGCGCCCCGAGCCGCTGTTCGAACAGGACTGGACGGAACGCGTCCACGAGATCGTCGGCCGATACGTCCGCGAGCACGGCCGCCCGGTCGAGCGCCTCGGCCGCGCCGAACGCCTCGATGTGCTGGCCGAACTCGACCGGGCCGGCGTCTTCGGCGTCCGCCGGGCCGTCCCCGTGGTCGCCACCGCCCTCAAGGCCTCGCGCTCGACCGTCTACGCGCTGCTCGCCGACCTCAGATCCCCCCGGAGCCCCCGATGACCCGACTGCCCGACTTCCGCCTGGAGACCTACTTCTCCCGATGGGAGTTCACCGCCCGCCACCACCTCACCGCCTCCGACGCGCAGACCATGCCGATGGCCGAACTGCTCGGCCTCGCCGACGCCGAGGACCTGCACGCCTGGCAGAACCTCGCCCTCGGCTACACCGAGACCTTCGGAGACCCCGGCCTGCGCGCGGCGATCGCCGACATGTACGAGACCGTCGGCCCCGACGACGTGATCTGCTTCGCCGGCGCCGAGGAGGGCCTCTACATCGCCATGCAGGCCCTGCTCGACCGCGGCGACCACGCCGTCGTTCTCACCCCCAACTACCAGTCCGCCGAGACCATCCCGCTCGCCCTGTGCGAGGTCACCGGCGTCGCCCTGGACGAGAAGCAGGACTGGGCGCTCGACCTGGACGCGGTCACCGCCGCGCTGCGCCCCACCACCCGGGTGGTGTCCGTCAACTTCCCCAACAACCCGACCGGCAAGGTGATCGACCGCACCGAGCTCACCGCGCTCGCCGACCTCTGCGAGGAGCGCGGCATCCACCTGTTCAGCGACGAGGTCTACCGCGGCCTGGAGCGCGACCCGGCCCGTACCCTGCCGCAGGCCGCCGACCTGGCGCCGAGCGCCCTCTCGCTCAACGTCACCTCCAAGGCGCTCGGCCTGCCCGGCCTGCGGATCGGCTGGATCGCGTGCCGCGACCGCGCGCTGCGCACCCGGTTGGAGCGGGCCAAGCACTACACCACGATCTGCAACGCCGCCCCCAGCGAGATCCTCGCCCGGATCGCCGTCAAGGCCCGCACCCACCTGCTGGCCCGCAGCCGCGGCATCATCGCCGCCAACCTGCCGCTCTTCGACGCCTTCTTCGCCGAGTTCCCCGACCTCTTCGAGTGGCGGGCCCCGGACGGCGGCTGCGTCGCCTTCCCGCGCTATCTCGGCGCGGACGGCGTCGAGGCGTTCTGCACCCGGCTGGTCGAGGAGGCCGGCGTGCTGCTGCTGCCGGCCGCCATCTACCGCTCCGAGCTCACCGACACCCCCGCCGACCGGTTCCGGATCGGTATCGGCCGCCGCGACCCGGAGCCCGCCCTGCGGGCCTTCGCCGACTGGCTGCGGGCCCGCCGGTGAGCACCGCCGATCTCCTCGCCCGGCTGCCCGCCGCGCTCCGGGAGGTGCCGTACGTCGGGGCGCGCTTCCCCGGCTCGCGGGCGGTCGCCGAACGCCCCGGGCTCGAACACGGGGCCAACTGCCAGCTGTTCGCCTACGCGGTGCTCGCGCACTTCGGCCTGCGGGCGCCCGCGCTGCGCTCCAGCGACCTGTGGGAGGACACCGAGAGCACCGTCCGGGCCGCCGACCCGCGCCCGCTCGACCTGCTGCTCTTCAACGCCGACGAGGACCCGTGGGGCGCGCACGTCGGCGTGCACGCCGGTTGCGACACCGTGCTCCATCTCTGCGCCGAGGCCGGTCGCCCGGCCCTGTGGAGCCTCGCCGACTTCGCAGCCCGCGAGCGCTACCGGGTGCTGCTGGGCGCCAAGCGGGTCACCGTCCGGGCACCCGCCGGCTGACCGGCCGGTGACCCGGCCGTCCGGGCGGTCGTCCGCGGATTGGTAGATTGTCCGGCGCAGCAGTGCCCCGGTCGAACCGCACCCACCGGAGGGGAACCTCGTGTCACAGCCGTCCACCACACCGTCGGTCGGACCGGAGCCGGGGGCGGACGCCGCCACCGCCCGCGCCGCCTACGAGCAGCTCCGCGCCCGCGGCCTCAAGCTCGACCTCACCCGCGGCAAGCCCTCGCCGGAGCAGCTGGACCTCTCGGACGCGCTGCTGACGATCCTGAAGCCGGGCGACGTGCGCTCCGCGGACGGCACCGACTGCCGCAACTACGGCGGTCTGCAGGGCCTGGCCGAGCTCCGCGCGGTCTTCGCCGAGCTGCTCGACGTGCCCGCCGAGCAGCTGTTCGCCTGCGGCAACGCCAGCCTCTCGGTGATGCACGACGTGGTGGCGCACGCGATGCTCGCCGTCCTGCCGGGCGCCAAGCAGCGCTGGGCGGACGAGGACGAGGTCCGCTTCCTGTGCCCGGTGCCGGGCTACGACCGGCACTTCACCATCTGCGACCGGTTCGGCATCACCATGGTGCCCGTCCCGCTGACCGGCGAGGGCCCGGACATGGACGTCGTCGAGGAGCTGGTCGCGTCCGACCCGCGGATCAAGGGCATGTGGTGCGTGCCCAAGTACAGCAACCCCACCGGCGAGACCTACAGCGACGAGACGGTCCGCCGGCTCGCCGCGATGCCGGCCGCCGCGCCCGACTTCCGGCTGTTCTGGGACAACGCCTACGCGGTGCACCACCTGACGGAGGAGCGCACCCCGCTGCTGCCGATCCTGGCGGCCTGCGAGGCGGCCGGCCACCCCGACCGGGCCTTCCTCTTCGCCTCCACCTCCAAGATCACCGTGGCCGGCGCCGGCGTGGCCTTCCTGGGCTCCTCGCCCGCCAACATGGCCTGGTACGCCCGCCTCGCGGCCGCCCAGACCATCGGCCCCGACAAGGTGAACCAGCTGCGGCACGCCCGCTTCTTCACCGACGCCGCCGCGGTCGAGACCCACATGGACGGCCACCGGCAGCTGCTGGAGCCCCGCTTCGCCGCGGTGTACGAGGTGCTGGAGCGCGAGCTCGGCCCGCTCGGCATCGCCACCTGGACGCGCCCGCTCGGCGGGTACTTCGTCAGCCTGGAGGTGCCCGAGGGCTGCGCCTCCGAGGTCGTCCGGCTCGCCAAGGAGGCCGGCATCGCGCTGACCCCGGCCGGCGCCGCCTTCCCCGGCGGCAAGGACCCGCGGGACAGCCAGATCCGGCTGGCGCCGTCCTTCCCCTCGGTGGACGAGGTGCGTTCCGCCATGGAGGGCGTGGCCGTCTGCGTCCGCCTCGCCGCCGCCGAGCGCGCCGCTGCCTGACGCCGCACCGGCTCCCCGCACCCGCCCGCGCCGGGCGGGTGCGGGGAGCCGCCGG
>NZ_JBFBJZ010000030.1:0-106966 GCF_040686255.1 Kitasatospora sp. NPDC085879 | reverse complement strand
GCCCGCGACCGCGCCGAGCGCGCCCGGGCCCGACTGGCGGACCTCCCGGCCGCGGAGCGGCAACCCGGCCCGCCGGGCGAGGACCGCCCGTCCGAGGCGGGTCGGCGCTGAAGCCGCTGGTCGGGAGCCGTCCGGACCGCCGTGCCGCCGTTCCGCCCGGTCCGTACGCTGGAAGGCGGTGCGGCTGCACGTGCCCGGGTGGCGCGGCGGCGGCCCCGCGGCGAGAGGAGCGGCGATGGCCAGGCCTGTGTGGACCGGCGTCCTGACGTTCGGCCTCGTGACCGTGCCGGTGGCGCTGTACACGGCGACGGAGAGCCACACGGTCCGCTTCCACCAGTTGGAGCGCGGCACCTCGGACCGGGTGCGCAACCGCCGGGTCAACGAACGCACCGGCGAGGAGGTCGCGTTCACCGACATCGTGAAGGGCTACGAGGTCGGCGACGGCGAGTACGTGGTGGTGGACCCGGAGGAGCTGGAGCAGATATCGCCCGGCCGCTCGCGGACCATCGACGTCTCCGGCTTCGTCGACCTGGCCGCGATCGACCCGATCTACTTCGACAAGACGTACTACCTCGGGCCGAAGGGCCGGGAGTACGGCAAGATCTACGCCCTGCTCACCAGGGCCCTGGAGCGGTCGAACCGGGCCGGGCTGGCGATGTTCTCGATGCGCGGCAAGGAGTACCTGACCGCCGTCCGCGCCGAGAAGGGCCTGCTGGAGCTGCACACCATGCACTTCGCCGACGAGGTCCGCGACCCGCACCGGGAGATCGACGACCTGCCCGACGGCAAGGAGAAGTTCAGCGGCGCCGAGCTGCGCACGGCCGAGCAGCTGATCGACACCCTGGCTGTCGACTGGGACCCGGACGAGTACCGGGACACCTTCGAGGAGCAGGTCCGCACGCTGATCGAGGACAAGCAGGCCGGGCGGGAGACGGTGCTCTCGGAGGGCCCGCCCGCCGAGGCGACCAATGTCGTCGACCTGATGGACGTGCTGCGGCGCAGCCTGGACGACGCCCGCGGCGCGGAGAAGGCGGGAGCGCCGAAGAGCCCGGCGGCGGCCCGACGGACGCCCAAAGCGGCCGGCGGCAAGAAGAGCACCTCGGCGGCGGCCCCGGGCGGCGAGTCCGGGGCGGGGGCGGCGAAGGAGAAGAAGCGGGTCGGCTCGTCGAAGGCGGCGGAGGACCTGTCGAAGCTCACCAAGCCGGAGCTGTACAAGCGGGCCACCGAGCTCGACATCCCGCACCGCTCGACGATGAACCGCGACGAGCTGCAGGCGGCGGTGGAGCGGGCGGGCCACGGGCTGCGCGCGGTGTCCTGACCGTCCGGCGGCGTCCTGAGCGTACGGCGGTGTTCTGAGCGTGCGGCGGCGGGTCAGCGCCGGTCGGGGCGGCGTTCGCGCGGCCGGCCGGGCCAGGGTGCGGCGGGTTCCGGGGCGGGCTGCAGCACGGCCGGGTCGTAGAGCACCCATCCCCAGTCGGAGCCGCCGCTCCCCCACCGGACCAGCGCGACCCAGGCGGTGCTGCCGTGGTGCCGCCGCCAGGTGGTGAGTTCAGCGGCCCGCCAGCCGCCGCCGAGCCGGATCTGCACCCAGCGCCAGCGCGGCGCCACGTCCCGGCACGGACCGGGCCCGTTCATCAGCTCCTGCGGCGCGAACACCACGTCCCCGGGCACGGTGGGCGGCCGCGCCGCACGCGAGAAGGGGACATCGGCTGTCACACCTCCATTCTCGAACACCTGTTCACCTCTGGCAATGGGCGGCCGCGGCCACTACTCTCCCGCCATGGATCGGAGCCGCCCCCTGGTCCGCGAGGTCCTGCCGGACCTCGCCGACGAGCTGACCGTCCTCCTGCTGGAGGAGGGCGAACACCGGCTGGCGGTCGCCGTGCAGGAGCTCCGGCTGGTCGCCGAGTGCGGCTGCGGCCAGGAGAACTGCCAGAGCATCCGCACCTCCGAACACCCCCCGGGCAGCCCGTACGGCCCCGGCCACCGCTGCGTCCCGCTGCTCGCCGACCGGGGCCTGCTCGTCCTCGACGTGGTCGACGACCGAATCGTCCACATCGAGGTGCTCGACCGGCCGCCGATGCGGCGCCGGCCCGCCGCGATGTCACGGGCACCGGGTCGATCGCGTAGCTTTCCCTGCCTGGCCGTCCGAACCGGGCGGCGGCGGGTAGAAGCGAAGGCGCCCGATCCGGGCCCGGCCCGGCGCCGGCCCGTCCGGTAGCAGCCGGCCCGTCCGGAAGCGACAGCGAGCAGCAGGGAGGTGCGGAGCGATGACCGACGACGCGAACGGCGCGCAGCTCAGGGACCCTGCCGCCCTGGAGATGGTGTGCGACGCGGTCGGCGATGACGGCGCACTGTGCCGGGTGACCGGCACCCTGACCGGGGAGAGCCTGCTGCTGGCCGGGCAGGGGCTCGACCTCGCCCTGCGGACCGGGCGGCGGCTGCTGGTCCTCGACCTCGCCCGGGTCCTGGTGTGCGACGCCGCCGGCGTGGACTACCTGCGGCGGTTCGGTCGGGACGCCAGCGCCGTCGGGGTCCGGCTGCGCCTGTCGGCCGCCAGCCCCGCGGTGAACCGTGTGCTGGACGAGACCGGCGGCCGGGCCTACCTCGCCGTCCACGAGTCGGTGGAGGAGGCGCTGAACCGGGGCGCCGAGCGGGCCGGTGGGCTCCCCGCCCCGCACCCCCGCACGGCCGCGCCGGAGCGCGGCCGGCCCGAGCGGTCAGCCGAGTAGCCGGACGGGCTCTCCCGCCAGGTACGCCTCGATGTCCTCGACCGCGTGCCGGTAGTACGTCTCGTAGTTGGCGCGGGAGACGTAGCCGAGGTGCGGAGTGGCGAGCAGCCGCGGCGCGGTGCGCATCGGGTGGTCGGCCGGCAGCGGTTCGATGTCGAAGACGTCGATGCCGGCGCCGGCGATCCGGCCCCCGTGCAGCGCGGCGAGCAGGGCGTCCTGGTCGACGACCGCGGCCCGTGAGGTGTTGACCAGCAGGGCGGTGGGCTTCATCAGGGCGAGTTCGGGTGCGCCCAGCAGCCCCCGGGTGCGGTCGCCGAGGGCGAGGTGGATCGAGACCACGTCGCTGCTCGCCAGCAGGTCCTCCTTGGAGGGGACGAGGGAGACACCGACCTCGTCGGCGCGTTCCTTCGTGAGGTTCCGGCTCCAGGCGACGACGTCCATGCCGAAGGCCAGGCCGACCTGGGCGACCCGGCTGCCGATCTTGCCGAGGCCGAGCAGGCCGAGCCGGCGGCCGTGCAGGTCCGCGCCGACGGTGCTCTGCCACGGGCCGCCCTGCCGCAGCGCGGTGGACTCCTCGACCAGCCCGCGGGCGAGTCCGAGGACCAGCGCCCAGGTGAGCTCCACCGGCGGCGTGGACAGGCTCCCGGTGCCGCAGACGGTGACGCCCTGCTCGGCGGCGGCCGCGTGGTCGATGACGGAGTTCCGCATGCCGGAGGCGACCAGCAGCCGCAGCCGGGGAAGTCGGCGCAGCAGCGAGGCCGGGAAGGGCACCCGCTCGCGCAGCGTCACGATGATGTCGAAGTCGGCCACGGCGGCGGCGAGTCCGTCCTCGTCGGCGAAGTGCTCGCGGAAGCTGACGACCTCCACCCGGCCCTCCAGCGGGGACCAGTCGGCGAGCGTCGTCGCGACGCCCTGGAAGTCGTCGAGCACGGCACAGCGCAACTGCATCCCGATGTCCTTTCGGCGTCCGCCCCTGTCGATCGTTGGCGATCGTTGGCGATCATGTGCAGGCTATCCCGCCGCGGCGTCAGTCGAGGCGGATGTGCCGAACACTCGTCCAGGTCCGGCGCAGGGCGCCGCGCAGGGCGTTGTCGGTGTCCGGGACGAGCGCGAGCCCGGCGGACGCGGCGATGCGGTCGGCGACCTGAGGGACGGTCAGCCGGTCGGTCCACAGGTGCTCGGCGAACTCCTCGCCCTGCAGGCGCTCCAGGCACAGGTCGAGCCGGGAGACCGCGAAGCTCTCGCGGCGCAGCGGGGCGTCCTTGCCGGCGACGCGCCGCACGGCGTGGCCGAGCCCCCGGCCGCGCAGCCGGTCCAGCACCGTGCCCCGCTCCGCGAGCAGGGCGAAGTGCCGTACGTCGTGGCCGCGTTCGCGCAGCCGGCCGACGGTCTCCCGGAAGTACCCGGGGTCGATGACGGTCATCGGCGCGAGGACGGGGCCGGGGTGCCGGGTCAGCGCCAGGTCGAGGACCTCGACCACGCCCTGGCGCCAGGCCGGCAGGTCCTGGAAGTCGCCGCGCAGGCCGGGCGGCGTCATCCGGTGCAGCCCGAAGCCGACGTGCTCCGGGTCGCAGACGACGCTGCCCGGCAGTCGGCGCCGGATCTCGTACGCGGTCTGCGTCTTGCCGCCGCCGAAGGGGCCGTTGATCCACAGGAGCATGCCCCGACCCTACGGTCCGCACGGCGCGGCGCACGGGCGCGGGCCGGTCAGGCGGTGCGGTAGGAGTCGACGACGGCGGTCAGCATCTCGTTCCACGGGGTCGGGGCCAGGCCGAAGGTCCGCTCGGCCGCGGTGGAGTCCATGACGAACGGGTGCTCCAGCTGGTAGGCGGTCTCCCGGACGGCCCGGACGAGCGGGTTGACCAGGCCGAGCAGGGCGAGTGCCGGGCCCGGGATCCGGCTCACCCTGACCGGCGGCAGCCCGGCCGCGCGGGCGAGGTCGGCGAGGGTCTCCCGCTGGCTGCGCGGGGCGTTGCTCGGGACGTGCCACGGCCGGCCCCAGGCGCGCTCGTCGCTGCCGACGGCCACCAGCAGCCGGGCGGCGTCCAGGGTGTACGTCCAGCTGTGCGGGGTGTCGGGGTCGCCGAGGACCTGGACGCCGCGACCGGCCAGCAGGCGCGGCAGGACGCGCTCGCCGAGCACGCTCTGCGCGCCGGGGCCGAGGTAGTCGGAGCCGCGGATCTCGGTGGCGCGGATGCGGCCGGCCCGGTGCAGCGCCTCCGCGTCCTGCCACATCCGGGCGCGCACCCCGCCCTTGACCGAGTTCGGCGCGAGCGGGGTGGATTCGGTCATCGGGGCGTCCACGGCGCCGTAGCCGTACAGGTTGCTCACGGTGGCGAGGACGGCGCCGGAGCTCTCGGCGGCGCGGAGCAGCGCGGCGGCGAGCGGCGGCCAGTCGGTGGCCCACCGGTGGTAGGCGGGGTTGGCGCAGTTGTAGAGCACGGCGGTGCCGGCGGCAGCGGCGGCGAGGGCCTCGGCGTCGGTGGCGTCCAGCCGCAGGTGGTGCACCCCGGTCAGCGGCGCGGCCGTCCGGCCGGAGCGGGTGACCACGGTGACCTCCTCGCCGCGGCCGGCGAGCAGTCGGGCGGTGGCGGTGCCGACGGGGCCGGCTCCGACGATCAGGTGCTTGCTCACGGTGGACTCCCCCAGGAGGACGGATCGGGCGGGACGACGCGGGATGCGGCAGGTGGCGGCGAACCGATGGGAGAACACCGTTCTCGCCCCGCCGTCGAGCCTGGCGGATACGGCCGACACTGTCAAGAACACCGTGCTCGCTTTCGCACGGCGTTCTCGTCGGAGCTCGCCGTGCTCGATTGTTGCCACTGTTCTCGGGCAGTGCGAGGATGAGCCGCATGTCCGCCACCCCGAAGCCGCTCACCGCCCGCGAACGCGCCCGCATCGAGTTCACCCGGGACATCAAGGAGGCCGCCCGCCGGCAGCTCGCCGAGCACGGGCCGGACGGCCTCTCGCTGCGCGGGGTGGCCCGGGACATCGGCCTGGTCTCGGCCTCCGCGCTCTACCGGTACTTCCCCGGGCGCGACGCCCTGCTCACCGCGCTGATCACGGACAGCTACGACTCGCTGGGCGACGCGGCGGACGCGGCCGTCGCAGCGGCGGCCGGCCGGGACCCGGGCGAGCGGTGGCTGGCCCTGTGCCACGCCGTGCGCGACTGGGCCGTGGCGCGCCCGCACGAGTACGCGCTGATCTACGGCTCGCCCGTCCCCGGCTACGCCGCTCCGGCGGACACCACCGGCCCGGGCACCCGCCTGCCGTTCCTGATCGGCGGCCTGTTCGCCGAGGCGGCCGCGGCGGGCGGTTGGCGCCCCGGTCCGGCGCCCGCCGCTCCGGAGGACGCGCGGCAGGCGCTGCAGCCGCTGCTCGCCCGGCTGCCCTGGGAGGCCCCGGCCGACCTGGTGGTCGCCGGGCTGTCGGCCTGGACGTACCTGTGCGGCGCGGTCTCCTTCGAGGTGTTCGGCCACCGCTCGGCGATCGTCACCGAGCCCCGCGCCTACTTCGACCACGAGATCCGCCGCATCGGCACCCTGCTGGGGATCCTGCCCGCACCCGCCGCCTGACGGGCCGAGTCAGCCTGGGGGTTCAGGCCCCGGCGCGGACGATCTCCTGCCAGGTGCCCGGCGGGCACGGCCCCTGCGGCGCGCTCTTGAGGAACAGCTCGTACGGCACCGCACGGCGGCGCAGCTCCAGCCAGTGATCCTTGCCGGAGTAGAAGTCCCAGCCGTCGTTGGGCATCCGGATGAAGTCCTGGCGGTGCTCCTTCGACTGGCTGGTGATCTGCAGGACGGAGGCGTGCCCGGGGTGGTTCTGCACGACGACGCAGTAGTGGCGCAGCGTCTGGCTGCGGTCCTCGTGCAGCGGGACCTCCGCCAGCCACACCTCGCCCGCGGCGGGCCGGCGCACCTCCGTACGGGTACGGGGGCGGGGGGTGTAGGGGATGCGCACCGGCCGGACCGGTGCCGTGATCCGGCCGGTGCGGCGGCCCCACCAGCGGATCACGTAGAAGCAGACGGCGGCGGCGACGCCCGAGGCCACCGTCGCGAGTGTGGACGCGAGCACCCGTTCCCCGGCCGCGCGGGTCGCTGCGTCCCCGAGGGACGGATCGGACAGGGCGCCGCGGACGACCTCCGACGCGCCGAGGCAGGCGGCCGCCACCGCGGCGCCGATCGCCGCCGCATGCACCAGCAGGGCGACCGGCCGGGGTCTGCCCCGGCCGCCCGCCATCCAGGCCAGCATCAGCGCGGTGAAGCCGGCGATCGCCCACAGCACGGCCCGCTGGGAGGCCGTCGGCGGGGGCTGCGGTGTGGTGGACGCGGCCATCACCCAGGGCAGCACCGCGGGCAGCGCGAGCAGGTACCCCGCGACGAACCAGCCGGGCAGCAGCAGGACGGCCGCGCACCCGCAGCCTCCCCCGCCCGCCCGCGCGCCCGACCCGCCGTACTGTCCCGACATCGCCACCCCCCGGTGCCGCCGTTGCATTCCGGCAGACCATAGCGGTGGCGTGCGATCGGCGGAGGCGGATGACCGGAAGTGATCGACGGGCCGTCAGGTGACCAGCTGGTAGATGCTCCTGGCCGTCAACCAGAAACCGACCAGCAGCGACAACGTGACGATCAGCTGGTCCTGGTGTCCCTCCAGCCAGGCCCGCAGGCCGGTCAGCCGGGCGTTCGCGGCGGCCGGGGCCCAGACGGTGTACATCTCCATGACGATCAGGCCGAGGGTGGCCAGCAGGCAGTACCCGGTGAGGGCGAGCCAGTCGGAGAGCGAGGAGAGGTCGGCGTCCACCACGGTGGCGGCGCCCGCCCCGACCAGCGCCCACGGCTGCAGCAGCCAGGCGAGCCCGGCGGACGTGCCGAGCGATGCGTGGTCGACCCGGGCCGTCCAGCCCGGTGGGCGGTGCGGCCTGGGCGGCCGGCGCCGCCGGTACGTGCCGTAGCCCGCGAGGCCGAGGCCGATCGCGAGTTTGGCGGCGACCGCGGCCGTCGACGGCGGGCTCTGGTGGGCGGGCGGGTTCCCGCCGGTCAGCAGCACCACGCAGGCGACCACCGCGACCAGGTTCGCCAGCCAGGACAGCAGGAAGGCCAGCCCCTTGCGGACGCCCCGCGAGGAGGCCAGCAGCAGGATGAAGGCGCTGTTGTGCAGCGGCCCGAGGGTGATGGCCGTGCCGATCACGACCAGGTCGAGAATCATCGGCTCAGCCGCTCCCGGGGTCGGGGCCGCCCGCCGCCGCCACCTAGGCGCCCTTCTCCAGGGCGCGGAGCACCCGCCGCGCGTCGTGCCGGAACATCCGGGGCCCGACCGTGCGGTACGCCGTGCCGAGCAGCCGGGCGCCCGGGTTGGGGAGGAAGTTCCGGACCCAGGTCATCTCGACGTGGCTGCCGCCGGCGGTGGGCCGGGCGGTGAGCTCCCAGGTGCTGCCGGGGGTGTAGACGTTGGAGTCGACCACCTCGGCCTTCACCGAGCCGGGCCGGGACCAGTCGTACGCGCAGCGCTCCCAGACCACCACCCCCGCCCGGCTGCCCTCGGTGACCTCGGCCGAGGAGTCGCCGAGCCGGTGCACCCGCAGGTGCTTCAGCGACACGGCGGGGAAGACCGAGGCCCTCCGCGCGGAGAAGTCGTGCGCCGCATCCAGCACGCGGTCGGCCGGCACGGAGGTCTCGACGGCCACCCGGATCGTCGTTGCCATGATCCGATTCTATCGAGGAGCGCCTGCGGGGGCGGCTCGGCCGGGCTCAGAGCCGGATGCCGAGGCAGGCGGCTGTGTCGGCGGCGAGGGCGGCGGATCTGCCGCGGCGGGCGGCCGAGAGGAGCAGCTCCGGGACGAGCGGGTGCGCCCGGACGGTCTGCGGAGCGAGCCTGTCGGCGGCGAGGAGTTCGCGCAGCGCGGCGGTGTCGTCGCCGGTCCGGGCCCGCAGCCGGGCGCGGTCGACGCCGTGCCTGGCGCGGCGGTCCTTCGGCAGCTCGGCGGTGTCTACCGCGGCGAGCCGGGCGAGGGCCTCGCCGTCGGCACCGAGTTCGAGGTCGGCGTGCAGGGCGTGCACGGCCACTTCGGCGGCGCAGAAGTCGGTCGGCGGCTCGGCCGGGCCGCCCGCCCGATCGACGGCACCGGCCGCCCGGGCCGCCTCGGCGAGGTGGTCCGCGCTCTCCGCCTGCCGCCCGCGCTGCGCCGCGAGGACGGCGGCCACCGCGTGCAGGGTGCCCCAGAGGTCCCACACCGCCCTGGCCGGCGCACCGGCGGTGCCGAGCAGCGGGTCGAGGCGGTCGAGGCCGCGGGCGGTGAGGGCCTCGGCCTCGGCGCGGGCGCCGGCCGCGGCACAGGCCTCGGCGCGGATCCAGTCGGCCACGGTGAGCAGCAGCGGGTCACCGGACGCGGCGACCACCTGCTCCGCCTGGGTGGCGGCCACCGCGGCGAGGTCGGGGTGGCCGAGGCGGCGCAGCTGGGTCGCGGCCAGGTGGAGGGTCTCGGTGAGCAGGTGGTCGGCGGTGGCGCGCGCGGCACCCTCGGCCTCCGCCGCGAGGCGGCGCAGCTCGTCGAGGAGGGCGGGCAGCCGCAGGCCGAGGTCGCCGTACCGGCCGTCGCGGCGCAGGTCGTGAGCCGTGTCGACCCTCCTGCGCAGCCCGTCCGGCACGGCGCCCGGTGGGACGGAGTCCTCGCCGGTGGGCTGCGGCAGTCCGGCGCGTAGCAGGGTGTGCCGCAGTGCGGGGACGGCACGGTGGGCGTCGCGCAGCCCCGCCTCCCCCGCACCGGCCGGTCCGCCGAGCAGCTCGGCCGGGGCGACGCCGAGCGCCTCGGCGAGAGCGTTCACCATGGTGTACCGGTCGATCGGGCGGTGGCCGCCCTCGACGGACCTGAGCCATTCGCCGCTGCGGCCGACCGCCTCCGCGACCTCGTCCCGCCGTAGCCCGAGCGCCTCCCGGTACCGCCCCGCACGCTCCCCGATCGTGGCCCGACCCGCCATCACGCCTCCAGCCCTGGGCACCCGTCCCATGCTGTCCGAGCCGGGAGCGGGCCGCTTGCCGGTGGGCCGGTCCGCCTGCCGATGGGCCGGTTCGCCGGCGGTGGCTCAGCGCATCAGGGCCTTGGCCGCGAGGGCGGCGAGGGACCGGGCGGCGGTGGCCTCGCGCGCGCCGTTCGCCGGGCCGGTCTCGCCACGGTCGACGATGACCTCCAGGCGGTAGTAGCGCATGCCGGCCATGAAGGCGAGGGCCGGCCTGCTGCCGTCCCTGCGGCGGGCCAGCACCGCTTGGTCGCCGATGCCCGGGACGACGGTGCTGGTGGTGTCCGTGCCGGCGATGGCGGCGGCGAACTGGTGGGCCGTGACCTCGTCCAGGCTCACGTAGGAGAGGTGCGACCCCCAGGTGCAGCCCCAGACCGGGCTGCCGTCGGACGCCGGGTCCGGGTGGGTTCCGACGAAGCGGTCGGGGGTGCCGACGGCCTGGGCGACCTGGTCGAAGGTCAGGACGCTGCAGGCCTCGTCGGGGCGGGCGCCGTAGGTACGGGACGGGGGTGCGGCGGGTGTCGCGGGCGCGACGGACGGCTCCGTGGAGGTCGCCCCGCTCGGGCCCGCCGTGGCGGAGGCGCTCGTGCCGGCCGGCGCCGCGGTGTCCCCCGCCTGCGGCGATCCCCCCGAGGAGGAGCAGCCGGTGAGCGCGGCGGCGGCGAGCAGCAGCGGCACCAGTGGGCGGTGCGGCCGCCGGGGCCCGTTCCTGGTGGCTCGGTCGAGCGGCATGGTCTGGCCCTCCTGCAGGTCCGGCGGTACGGGCGGATGCCGGCGGCCCGCCGCTGCGGGCCGCCGCCGTGGCGATGCTACCGAGGCCTGATCCACTGGTCGGGCGAACGAGAGAATCGGCCGATCAACCGGCCGAAGAGCACAACTGACGGTCAGCCATGTGACCGGTTGGTCCCGGCCGGCGGCGGCGGGGCGGGGGTGCCTGCCCCACCTGCGCCGCGGACGGCGCACCGCACGCTCGCCCGGTTGGGGCAGATCGGGGGGACAGGCGGTCGGGGATCGGTTGCAATGGGCACGAATGACCGGTGGATGCCGCGACTCGGTCCGGAGGTCGCCGCCGCCTTCAGGAAGGGACGCCACCGTGCCCACGAGCAGTGCCCAGGATCTCTCGCCCGCGGCCGGCGAGGCCTACCGCATCGCCCGGGACT
The DNA here is from genome assembly GCF_040686255.1 of Kitasatospora sp. NPDC085879. NCBI lineage: Bacteria > Bacillati > Actinomycetota > Actinomycetes > Kitasatosporales > Streptomycetaceae > Kitasatospora > Kitasatospora sp. NPDC085879. Next base: position 96,061 of record NZ_JBFBJZ010000030.1, on the reverse strand, counting down.
TCGTCTTCGAGGACGCCGCCCTCGGACGGCTGCGCTACCACCTGCTGCGGCTCACCACGGTCGGCCTCACCCGGGAGGAGGTCGAGGACGTGCGGGAGCTCGGCCGGCTGGCCTTCGACGGCGCCGAGACCACCGAGACCGCGGTGCGGATCAGGGACCGGGCCGGTGCGAGTCGCCTGGCGGTGGCGTTCGTGGACATCGTCGAGCACGCCGGCCAGGACGAGCGTGGCCCGGTGCTGGTCGGCGCGGTGCTGGGGGCGTACGCGAGCCTCGGCAGCGTGGGCAGCGGCGACGGGCCGTCCGCGGCGCTGCTGGGCGCCGTCGGGGGCGCGGTGGTCGCGGCCGCGCGGTCCTTCGTCGACCGGCGGATGCAGCAGGAGGGGCTGGCGGTCTACCTCGGCTCCGAGGACTGAGGCCCGCCGGGCCCGGGCGGCACCGGGTCGGCGGCGAGGGCCCGTGCCAGGGCCTCGCGGGTCGCGTACCGGCCGCCGAGCTTGAACGCGTACTCGCTGGAGTCGACGACGTGGGCGCGGGCACCGGTCAGCACCACCCGGACGGCGGCGGCGGGCGCCGACTCGGCCAGCTCCTCGCGGACGCCGTGCTCGCAGGCCGCGAAGAACATCGGGAGGTCCTCCGGCCACTCCCAGTCCGCCAGCACGCCCGGCGCCACCTCGAAGGCGACGCCGTCCCCGGCGGGCTCGAAGTCCAGGGTGACGTCGATGAAGGGGCCGCAGCCCGCGAAGGCGTGCTTGCGGTACCGCACGGAGCGGACCGGCACGGTCGGGAAGCGCCCTGGATCGGTCATCCGGGCACTCTAGCGCCGCCCCGCGGAAGGTCGTGGAGGAGTGTCGATCAGATGCTGGTGGCCTACGTGATCGGGCACGACGAGACCGCCAAGCCCTACCAGTGGACCTACGGGGGCACCCCGCTCAAGGCCGCCCGATCAACGCCCCTCCATGAACTTCCGCGGAACAGACCCTAGACCGCCGCTTCGGGCCCCGGGGCACCGGTGCCGTTCGGGTCGGCCGCCAGGGACGCCCAGAACGTGACGTAGCTCTGCTCGTGCGCGATGCCGAGGGTCAGCAGGCGGGTGCGCGCCGGAGTGTCCGGGGCGTGTGGGTCGAGGTGGGCCTGCATCTCGCGGTAGGTGCCGAGCCATCGGCGGTGCTGCGCCGCCTGGGCCTCGGCCAGCTCGGCGACTTGGCCGGGGGCGCCCAGGTCGGCGAAGGTCAGCTTGAGCAGGGCCGGGTTCCGGGTCTCCGGCTCAGGAGTGCTCGGGTCGGCGAGCCAGCTCCGCAGGGTCTCGCGCCCGGCCGCAGTCAGGTGGAAGACCCGGCGCCGACGGCCGTGTTCCTCGGCGTCCTCGCGCAGCAGGCCCAGATCGGCCAGCCGGGGTGGGTCGCGGTAGAGCTGGGCATGCGGGATCGGCCAGTAGTGGCCGACGGAGGACTCGATCCTGCACTGAGACCGTTAGCGTCGGCGCGCCCGCAACCGTATCAATGAGACTGTGGAGCGCCCGCGATGCACCTGCACCCCGAGATATCCGAAGTCCTGGACCGCGTCCGGCCCTTCGACCCGCTCGCCGACCCGGCCGCCACCCGCGCCTACTTGCGCGAACTGCTCGCCGCCAAGCCCCCGGCGGACGACCCCCGCATCGCCGTCGACCACGTCGCCCCCCGGGCCGGGCCGGCGACATCACCGTCCGGATCTACCGGCCGACCAGGGCGCCGGCCGGCCCGCACCCCGGCGTCCTCTACTTCCACGGCGGCGCCTTGATCTCCGGTGACCTCGACACCGGCGACGGAAACTGCCGCGACCTGTGCCTGGCCGTAGGAGCGGTCGTCGTCTCCGTCGGCTACCGCCTCGCCCCCGAACACCCCTACCCCGCCGCCTTCGACGACTGCTACGCGGCCCTGCTCTGGAGCGCCGCCAACGCCGAGCACCTCGGCATGGACCCCACCCGCCTCGCCGTCGCCGGCCGCTCTGCCGGAGGCGCGCTCGCGGCGGCCGTCGCCCTCGCCGCCCGTGACCGCGGCGGCCCGCGCCTCGCGTTCCAGCTCCTGCTCGTTCCCGCCCTCGACGACCGCTGCGTCCTGCCCTCGGTCGACGAGTGCGCCGACGACCGGATCGTCGACGGCCGCGTCGTCCGCGGCATGCGGCCGCTGTACCTGGGCTCCGCCACCGCAGACTCGTACGCCGCCCCGGCGCGCGCCGAGGACCTCACCGGCCTGCCGCCGGCCTACATCGAGATCTGCCAGGCCGACGCCCTGCGCGACGAGGCGCTCGAGTACGGACTCCGCCTCATGGCCTTCGGCGTCCACACCGAACTCCACGTCGTCCCAGGCGCGTTCCACCTCTTCGAGGGCTACGCCCCCACCACCCGTCTGGCCCGTCGCGCCACCGCCACCTGGACGTCAGCCGTCGCCTCGGCCCTGGCCTGAGCCAGGCCCGGCGTCGGCACCGGGCTTCGCCGCGCACGTGGTCGGGGGTGCAAGGGTGGGGCGGGCGGGCCCAGCCCGGACATGGTCTGGACCACTGGACGGAGGCCGGGCCACACTGCTCCGATGAACCGTCAACCACTGGGCCCGGACATCGAGTTGCACCGACTGGCAGTGCCGGACCGCGGCCGGCTGCCGTTCGCCATCGGCACCTTCGACACCATCGGCGCTCTCTCCCGCGCGGGCTTCCCGCACCGGCACTCCTTCCACGAGCTCGCCTACGTCACCCGCGGCCGCGGCAGCCACGTCCTCGACCTCTCCGACCACCCGCTGCGCCCGCCGCAGCTCTGCGCGATCGCGGCGGGGCAGGTCCACCACTGGGGCCGGGCGAGCGGGTTGGAGGGATGGGTGCTGCTCTTCGAGGAGGACTTCCTGCTGCGCCACCCCGAGGACGCGGCGCTGGCCCGGGAGTTGGCCACCGGCCGGCCGCTGCGGCCGGACCGTGCGGAGGCCCGCGGCCTCGCCGCCCTGCTCGCCGAGCTGGACCGGGAGTACCGGGCAGCCAGGGCCGGCCACCCGGGGGTGCTGCAGGCGCTGCTCCACGTCCTGCTGGTGCGCGCCGTCCGGGCCCTCCCGCACAGCCCGCCGCAGGCCCCGGCCGCGGCGGACGCCGCGCTGCCCAGGCCGCACCCGCTGGTCGCCCACTTCGGCCGACTGATCGCCGAACCGGGTCGCGCCGACCGCACCGTCGGCTCGTACGCCCGCGAGCTGGGCGTCTCCACCGGGCGGCTGCACGAGCTGGTGCGGGAGGCGACCGGCCGCACCCCTGCTCGGCTGATCCGGCAGCAGCAGACCCTGGAGGCCAAACGGCTGCTCGGAGCCACGGATCTGACCGTCCGCCAGGTCGCGGCCGCCGCGGGCTTCGCCGACCCGGCGTACTTCTGCCGCTTCTTCCGCCGCGAGGTCGGCCTGACGCCCGGGGAGTTCCGCGCGGGCACGGGCGGAGGAAAGCACCACGGCCCCGGCGCCGAGTCCATCGACCCGCGGACCGCCCGGCCGTAGCGTCGGAGCACGGCGGGGAACGGGGCGGCGCACCGCCGCCCCCGCCCTCCTGTCATGCGCAGGACACCCCCACGGTCCTGCGCGCCCCCCCACGGTCCTGCCCCCACGCCCCGAACGGAGCGACGCCATGCCCACTCCGCCCCTGCCGAAGCCGGAACGATCCGGTGAGCCCGCGATCAGCCGCAAGAACCTCCTCAAAGCCGCCGTCCTGGCCGGCGCCGCCCCCGTGCTGCTGGGCGGCGGCGCGGCCCTGGCCCGGGAGAGCGGCCGCCGGTCGGTGGGCCTGACGCCCGCCTGCCACGACGGCGACGAGCCGACCGCCGAGCAGATCGAGGGCCCCTACTTCAAGCCGGGATCCCCGCTGCGCACCGTCCTGACCGTCCCCGGCACCCCGGGCACGCCGCTGACGGTGAGCGGCTACGTCTTCGGCCGGGCCTGCCGCCCGGTGGCGGGCGTGCTGCTGGACTTCTGGCAGGCGGACACCGCCGGGGCGTACGACAACGCCGGCTACGGGCTGCGCGGCCACCAGTTCAGCGACGACCAGGGGCGGTTCACGCTGACCACGGTGGCGCCGGGGCTGTACCCGGGCCGCACCCGGCACCTGCACGTGAAGCTGCAGGCACCCCGCCGGCCGGTGCTGACCACCCAGTTGTACTTCCCCGGCGAGCCGCGGAACTCGACGGACACCATCTTCGACCCCGCACTGGTGATGACCGTCCGACAGTCCGGCCCGGGCCGGGAGGCCTCCTTCGACTTCGTCCTGGACGTGCCGCAGTCGCCGACCCCGACCCCCACCCCCACCGGGCCGACCCCGACCCCGACGCCGACCGGGCCCGCGCCGGGCGGCACCTGGCGGGCCGGCACCGCGTACCGGGTCGGCGACCTCGTCACCTACGGCGGTGTCGGCTATGTCTGCGTCCGGGCGCACACCGCCTTCGCGGGCTGGGAGCCGCCGAACGTGCCGGCGCTGTGGCGGCGCGTCTGACAGCGCACGGACCCGGCAACACGGACCGCGGCGGTCAGCGGACGACTGCGGTCAGCGGACGGCGGTCACGACGTGGGCCCGCATGGCGCCCTCGACGGGGCCGTCGCCGAACCGCTTCCCGATCGCCGAGGTGACCGCGTCGGTCGCCTCGGCGATCGTGCGCCCGGGCCGGTTGTCGATCTCGGTGCGGATCGGGGTGCCCTGGCAGAAGGCGGTGGCGACGTCGGCGGCGGACCGGGCCCGGCTGCGGGCGTCGACGGACTCGATGCGGGGCGGCTCGAAGCCGCCGGCCGACACGTCCCGGGTGATCGCCGCGTGGTCGTGGTAGCCGTACGGGACACGGGCCAGGAAGTCCGGCGGGTCCTCCGGATGGAGGGCCGCGACCGTGTCGGCGGCGGTCGCCGCGAACTCGTTGGCCGCGATGTGGTCCCACACGTTGAACAGCAGGACGCCGCCCGGGCGCAGGACCCGCCGCGCCTCGGCGAAGGCACGCGGCTTGTCGGGGAAGAACATGGCACCGAACTGGCACACCACGGCGTCGAAGGAGCCGTCGGGGAAGGGCAGGTCGAGGGCGTCGGCCTGCCGGAAGTCGACGGGGCGGCCGTTGGTGGAGGCGGCGGCGAGTTCGATCATCGACCCGCTCAGGTCGGTGGCGACGATCTGGGTGGTGGCGGGCAGCACCGCGGCGAGCTCGCGGGTGACGGCGCCGGTGCCGGCGGCCGTCTCCAGCACCCGGGCCGGGCCGCGGTCCATCAGCCGGGCGGCGAGGTCCCGGGCGTAGGGGCGGAAGAGGATCGGCACGAGGTACTGCTGGTAGACGCCGGGGATCGAGCCGTCGAAGTACATGCCGTCCGCCTCCCGTGCTGGGCGGCCGCGGGTGGACGGGGCCCGCCGGGCCGCGGCCTGCCCGTTGATGCGAGTGTGGCACGGGCGGCCCGGCCGCGGGCGCCCGATCCGGCCGGGCGGCCTTGTCGGCTCCGCTCAGGCGACGGCGGCGCGGCCGCGTTCGGTGGCGATGCGGACGGCGAAGCCGGCCAGCAGGGTGCCGGTGGCCCAGCCGTGCAGGCGCTGCAGCAGCGGTCGACGGGCGAGGAAGCCGGCCAGCGCCCCGGCGGTGAGGACGAAGGCTGCGTTGCCGAGGGTGCCGACGGTGATCTGGGTGAGGCCGAGCACGGCGCTCTGCAGTGCCACCCGGCCCTTCGCCGGCTCCACGAACTGCGGCAGCAACGTGATGTAGAGGATGGCGAGCTTGGGGTTGAGCAGGCAGGTGAGGACGCCCATGCCGAACAGCTTGAGCGGGCGTTCGTGCGCCATCTCGGCGGCCCGGAACGGCGAGTGCGCCGGGGAGCGGAAGGCCCGCCAGGCGAGCCAGAGCAGGTAGCCGGCACCGGCCAGCTTCAGCGCGAGGTAGGCGGTCGGCACGAGGGCGAAGAGGGCGGAGAGCCCGGCCACCGCGGCGGTGAGGTAGGTGAGGAAGCCGAGGACGACGCCGCCGAGCGAGATCATCCCGGCGCGGCGGCCCTGGCTGACGGAGCGCGAGACGACGTAGATCATGTTCGGGCCCGGGGTCATCACCATGCCGAAGGAGACTGCGGCGATTCCGCCGATGGCACTCGCGCTGATCATCCGGCGAGCCTATCCCGGCGCCCGATCAGCTGTTCGACCGGCCTCGGGGCGATGCCGATCCGATACATGCCGACCGTTGTTCGACATTGTCGAATGGCGTAGCGTCGGCACGAACGGGCCGCTCCCGGCACGCACGGAGACGACTGCGCCGCCCCGACACCCCCGCGGCCCCACGGGTCGCCCTCCCACGCCTGCGGCCCGCGCACCACCGCCCGCCGAGGAGCCGCGGATGTTCACCTTCACCAGCAGCGACGGACTCGAGATCCACGTCCACGCATGGCAGCCGGTCGGGCCGCCGCGCGGCGTCGTCCAGCTCGCGCACGGGATGGGCGAGCACGCCTCCCGTTACGGCCGCCTCGCCGGGGCCCTCACCGCACAGGGTTACGCCGTCTACGCGGCCGACCACCGCGGGCACGGCCGCAGCAGCGCCGGCACGCCCGGACACCTCGGCGAGGACGGCTGGAACCGGCTCGTCCAGGACCAGGTGGCGCTCTCCGACCTCGTCCGCGTGCGCCACCCGGGCCTGCCGCTGGTGCTGGTGGGCCACAGCCTCGGCTCGCTGGCCTCCCAGCAGTACATCCTCGACCACTCCGAGCGGCTGGCCGGGGTGGCACTCTCCGGCACCACCGCGCTCGACCGGCTGCTCACCGTGCTCGCCGCGGCCGGCGGCGACGCCACGACCGCGTTCAACGCGTCGTTCGAGCCGGCCCGCACCAGCCACGACTGGCTCAGCCGGGACGAGGACCAGGTCGACGCCTACCTCGCCGACCCGCTCTGCGGCGCCGCGCTGGACGCCCGCGCCATGGAGGACCTCGCGGCGGCGGCCCACCGCCTGGCCCGGCCGGAGACCGTCCGCCCCGACCTGCCGGTCTACGTGGCGGTCGGCGACCGCGACCCGTTCAACGCCGAGCTCACGCTCTCCGACGTGGTGGTGGAGCGCTACCGGCGGGCCGGGCTCACCGACGTCACCTACCGCACCTACCGCGGGGCCCGGCACGGGATCCTGCACGAGACCAACCGCACCGAGGTGGCGGCCGAGCTGGTCGCCTGGATCCTCTGCGTCACCGGCTGAGCCCGCGCGGCGGCCGCCCCGAGTTATGCACCCAGTTGCACAATCGGGCTCCGGCGGTCTACAAAGGGCCTACCGCCCGACCGCGCGAGGAGCCCCGGATGACCGCGTACCCCCACCTGCTCAGCCCGCTCGACCTGGGCTTCACGACGCTGCCCAACCGGGTGATCATGGGCTCGATGCACGTCGGGCTGGAGGAGGCCCCGAACGGCTTCGAGCGGATGGCCGCCTTCTACGCCGAGCGCGCCCGCGGCGGGGTCGGGCTGATCGTCACCGGCGGCATCGCCCCCAACGAGGCGGGCCGCCCCTGGGAGGGCGGCGCCATGCTGACCACCGAGGAGGAGGCCGCGCGCCACCGGGTGATCACCGACGCGGTGCACGCCGAGGGCGGCCGGATCGCCATGCAGATCCTGCACTTCGGCCGGTACGCCTACCACCAGGACCTGGTCGCCCCCAGCCCGCTCAAGGCCCCGATCAGCCCCTTCTCCCCGAACGAGCTCACCGACGAGCAGGTCGAGCAGACGATCGAGGACTTCGCCCGCTGCGCCGAGCTCGCCCGGTCGGCCGGCTACGACGGCGTCGAGATCATGGGCTCCGAGGGCTACCTGATCAACGAGTTCATCGCCGCCCCCACCAACCACCGCGCCGACCGCTGGGGCGGCTCCTACGAGAACCGGATGCGCTTCCCGGTGGAGATCGTCCGCCGGGTCCGCGAGCGGGTCGGCGAGGACTTCGTCCTGATCTACCGGCTCTCCATGCTCGACCTGGTGCCCGGCGGCTCCACCCTGCCCGAGGTCGTGCAGCTCGCGAAGGCGGTCGAGGCCGCCGGCGCCACCATCATCAACACCGGCATCGGCTGGCACGAGGCCCGCATCCCCACCATCGCCACCTCGGTGCCGCGCGGCGCCTTCACCTGGGTCACCCGCAAGGTCATGGGGTCGGTCGGCATCCCGCTGGTCACCAGCAACCGGATCAACACCCCCGAGCTCGCCGAGCGGATCCTCGCCGAGGGCCACGCCGACCTGGTCTCGATGGCCCGCCCGCTGCTCGCCGACCCCGACTTCGTCGCCAAGGCCGCGGCCGGCACCCCCGAGGCCGTCAACACCTGCATCGGCTGCAACCAGGCCTGCCTGGACCACACCTTCAGCCTCAAGATCACCTCCTGCCTGGTGAACCCGCGCGCCTGCCACGAGACCGAGCTGGTCCTCTCCCCCACCCGGCTGCGCAAGCGGATCGGCGTGGTCGGCGCCGGCCCGGCCGGCCTCGCCTTCGCGGTCTCCGCCGCCCGGCGCGGCCACGCCGTCACCCTCTACGACGCGGCCGACACCGTCGGCGGGCAGCTCAACATCGCCCGCAAGGTGCCCGGCAAGCAGGAGTTCGACGAGACGATCCGCTACTACCGGCACGAGCTCGCCGCGCAGGGGGTCGAGCTGCGCCTGGGCACCACCGCGACGGCCGAGGACCTCGCCGCCGAGGGCTTCGACGAGATCGTCCTCGCCACCGGCGTCACCCCGCGCGTCCCCGACATCGCGGGCGTCGACCACCCCAGCGTCCTCGGCTACCTGGACGTGCTCCGCGACGGGGCGCCGGTCGGCGAGCGGGTCGCGATCCTCGGCGCCGGCGGCATCGGCTTCGACGTCGCCGAGTTCCTCACCGACCCCGGCGACCGGGCCGCCCACAACAGCGACGTCTTCTTCGCCCAGTGGGGCGTGGACACCGACCACACCACCCCGGGCGGCCTGACCGCGCCGGTGCGCGGTGCCTCCCCGCGCAGCGTCCACCTGCTGCAGCGCAGGACCGGAAAGGTCGGCGCCGGCCTCGGCAAGACCACCGGCTGGATCCACCGCACCGAGCTCAAGCACCGCGGCGTCACCACCGTGGCCGGCGCCACCTACACGCTGATCGACGACCAGGGCCTGCACTTCGAGGTCGACGGCGAGCCGCAGCTGCTGCCGGTCGACACCGTGGTGCTCTGCACCGGCCAGGAGCCGCGCCGCGACCTGCACGCGGAGCTGCTCGCCCTCGGCATCGAGGCCCACGTGATCGGCGGCGCCGACGTCGCCGCCGAACTCGACGCCAAGCGCGCCATCGACCAGGGCACCCGCCTCGCGGCCTCCGTCTAGCCGACGAACGCGCTCTCGGCCCGTGCCGCCCGCCCCGGGCGGCACAGGCCGTTCCCGTGTCGGCGTCCGGTCAGGCCGGCACCGGGGTGAGGGGGTGCAGCTCGCCGTGCCCGTCCTCGACGTACCCGTACGAGGACTCCGGTACCTCGTGCCAGGCGCCCTCCAGGTCGCCGAGCGGTTCGGAGACCACGACCCGCGTCCCGTCCGAGACGTGGCTCAGGGCCTCGATCTCCGGGTGCAGGGTCCGCAGGGTGCGTACGTCGGTGCTGAAGAAGAGCGAGCGGGAGTGGCGTTCGGTCGAGTACCGGAAGGCCCAGAGCCGGCGGCCGTCGGAGACCGCCACCGTCATCTGCAGCAGGTCGGGCACGCCGTGCTTCTTCCCCGCCGCCTCGACCACCCCGATCATGCGGGCGACGGCACGCGGGGCGTCCTCCTGCAGGCCGAGGGTCAGCGCCACGTAGAACATCAGCTCGGAGTCGGTGGACCCCTCGATGAACGGGTAGAGCACCGGGTCCACGGTGAGCGCCAGGTCCCGTTTGAGCTCGGGGAAGTCGTGGATCGCCCCGTTGTGCATCCACAGCCAGCGGCCGTACCGGAAGGGATGGCAGTTGCTCTGCTGGACGGCCGTCCCGGTGGAGGCCCTGATGTGCGCGAGGAACAGCGGCGAGCGGACGCAGCGGGAGAGTTCGAGCAGGTTGCGGTCGCTCCAGGCCGGGCCGGTCGCGTGGAAGATCGCCGGCTCGGCGGCCTCCTCGGTGTCGGGGTACCAGCCGACGCCGCAGCCGTCGCCGTTGGTGGTCTCCACGCCCATCCGCGCGTGCCGGCTCTGGTCGATCAGGGAGTGCCGGGGCTTGTAGAGCAGCTCCGCCAGCGCGATCGGAGACCCGGAGTAGGCCAGCCATCTGCACATGTCCTCACCGTCCCTCAGCGGCAGCGCGGGCGCCCGGACGGGCGGCCGCGGGCCTGCCGTCACCCGCCTTCCACGGTAGGCGGGGCCGGGCGCCCGGGCCCGCCGGGCGGCGCCCCGCCCACCAGGGTCAGCACCTGGTCGGTGCCGGTCACCGCGAGCAGCCGGCGCATCCGGTCGGGCACGTTCAGCAGCTGCAGGGTGGAGCCGCGCTCGCGGGCCTGCCGGTCGGCGTCCAGCAGCACGTTGAGGCCGCTGGAGTCGCAGAAGGCGACCGCGGCGAGATCGACCCGCACGGTGGGCGGCGCGGTGCGCGAGGCCCACGGCTGACGCAGGGCGTCGGCCAGCCGCGGGGCGGTCTCGCGGTCGATCTCGCCCGCGATCCGCAGCAGCGGACCGCCCGCCTGGTCCAGGACGACGATGCCGAGCTGCGCGGGTGTCCGGGCCATCGCGAACACTCCCTTCGGACGGCCGCCCGGCACAGTGGCGGACGGTGACGGCGCCCTCTCCACCGTAGGCCGGACCGGCCGTCGGAGGCAGCACGGCCCCGGCGCGGGGAGCGCCGGGGCCGCGGGCGTGGCAGCGGTGTCAGGGGCCGTCGATGAGGCGCTGCACCGCGGGCCCGCACAGGTCGGCGAGCCGCTCCGGGGCGGCCTGCTCGCTCGCCCCGCCGTCGCGGTGGATGCTCAGTGTGGCGCCCAGTCCGAGCAGGTGTCCGAGGATCAGCTCGGCCCGCAACTCCGGTTCGGCACCCGGGAGTCGGCCTGCCAGCCGACGGGTCACCTGCTCGCGGAAGCGGTCCCGCAGGACGGTCCGCTCGTCGGCGATGCCGAGCGAGAAGACCACCCGCAGCAGCGGGTCCGTGCGGCGCTGCCGCCGGGCACGGACCAGGGCGAGCACCATGTGCCGGCCGAGGCCGTCGAGCGGGGCGTCGAGCAGTTCGTCGGCGTCCGCGGAGAAGTCGGTGGTCTGCGCGAACAGCTCCTCCTTGCTGCCGAAGAGCTTGACGATCAGCGAGGCGCTGACCTCGGCCTCGGCGGCGATACCGCGCAGCGTGACCTGCGCGTACGGCTGCAGCGCGAAGGCCCTGCGGGCGGCCCGCAGGATCGCCTGCCGGCCGCTCGGGGCGGCGGGGTCGGTCATGCCCGGCCCTCCGCGACCCCGGCGGCCGCCCGGCCGCCGAGCCCGGCCTGCCCGCCCGGCGTGCCGGTCCGCGCCGGACGCTGCCGCCTGGGCAGGGCGAGGGTCACCAGTAGGGCGAGCACCGCGGCCACTGCGGCGACCAGGAAGACCACCAGGTAGGCGTGGAGCGTCGGCGCGGTGCGGCCGCCGACCTGGAAGGTGAGATTGGCGAGCACCGCGGCGACCACGGCGCTGCACACGGCCTGGCCGAGTGAGCGCATCAGGGTGTTGAGGCCGTTCGCCGCGCCCGTCTCGGCGGCCGGCACGGCCCGGATCACCAGGGCGGGCAGGGCGCTGTAGGCGATGGCGGTGCCGGCTGAGACCACGGTCGCCCCGGCGATGATCATCCACAGCTGGTGGCTGGTGAAGAACCGGACGACGTACCCGACCGCCATCACGCCTGCCGCCACCGCCAGCGTCACCTTCGGCCCGAAGGCCGCGGACATCCGGGCCGAGACCGGGGAGAGCGCGACCATCGACAGGCCGCCGGGCAGCAGGCACAGGCCGCTGACCACGATGGACGCGCCCAGGCCGTAGCCGGTGCTCTTCGGCTCCTGCACCATCTGCGCGGTGACCAGCGAGTTCGCGTAGAAGGCGAAGCCGATCAGCAGGGCGGCCACATTGGCCAGCAGCACCGCGGGGCGGGCCGAGACCCGTACGTCGACGACCGGGGTGGGGTGGCGCAGCTCGTACCGGGCCCAGAGCGGGGCCAGCACGACGGCCGCGGCGATCAGGCCGAGGGTGCGGCCGGAGGTCCAGCCCCACTGGGCGCCCTGGGTCACGGCGAGCAGCAGGCTCACCAGGACGGCGGACAGGCCGAGCGCGCCGAGCGCGTCGAACCGGCCCTTGGTGCGCAGCGGGGACTCCGGGACCTTCCACAGCACCAGGGCCATGTCGAGCAGGCCGAGGCCGGCCGACACCCAGAACATGGCGTGCCAGTCGGCGTGCTCGACGACCAGGGCGGCGGCCGGCAGGCCGATCGCGGCGCCGATGCCGAGCGTGGAGCTCATCAGTGCGACCGAGGGGAGCACCCGGGCGGGCGGCAGTTCGTCGCGCATGATGCTGATGCCGAGCGGCACCACGGCCAGCGCGGCTCCCTGCAGGGCGCGGCCGGCGATCAGCACCCCGATGTGGGAGCTCGCCGCGCACAGCACCGAGCCGAGGACGAGCACGCCCAGCGAGGCGAGCAGCACCCGGCGCTTGCCGTACATGTCGCCGATCCGGCCGAGCAGCGGCGTGCAGACCGCGCCGGTGAGCAGGGTGACGGTGACCAGCCAGCTCGCGGCCGTCGGGGTGCTGCCGGTGAGCTGCGGCACGTGCGGCAGCAGCGGCACCACCAGCGTCTGCATGACGGCGACCACCACGCCGCAGAAGGCGAGGATGCCGACGAGGAACGGGGGTGCGGAGGGCTCGGCGCCGGGCGCTTCGGTGTCGGTCATGGCGCTCCGTGCCGGCTGCCGGGGAGGGGTGCACAGGTGTTCACCGGTCCAGGGTAAACGCCTGTGCACCCCGGCCTGTGGGCGGGGGTGCCGGTGGGGTCCGTGGTGCCGTCGGGAGCGGAGCGGCGGCCCGGCGGGCGGCGGAGTAGGGCCGGACGGGGGGGCGCCGTGGGCCGGGCGGGGGTCGCGGCGGGGCCGGGCGGGTGAGGTCTCCGCCGTGTCGGCCGCGGATCGGGGCGTGCGGTGTGTCTCGGTGGGAGGGCGGCGCCCGAGGGCGCCGCCCTCCTGTCGCCGAGTTCCGGAGTGTCCCGTGCCGTACCCCGAGTTACCGCCCCGCCGCGCACTGCACCTGCTCCTGGCCGTGCTGGGCGCGGCCGGCGTCTGGGCCTGCACCGAGGGGGTCCGCCCCGCGGAGGCGGCGGCCGCCGCCCGCAGCGGGGGCATCGACTGGGACCGGATCGCGGCCTGCGAGAGCGGCGGCCGCTGGCACGTCGCGTCCGGCAACGGCTACTTCGGCGGGCTCCAGTTCGACCGCGCGACCTGGCAGGCGAACGGTGGGACGGCGTTCGCCCCGCGCGCGGACCTCGCCACCCGCGAACAGCAGATCGCCGTCGCCGAACGGCTGGCCGCCCACCGCGGGCTGCGGCCGTGGCCGGTCTGCGGCGCCCGCGGAGCGGCACGGGCCGCCACCCCCTCCCCCGCGCCGGCTCCGGCGCCTGCCGTGGAGCCGGAGGCCGCCGAACCGGAGGCCGCCGAACCTGAGGCCGCTGAACCGGAGGCCGCAGCGCAGTGGACGGTCCAGGAGGGCGAGGACCTGGCCGGCATCGCCGAGGCCCACGGCATCAGCGGCGGCTGGCAGGCCGTCCACGACCTCAACCGCGACATCCTCGGCGACGACCCCGACCTGATCGTCCCCGGCCAGGTCCTCCGCCTGCCGGCGCCGGACACCCCGTAGCGACGTCGGGACCGGTTCGTCCGCCCGGCCTCAGGCGGAGGCCTGATACGCGGCCATCCGTTCGATCAGGCCGCGCGGCGCGTTCTCGTCGAAGCAGAGGTCGAGGTTGCCGGCGGACTCGGCGGCGGAGGCCTCGCTGCGCGGGAAGAGCGCCTTCTCGTACTGCGCGAGGGCGGCCTCGGTGTCTCCGGGGCGGGCCGCGATCGCGGCGGCGAGTTCGGCGGCGTCCAGCATGGCCAGGTTGGCGCCCTCGCCGGCGAACGGGGACATCAGGTGGGCGGCGTCCCCGAGCAGGGTGACGCCGGCGGTGCGCTGCCAGCGGTGGCCGACCGGCAGGGCGTGGATCGGTCGCGGAACCAGCGCGCCCCGGGCGTCGGCGAGCATGGCGCGCAGCCGGTCGTCCCAGCCCTCGAAGTGGTGGAGGACCTCGGCCCGGGCGGCCTCCGTGTCGGTGAAGTCGACGCCGGCGGCCCAGTCCTCGGGCACCCGCAGGGCGACGTAGGCGTGCAGGGTGCCGTCGGTCTCCCGGTGGCTGAGGATGCCGCGGTTGTCGCCGAGCGCGAACATCATGCCGCCGCCCGCGAGTTCGGCGGTGGCGGGGTGCCGGACGGCAGCGTCCCGCAGGTCCGCCTCGACGAAGGAGACTCCGGTGTAGGCGGGGACGGCGTCGGAGAGCAGCGGGCGGATCCTGGACCAGGCGCCGTCGGCGCCGACCAGCAGGTCCGTGGTGAGGGTGGTGCCGTCGGCGAGCCGGAGTTCGTGGCGGCCGCCGCCGAGGGGCCGGGCCGCGGTGACCTTGGCGCCCCAGCGGACGGTGCCTGCGGGCAGCGAGTCGAGCAGGATGCGCCGCAGGTCGTTGCGGTTGACCTCGGGCCGGCCGCCGCTGTCGCCGTCCTTGTCGGCCAGCAGCACGGTGCCGTGCCGGTCGATGATGCGCATCGCCTGGCCGCCGGGGTGGATGATCGCGAGGAATTCCTCGTACAGGCCGGCGGCGCGCAGCGCGAGCTGGGCGGAGTCCTCGTGCAGGTCGAGCATGCCGCCCTGGTGGCGGGCGGTGGGCGAGGCGTCCAGGTCGAGGACGACGGCCTCGATGCCGTGGACGTGCAGGATGCGGGCGAGGGTGAGGCCGCCGAGGCCGGCGCCGACGACGGTGATCGGGTGGTGGTGGGTGGTGGCGGTGGTCATGTCGGTACTCCTGTCGGTCGGTCGGCGGCTCAGCGCGGGGTGTGCAGGACCCCGTTGAGCAGGACGCGGAAGCCCCAGTCGAGGCGTTCCTCGCCGGAGCCGGCGAGCAGGTCGGCGCCGAGGGCGGCGACGTGCGGGTGGGTGTCGGCGGCGGTGCCGCGCAGGACGGCCGCGAGGGCGTCCCACTCCTCGGCGCGGTCGCTCTCGTCGCTCCCGGCGCCCGCGCGGGGGGCGTGTTCGGCCGCGGTGGCGGTGGCGAACTGCAGCAGCAGGTCGAGCGCCCAGGCCGCCCGGTCGCCGGGGACGCCGCCTTCGGCGAGCAGGGCGAGCACCGCCTCCACGAGGTCGAGGTAGCGCTCGCCGGAGGGGCGGGCGACCAGGGCGGACTGGGCGAGGCCGGGATGCTCGAAGAGCACGTCGCCGTACGAGCCGAGGATCCGGATCAGCCGGTCCTGCCAGTCGCCGGGGGTGGTGACCGGGGTCAGGTCGACCGAGCCGAGCAGGTCGTCCAGGACGGCGGCGTGCAGCTCGGCGGTGTTGCGCACGTACACGTACAGCGAGGCGGGCCCGGTGTCGAGCTCCTGCGCCAGGCGGCGCATGGTGACCCGCTGGAGGCCCTCGGAGCGCACCAGCGCCACGGCGGTGGCGACGATCCCGTTCCGGCTCAGGGCGGGCTTGGCCGGGCGTTCGCGGCGGCTCCGCGGGGCGTCGGGGTGTTCGGTCATGGCTCCACCGTAACGAACATGTTCGTGACGAACAAGGCCGTGACGAACATGTTCGTTACGTGTCGCGCCGACCGCCGCGTTCCGCCGCCCCGGCGGCGCTCCCCGGACTACGATCGGCCCATGGTCGCTCGCACGCCCGCTCGGGCGGACTCGCCGCTCTCGCTCTGGTCCCAGGACTCGGTGCTGTCGATCGCCTCGGTCGGCTCGGCGCTCTCCGTCGGGTCCGTCGGCTCGGTGCTCTCCATCGGCTCGGTCGGCAGCGTGCTGTCGGTCGGCTCGATCGGCTCGGCGCTGTCACTGATCTCGGCCGGATCCTGGCTGAGCACCGGCTCGCTGCTCTCCGCCCAGTCCTGCTGGTCGGTGCTCTCCTGGCGGTCCTCGCGCGGGCTGATGGCCGCCGGCGCGGTCGCGGCGGTGGCCGGCACCGCCCTGCTCGCCGGCCACCGCGCCCGCCGGCCCTGACCGGCCCGCCGGCCCGCCGACCGTCGCGGACCGCACTCCGGTGACCGGCTGGGAGGCCCGCTACGGGCTCGACACCGCGGACCACCGCGCCGAGTCCGAACGCCTCGCCGCACTCGGCCACCGGCCGGTGCGGATCTCGGGCCACGCGATCGCCGGCGAGCCCCGGTACACCAGCCTGTGGACGGACCGACCCGGCCCCGCCCGGAAGGCCCGGCACGGCCTCGGCGCGGCCGCGTTCGGGGCGACCGTCGCCGAGCTGGCGCGCGCGGGGTTCCGCCCGGTCGACCTGTCGGTGGTCGCCGCGCGGGGCGGCCCGCTGTTCGGCGCGGTCTGGGAGCAGGAGGACGGGCCCGCGTGGACCGCCCGGCACGACCTCCGCCCGGCCGAGTACCGCGCGCTGTACGACCGTCTCTCCCGCGGCGGCCACCGGCTGCGCTGCGTCTCCCCCTACCAGGACACGGACGGCGAGCGCTTCGCCTGCGTCTGGGACCGGACGGCCGGGCCCGCCTGGACGGCGCGGCACGGGCTCCCGGCCGAGGCCTTCCGGCGGGAGTGCGAGCGGCTGGCCGCCGCCGGCCACCGGCTCGTCCGCTCGCTCGGTCACCCCGTCGGCGGCCGGATCCGCTTCACGGCATCTGGGAACGGTCGCCGGGCCTGCCGCAGACCGGCGGACAGGGGCTCCCACTGCACGACCACCACCACCGGGCGGCGCGGCACCGGGCCGCCGGGCACCGCCTGGTCGACCTCTGCGGCTTCTCCGACGGCGCCGCCGCAGGATGCAC
The DNA here is from genome assembly GCF_040686255.1 of Kitasatospora sp. NPDC085879. NCBI lineage: Bacteria > Bacillati > Actinomycetota > Actinomycetes > Kitasatosporales > Streptomycetaceae > Kitasatospora > Kitasatospora sp. NPDC085879. The sequence goes on along the minus strand of NZ_JBFBJZ010000030.1, from coordinate 79,121 downwards.
CGCGATCTGGGAGTCCACCCCGCCGAACGATCCCGGCGACCCGGTCGCGGCCCTCGTCGCGCCCTTCCTGCGGACCTGGGCGGTGCCCGCCCTGTCCTTCGCCGTCGCGGACGGCGGCCGGGTCCGGACGGCGCGCGCCTTCGGCCACGCCAACCCGGCCACCCGGGAGATCGCCACCCCCGCGCACCGCTTCCGGCTGGCGAGCGTCAGCAAGCCGATCACCTCCGCCGCCGTCCACCTGCTCGCCGACCGGGGCCGACTCGCCCTCACGGACCGGGTGTTCGGCCCGGGCACACCGCTCGGCACCCGTTACGGGACACGCCCCTACGGCGCCGCGCTGCGGGCGCTGCGCGTACAGCACCTGCTGGAGCACACGGCCGGCGGCTGGCCGAACGACGCCGACGACCCGATGTTCGCGCAGCCCTCGCTCGACCTGGACGCGCTCGTCTCCTGGACGCTGGACCACCACCCGCTGCGGGCCGCGCCCGGGACCGTCCACGACTACTCCAACTTCGGGTACTGCCTGCTCGGCCGGATCGTCGAACGGGTCTCCGGACTGCCGTACGCCCGGTTCGTCCACCGCTTCCTGCTCCGACCGGCGGGCGCGGGGCGGGCGGTGCCGGCCGGTGCCACCGCCGCGGACCGGCAGGACCCGGAGGCGGTGTACGTCGGCGTCGGCCCGGACGCGCCCTACCGGCTCCGGCTCGACCGGATGGACGCGCACGGCGGCTGGGCGGCGGCCCCCGCCGATGTGCTCCGCCTGCTCGCCGCCCTCGACGGCAGCTCCGGGCGCCCCGCACTGCTGCGCGCGGAGACCTTCACGGCGATGACCACCGCCTGCACCCTCCGCCCGGTCTCCGCGACCGCGGCCGGGTACGCCCGGGGCTGGGCGGTGAACGGCGCCGGGACGGTCTGGCACGAGGGCGCGCTCGCGGGCACCCGGTCCCTCCTGGTCCGCCGGGCCGACGGGCGCGCCTGGTGCGCCGTCTGCAACACCGGCCGTCCGGACAGCGCCCTCGGCGCGGAGCTCGACGCCCTGATGTGGGAGGTGCAGGCACTCGTCGGCACCTGAGGCGTCCGCGGCGTCCCGGCAGCGCGTGTTGGCGGGCGTCCTGGCGGGGCGTCAGCAGAGTGTCAAAGGTCGGCAGTGACCTCTGGCAGGGTGATCGATTGCCGGGGCGGGCCTGTGGCCTGAGACTCTAGGGACGCCGGCGGGCCACCAGGTTCCGTCCGGCCTCCGGGGGGCACCGTGCCGGCGACACCGTCGTCGGCCGGACGGGCGTGCGCCCAGCCGACCCGGGCACCGCGAGTCCGCCGGCCGACCCTCCGAGGTGACGATGACCGCTCTGTCCCTGAGCAAGCCCAGACGGGTACGCCTGCTCCCCCTGGTCGCGCTGATCTTCTTCAGCGTCTCGGGCGGCGCGTACGGCATCGAGGAGCTGTTCTCCACCTCGGGTCCCGGCATCGCCCTGCTGCTGATCGTGGTGGCCCCGCTGATCTACAGCGTGCCGCACGCCCTGGTCTGCGCCGAACTCGGCACCGCGATACCGGTCGAGGGCGGCTACTACCACTGGGTCAAGCGCGGCCTCGGCAGGTTCTGGGGCTTCCAGCAGGGCCTGCTGCAGTGGATCTGCAGCTTTGTCGACATGGCGCTCTACCCGGTGCTGTTCACCAGCTACCTGCAGAGCGTCGTGGGCTTCGTCGCACCCGGCAAGCACGTGCTGTTCCGGCTCGGCCACCTCCAGTTCGACCTGAACTGGTTCATCTGCCTCGGCGTGATCGTGGTGTTCACCCTGCTCAACCTGTTGGGCGCCGGCTGGGTCGGCGAATCCTCCGTCGCCTTCGCCGCCATCTGCCTGACGCCCATGCTGATCCTCACCGTCGTCGGCGTCGCCCGACTGGTCGGGGACGGCACCAACCCGGTCTCCGCCGCCACCGCGAGCACCGACCAGTCCGCGTGGACGGCCTTCGGCGCGGGCCTGTTCATCGTCATGTGGAACTACTCCGGCTGGGACAGCGTGTCCAACGTCGCCGGAGAGATGGAGAACCCGCGCAAGCACCTCCCCAAGGCGCTGGCCGTCTCGGTGCTGCTCATCATGGTCGGCTACCTGCTGCCCTCGATCGCCGCCCTCGCCACCGGCGCCGACGGGGACGCCGGCTGGAAGCGCTGGGAGGCCGGATCGTTCTCCGACGTCGCCCGCGAACTCGCCGGCCCCTGGCTGCAGATCGCCGTCACCGTCGGCGGGATGTTCGCCGCCGTCGCCATGTTCTCCGCCCTGCTCGCCTCCAACTCCCGCCTGCCGCTGGTCCTCGCCCAGGACGGCTACTTCCCGCAGTGGGTCGCCAAGGAGAGCCGCCGCTACAAGGCACCCGTCGTGTCGATCGTCGGCTCCGCCGCCGTCTACGCGATGTTCTGCCTCAGCAGCTTCGCCAACCTGGTGATCTTCGACGTCTTCCTCACCAACATCGGCATCCTGCTGGAGGTCGCCGCGCTGATCGCCCTGCGCATCCGCGAACCCGAACTCGAACGGCCCTACCGCATCCCCGGCGGCGCACTCGGCATCGCGGGCATCGTGGTCTGCCTGCTCAGCATCTCGGTCTGGGCCGCCTGGCAGCAGTACGTCGAGAGCGGTACCCAGGCGGTCACCTACGGACTGGTCGTCGTCGCCGGCTCCTGTCTGCTCTACCTGCCGCTCGCCCGGCTGCGGGACCGCCGCCTCCGCAGCACCGCACCCTCCACCCCCGCCGACGCCGCCTCCGAAGCGGCGACGCCCGCCTGACCCCTCCCACCGGCCCGCCGCGCCGCACTCCCCCGCGCCGGAGTGCGGCGGGGCGGGCCCGACCGTGGGCCGGGCACCGCTCGCAGGCCGCCCGTCACAGCGCCGACAGCCCGGTCGAACCCCCGAGCAGGATCCCGAGCCCCGCCAGGACGAACAGCACCCCGCCGGCCGCCCAGCGGATCCGCGGCAGCAACCGCGGCGCCACCAGCAACCCGGTGGCCGCGTAAGCGAGCGCCGTGGTCACCACCACCACCCCGGCCGGGGCGTCCCCTGGGCGTCCGGTGACCGCCCAGGCCCCCAACCGGTAGAGCGGCACCGCGAGCAGCGGGGCCGGCAGCGCCACCGCCCACGCCGGGCGCACCCGCACACAGCGCAGCAACAGCCAGGACAGCAGCGGCGCCACGACCGGCCCCGCGACCAGGGCCAGCAGAGGCCCGCCCGCACACTCCCACCCGTTGCCCTGTCCGGGCGGCACCCGTGCCTCGCAGTGGGCCGTGTCCACCTGGATCCACGCGACGACGGCCCCGAGCAGCGCCCCGACGGCCCCCGCCACCGCGCCCCGCTTCAGGGCGTACCGCCAGCCCTCGTACCCTGCCGCCGCCCGATCCGTCGGAGCCGCACCGATGTCCGCCACACCCGCCATCCTCGGCGGGGGCCCGACGGCCCGTCATGAGTAGACGTACTCACCGTTCCGCCGCGGCCCCGCGCCGGGCCCCGCGGTCGAGGAGCCGACGCGAACCGTACAGGTCTCGCGGCGCCACCCTGCGGGGGTCGTCGGGGCAGGACGGTCGGTAGGCTCCGGCCGTGAGCATCGTCGGACGGTACACGCGACTCGCACCGGCCGAGTTCGACCGTGCGTTGTGGGAGCCGGGGTGGGCGCGGGAGTTCGCCGAGGAACTGGCCGAGGCGGAGTCGGGGCGGGCGCTGCCGGTGGCGGAGCGGCGGTGCTTCGAGGTGGGGACGGCCTGGCACCCGCTGGCCTTCCTGCTCGGCCGCCACGGGTTCCCGGTCGACCTCCTGCACGGCGAGGAGGAGGTGCCGGAGACGGGCGAGCGGGGCTACGGGCCGCCGCGGCTGCTGGCTCCGGAGCGCGTCCGGCTCGCCGCGGAGACGCTGGCCGGGCTCCCGGCGCATGCCCTGACCGAGGGCGTCACCTCGGCCGACCTGGTGGCGGCGGAGGTGTACCCGAGCAGTATGTGGCAGCGCGAGGACGCGCTGGAGGTGGTGGCCGGGCACTACCTGGAGCTGTCGGCGTACGTCCGGACGGCCGCGCGGTACCGGCACGCCCTGCTGGTCCGGCTGGGCTGACGGCCGGGCCGGGCCATCTCGCTTCGCCCACGGTCGAGTTCGGCGGTGTGCCGGACGGGTACGATGCGCGCCGGACGAGTGGAGGAGCCGCGGTGTACTGGGCCGGACTGTTGCTGTGCGCGCTGCTGGGCGTGGAGCTCGGCGGGATCGCCGCGGGCATCGCGGACTCCCATGTGCCGCTGATCGTGATCAGTTCGAACCTGGCGCCGTGGACGGCGATCGGCGGGTTCACGCTGCTGGCCGGCGGCCGGCGCCGGCGGGTGGAGGCCGCGCTGGGCCCGGTCCGGCTGGAGACGGCGATGGCCCGGATCGAGTCGTCCCGGGCGGTCGGCGAAGGCCCGGACATTCCCCTGCAGTTGGACCTGACCGTCGCCCCGACCGGTCGCCCCGCCTACCGGGCGAACGCGACGGCGGTGGTGAACCTGATGGACCTGGACGAGTTCCGGGTGGGCCGGACGGTGGTGGTCGACCACGACCCGGAGCGGCCCTGGAACGTCCGGGTGCGCCGGCAGCCGGGCGCGGAGTTCGCCGGCCGGGTCGCCCTCGCCAAGATAGACACCGCCCCGGTGGAGACCCGCCGCAACGCCCCGTCCCTCGCCGACCGCAAGGGCGGCCGACCCCGTGGTGTGACGACGGGTCTTCTGGCGGTCCTCGCCGGCTCACTGCTCTCGCCGGTGCCCTTCCACGGCCTCTGGTCATAGGCCCTTCGCGCGGACCTTCTCCGGCCACCACAGCCTCCCGGCCGCTGCCGGGGACGGGCTGTCGGGCTGTCGGGCTGTCGGGCTGCATCGTGGCGCTGATCGACACCCGGTACGGCGGCCGGGTGACGAAGCGCCGCCTCGTGGAGCCGGCGGTGTCGCACCGGCGGGGCCCGCGGGGCGGGCGGCCGGTCAGGCGGGCGTTCCGGTCGCCGCGTAGTGGCGCAGGTAGGCGCGCAGCTCGGGCTCCACCGCGGCCGGGTCGCCGCCGCTGACGGTGTACCAGAGACGGTTCTCCGTCCAGAACCGGTGCGCGAATTCCTCGAAGGAGGCGGCGCACCAGAGGATCTCGGAGCGCTGCAGCTCGATGTCGTCGAGGTCGGTCGAGGGCCCCTCGCCCTCCTCGCGGGCCGCGTACTCGTACGCGTAGTCGAGCCACGAGTGCACCACGAACGCCTCACCGGACGGGCGGAGGTAGAGGTACCACATGACGCAGTCCTGCTGGTCCCGCAGGAACCGCACGAGGAAGGCCCCGGGCTCGACCGGGCTGGGCAGCGGCTCCGAGATGTCCGTCCAGCAGCAGGTCACCGAGACCTCGTCGAGTGTGTTCCGGAACCCGGCGGAGGTGTGGAAGGTGACGAAGTCCCGGGGCAGCGCCAGGCCGTGGGCCGCCAGGTCCGCCGCCAGCCGGTCGAGCGCCGCGACCTCGTCCGGGACGGGGTCACCGGCCTCGCCGAGCCACTCGAAGGCGCCGGTGTACCGGTCGGGGTCGAGCGGCGGCAGGCTGTCGTACGGGTACCGCTCGTAGGTGCCCGCGCAGGCGCGGTACTCCCCGAGGTCGGTGGCGCACCACGCGGCCTCGAAGACGGGTGCGGGCGCCCCGGACGTCGCTCCTCCGCCGGACATCGGCGTCTCCCTCGATCGGACTCGGCGATTGGTGGGCGTCAGCATCGCACGCCCGACCGACACCGCCCGTGACGGGGCGGATGTCGGCCGATCGAGCCGGGTGGAGCCGGCCGTCCGGCCCGGAGGCGGCGGCCGGTTCGGGGCCCGACGGGTGGTCAGGAGGTGGGGCGGAGGTCGAAGATGCCGTACGAGAAGCCTTCGGCGTGGATCCGGGTGCCGTCGAGGGTGACCCGGTCGGCCTCCAGGGGGTGCGGCTCGGTGCCGGGTGGGACGGTGCCGGGGCGCAGTTCGGCCGCGGCGGGGTCGCGGCGCGGGTTGACGACCACGAGGTGGGTGCCTCCGCGGAGATAGACGAACGGGTAGCCGCTGTGCAGGACTTCGACGCCCGCTCCGGTGCCCAGGGCGGGGTGGGCGCGGCGCAGTGCGATCAGGCGCCGGACGCGGTGCAGCAGGGAGCCGGGGTCGGCCAGGGCGGCGGCGACGGTGGGGCGGTCCCCGGCCGGGTCGATGGGCAGGTACAGACGGTCGGCCGGGGCGGTGGAGAAGCCGGCGTTGGGGCCGTCGTCCCACTGCATCGGGGTGCGGGAGCCCTGGCGGACCTGGCCGTCGTCGAGTTGGGCGCCTTCCTTGTCGGGGGTGCCAGGCACGTACCGCATGCCGATCTCGTCGCCGTAGTAGATGGTCGGCAGGGTGGGCCAGGTGAGTTGGAAGGCGAAGGCGGGGGCGGTCATGTCGCGGGTGCGGGTGCCGCAGGCGAGCCGGGAGAAGTCGTGGTTGGCGGTGGGCAGGGCGACGTGGCCCGAGCCCGCGGCGGCGGTGGACGCGGCCTGCCAGGCGGCGAGGAAGGGTTCCAGGGTGCCGCCGCCCTCGGGGGCGAAGTAGCAGGGTGCGGTGCCCCAGTCGGCGCGGTGGCTGCCCTGGGCGTTGCCCCAGAGCGAGCGGAGCGCGTCGCCGACGAAGTGCAGGAAGAAGTCGGCGTGGAAGCCGGCCGGGACGGAGACGGCGGGGTCGCCCCATTCGGCGATGAGGGCGCAGTCGGGGTACGCGGAGTCGATCCACTCGCGCATCTCGGTCCAGAGCTTGCTCGTCTCGGCGAGCCCGGGGTCGTCCTTGACGAGGGAGAACGCCATGTCGACGCGGAATCCGGCGATGCCGCGGTCGAACCAGTACGCCATGATCTCGCGCAGCGCCGCCCGGTTGGCCTGCGGGCCGGGCGCGTCGACGCCCTGCCGCCAGGGCTGGTCGGGGTGGGGGCGGGCGTAGCCGAAGTTGAGCGCGGGCTGGACGGGATAGAAGTTCGCCAGGTAGTAGCCCTCACGAGCGCCGGGCGCGGGGATCCAGTGCGAGACGGGGGTGCCGATCCGGTCGGACCAGATGTACCGGTCGTCGTCGGGGTCGGCGGCTGCGGCCCGGAACCAGGGGTGCAGGTGCGAGGTGTGGCCGGCCACCAGGTCGAGCATCACGCGGATGCCGCGGCGGCGGGCCTCGGCGACCAGCCGGACGAGGTCGTCGTTGGTGCCGTAGCGCGGGGCGACGGTGAGGTAGTCGGCGACGTCGTATCCGGCGTCGCCGAACGGTGAGGTGAAGCAGGGGCTGAACCAGATGACGTCGACGCCCAGGTGTTCCAGGTGGTCGAGGCGGCTCAGCACGCCGGGGAAGTCGCCGATGCCGTCGCCGTCGGAGTCGGCGAAGCTCTGCGGGTAGATCTGGTAGATCACGGCGTCGGCGAGCCAGGCCGGGGTGCGGCGGCCGGGCGGCGCGGCGGTGGGCCGGTACGGCGGTGTCGGCTGGGTCATCGGAGGCGGTTCTCCCTCGGCGACGGCGAACGGGGGCCTGGACGGCATGCTGCCAGGCCCCTACCCCGCCGGCCGGGAGGGGACTCGGTGGTGTCGGGCCCTGTGCCCGGCGCGGGCCCGGCCCGGGGAGGCGGACCCGCGCCGGGCGGGGTCAGGTGAGGGTGACGGCGTCGGCGCGGGCGTGGACGGTGAGGCCGGCGGCGTCCACCGAGACGCTGCTCGCGGCGAGGCCGATCGGCAGTTCGGGCAGGGTGCGGTCGCGGGCCTGGAAGACGGCGGCGAAGCGGCTGTCGGACGGGTCGAGCGGACGGCCGGCCAGGGTGGCGCCGACCGGTCGGACGCTCACCGTGCCGCCGGCGAGCGCCACGTCGGCGGTGACGTCCAGCGGCAGGCCGAGGACGGTGCGCGTCAGGTGCAGCCGGCCGTGGTCGGCGGTCACCTCGGAGTCCGGTCCGAGGCCGGCGGCCAGGGCGTCGAACGGGACGGTGAACCGCGCGTCCGCGCCGGCGGCCGTGTAGTGGCCGGACCGTTCGGAGACGTCCCGCAGGTCGACCCGGGCGGTGACCGGCAGGCCGCCGGCGGTGTGGGCGTCGGCCCGGACGGCCACCTCCGGGAAGGTGCCGCGGGCCGCCTCCAGCAGGAACGGGAAACCTCCGACGGTCACCTCCGGTGTGCCGACGACGGCCGGCTGCCGGGCGGACACCCGGTGGGCGAGCCGGTCCTCGGCGGCCCCGGCGGCGACCCGGTCGGTGCCGACGCCCGCCGCGGCCAGCCCGGCCAGCGCGGCGGCGGCCACCCGGCGCGGACGGATCCGGGCCCGGCCCGCCGAGGTCCCTCGGGCCGGGGAGGCCGTCATGGTGCGGGGCGTCACGGCGCACCCGCCCCGGTCGGCAGCGCGCTGTCCTCGGCGGTCTCGGCGAGTTCGGCCGGCGAGGCGGGTTCGGCGGGCGCGGCGGGCTCCTCCGTGCCGTCTCCCTCGATGTCGATGTGCGGCAGCAGGGCGTCCAGGCGGCGCGGGAGCCACCAGTTGCCGCGCCCGAGCAGCACCATCGTGGAGGGCACCAGGATGCCGCGGACCACGGTGGCGTCCAGGGCGACGGCGGTGGCCAGTCCGATGCCGAACATCTTGACCACGGGGTCGTCGGAGAGCAGGTAGCTCAGGAAGACGCTGACCATGATCAGGGCTGCCGAGGTGATGATCCGTCCGGTGGCACCGAGGCCCTCGACCACGGCGCGGCGGTTGTCCCGGTGCCGGAGGTAGGCGGTGCGGACGGCGGTCAGCAGGAAGACCTCGTAGTCCATGGAGAGCCCGAAGAGCACCGCGAACATCAGCAGCGGCACGTAGCCGGGGATCGGCACCGGTCCGTCGAGTCCGATCAGTGCGGCGCCGTGGCCCTGCTGGAAGACGGCGGTGAGCACGCCGTAGGCGGCGCCGACGGAGACCAGGTTCATCACCGCGGCCTTCACCGCGACGACCGGGGCCCGGAAGGCGAGCAGCAGCAGGAGTCCGGCGACGAGCAGGACGAAGCCGACGACGACCGGCATCCGCCGGGCCAGCCGGTCGTTGAGGTCGGCCTGCGCGGCGGGCGTACCGCCGACGTGGGTGGTGTCGCCGGGGCCGGCCGCGGCGGGCAGGGTGTCGGTGCGCAGCCGGTCGACGAGCGCGGCGGTGGCCGGGTCGGACGGGGCGGTGTCCGGGGTGACCTGCCAGCGGGCGGTGCGCCGGTCGGCGCTCAGCTGGGGCTGCCCGGCGGAGGCCACGCCCGGGGTCTTCTGCAAGGCCTCGGTGACGGCGGCGACCCGCCGGTCCGCCGGGCCGTCGGCGGGGGTGGCGAGGGTGTCCGTGACCTGGAGGGTGCCGTTGATGCCCGGGCCGAAGGCGGCGGCGAGCCGGTCGTAGGCGGTGCGGCTCGCGCTGCCGGTGGCGTTGGCGCCGGCGTCGAGCTGGCCGAAGGCGAGCTGGGCGGCGGGCAGGGCGAGGGCGCCGATCAGGACGGTGGCGGCCAGCAGGCAGCGCCAGGGCCGGGCGGCGACGACGGCCGCGACCCGTCCCCAGCCGCGGGGGCCTGCCTCCTGATCCCCCGTCACCTTCTTCTTCGGCTTCGGGGTGAGGCGGGGGCCGAGCAGGACGAGGACGGCCGGCAGCAGGGTGAGGTTGATGCCGACGGCGACCAGCACGGCGATGCCGGGGGCGAGCGCCAGCGCGTACAGCAGCGGAATGCCGCCGAGGGCGAGACCGGCGAGTGCGGCGACGACGGCGCTGCCCGCGAAGGCGACGGCCTTGCCGGAGCCCGCCGTGGTGCGGACGGCGGCCTCCTCGCGGTCCACGCCGGCGGCGAGGAGCTCGCGGAAGCGGGTCAGCCCGAAGAGCGTGTAGTCGATGCCGACGCCGAGGCCGATCATCGCCGCGATCGTCTCGCCGGAGGAGGGCATGTCGACCAGGTGTCCGACCAGGCCGAGCACCGAGAGCGAGATGCCGAGGCCGAGGCCGCCGGCGAGCAGCGGCAGACCGGCCGCGATCAGTCCGCCGAAGGTCAGGGTCAGGACGACGAAGGCGGCCGCGAGGCCGATCGCCTCGCTGTGGCCGGTGGAGCCCTTGTCGACGGCCGCGGCCAGGAAGCCGCCGGGCGTGACCTCGATGCCGGCCGCGGTCGCGGGGGCCGCGGCGGCCGTGATCCGGTCGGTGATCGCGGGGGTGATGTCGCGTCCGGTGACGTCGAGTTCGACCGAGAGGTAGCCGGTGCGGCCGTCCGCGCTGATCGACTTGGCGCCCGCCGGGTCGTAGGGCGTGGTCACGGCGACGACGTGGTCCACGTCGGCGATGGCGGCGGCGGCCTTCTTCACCGCCTCGGTCGCGGCGGGTGCGGTGAGCAGGGGGGCGGTGCCGGTGGTGTGCAGCACCAGCGGCTGGCGGCCGGAGGCGGAGCCGGGGAAAGCACTGTCGCCGAGGTCGCGCGCGGCCTGGCTGTCGCTGCCGGGGATCGACACCGCCTCGGTGGTGACCCGGCCAAGCGCTCCGACGGCCGCCAGGGCGACGGCCAGGAGCAGCAGCCAGGCGGCCACCACGCGTTTCGGTCTGCGGGCGCACCAGCGCCCCACGGCGGTGAACATCGGCGCACCGGCCTTCCGTACAGGACGGGTGCCACCGGGGCCCCGCCGAATTTCATTGCACTCTCCGTGCAATCAGTACGTTTGCACTGGTGGTGCAATAATGTCAACGAGGCAGGAGGAGGCCCCGGGATGCCGCAGAACCCCACCCCCGCACCGTCCGCGGACGGCCGCACCGAGCGCGGCCGGCAGACCCGCGAGAAGATCGCCGACGCGTTGCTCTCGCTGCTCGACGAGGGCGTGGTGCAGTTCCCGGCCGAACGCGTCGCCGAACGCGCGGGTGTGTCACGGCGCCTGGTGTTCCATCACTTCCAGGACATGGCCCAGCTGACCGACACCGCGGTCACCCGGCGGCTCGACCAGCTACTGGCCCAGATCCGGCCGCTACCGACCGACGGTCCGCGGAACGTGCGGGTCGCCGCCCTGGCCGAGCAGCGCGGTCGCATCCTGGAGTGGCTCACCCCGACCCGGCTGGCGATGCTGCGCATGGAGGCGCCCTCCGACCGCGTCCAGCAGGCGGTACGGCTGATGCTGGACCTCGGCCGGACCCGGGTCTCCGAGATCTTCGCCCTGGAACTCGACCGGCTGCCCGAGGCCCGCCGCACGGACCTCCTCAACGCCCTCGACGCCGCCACCACCTGGAGCACCTGGCACCACTGGCGCAGCGCCGGCCTCGACGTGGACGCCGCCCGCCGCACCATGGCCACCGCGATCCACGCCCTCCTCGCCGCCACCGACCACCCGGAGGCCCTGCCCGACGGTGCCCCCGGCACCGGCAACGAATGACCGACCGGTCGTTCCTCACGACATCCTCCGCCCGGACCGGAACGCCACGGAACTCCCCTGGTGCAGCGCGGCCCTGACGGCGCCGGGTCCCCGCAGTCGGGTCAGACCCTCCGATCCGGGCGTCGGCCGGCGACCGGGAGCCTTGATCCCGGGCGCCCGTGGTTCAGAGACCGGCTGGTTCAGGCGGTCGCCGGACAGCGGGTGCTGGACGCCATACTTGCCGCGGCTCGGGACAAGGGGCTGCTTACCGGCAAGGACACGGTCCGACTCCACGCATGTGCTGTCGGCTACGCGGGAGCTGTGCCGGCTGGAGACGGTCGTCGCCTTGACGCCCACCTCACCGGCACCCCACGAGCCCGCACCCGCACCAGCCACTTCGCAGCACTTAGCCTGCCGACCACACGATCGACGGGGCGAAGCAGACAGCCCCGAATTGGCCGACAGCATCGTGTCCGGAAGCGGGGCCGTCAGTGTCAGGCGCCACCAGTACGTCCTCGGCAGGGGTCACTCCGGACGGGACGGCCGGCCGACCAGGCCGAGGGGCACGGCGTCCCGGGTGTCGGCGTGCCTGACCTTCACCCACCGCCCTGCGCATCCCCTGCCTCGGACAAGGTGCCCAACCCCTCGGCTCAGATCCCCTCCACACCCATGGGTTCAATGTCCCGGTACCAGCAAGGGCCTCGCGCCTGCTCGTCGTGGCGAGGCACCGGTGCGACGGCAGCCGCGCTCCGCCAGCACCACTGGCAGGGGATCCCACCGCTCCGCCAGAGGCCGTTCCGTGCAGCCCTCGCCGGGGGCGCCGAGCAGGTCGAGCGCCACGAAGAACACCTGCGTGCCGTGCTCCGCCCGGCCGGCCGGGGTGCGCAGCAGTTCCTCGAACACGATCGGCCGGCTCCGCCCTCCTGCGGCACGAACGCCACGCCCCCTGTCCATGACGATGCTTGGTGCGAGCTCGGCCGGGGGCCGACCAGCCGCGGGGAACCTCCCGGTCAGGTCCGTCCCGCGCCGCGACACCAGGTGCACGGCATGCCTCTCCCGTCGCCACCGCCGCCCGGAATCCGTCCCACTTCGGCGGATACAGCACACCGCCCGGGAGGCCGCCTCCTCCGCAGGGGCCGGACGACGGACGAGCCCCTCGGTCAGCCCCGTCCCAGTCACCAAGACGTGGTCTGACCAGTTGTCTTCTCGCCCGGTGGAACCTCCTCGGCGCCTCCAGTCACGATCACGCTGTCCGGCTGCGGCAGCGACAACGGCCGCCGAAGCCGCTGCGGTCGGCCCCGTCATGGGCGATGCGGAGACGCGGAGGTTTCGTAACGCACGCGATTCATCGGTCGTCCGGCCGATCCCGTCGACCGCGACGCGCTCCATCGTGGCGGCATGACTGATACCCCCCACCACGACCCCGCGGAGAAGGCCGGCGCCACTCGCAGGTCCGTCATCGCCACCCTGGGCGGCGCGGCCCTCGGCGTGGCCGCCCTCGGATTCCCGGCCTCGCAGGCGACAGCCGCCGCCGGAGGCAGCACACCGCAAACTGCCGCCGGACCCAGCGCCTCCTGTGTCCTGACGCCCGAACAGACCGAAGGTCCCTACTACCTGGACCTGGAGACGGTCCGCAAGAACATCACCGAGGGCAGGACGGGCGTGCCGCTCACCCTCCGTGTGACGGTCGTCGACATCGCGACCTGCTACCCGTTGCCCAACACGGCGGTCGACATCTGGCACTGCGACGCGCTCGGCGTCTACTCCGGCTATGTCGCGGGCGGCTCCACCCCGGACACCACCTTCCTGCGGGGCGTGCAACTGACCGACTCCACCGGCGTCGCAGAGTTCACCACCATCTACCCCGGCTGGTACGTCGGCCGCGCGCTCCACATCCACGTCAAGACCCACGCCGGCGGCACCGTGTCCAACGGGACCTACCACGGAGGCCACGTCTCCCACACGGGCCAGCTCTACTTCCCCGAGACCTACAACACCAAAGTCGCCGCCCTGACCCCCTACCGGAGCAACAGGGCCACCCGCACCCTCAACGCGAGGGACGGCATATACCGCAACGGCGGGTCCTCGACCCTGCTGGCCATCACGCAGGCCAGCAGCGACCTCGGCAAGGGGGTGACGGGCACCGTCGTCCTCGGTGTCGATCCCGCCGCAACGACCTGACCACCTCACGGTGGCGGCCGGGCGGGCGAGTCCGGAAGGTTTCGTCCCAGAAGCCCGCGGCCAGGAATCGGGGATGACCCGGCATCGAACATGTGAGTCATGCGGAGCCGCGCTGGCCGCCGCACCACGCGGCGGCCGGCCGGCCCGGTACTGCTCCAACGCATGCCGGCAACGGGCGTTCAGACGGCATTCGACACACAGAGCCGCCGGGCAGGAACGGCCAATCGCACCGGATGCCTCCCCACCGCATCCGGGCCGTGGGCTGCCGCGAGCGCTCGACTCCTTCGTGGGGCGACGGCAGGAGCTGTCGCGTCTGCGCACCCTGCTGAGGACGTCGCGTCTGCTCACGCTGACCGGTGCCGGCGGCGTCGGCAAGACACGGCTGGCACTGGAGTTCGCCAAGGGGCTGCCCGAGCGTCAGGGGCAGGTGGACCTGGTCGCACTCGATTCCCTGCACGACGGCGCCCCGCTCGCGCAGGCCGTGGCCACCGCGCTGGGCGTGAGCGAACGGGCCGGGCAATCCGGTGCCGACGTGCTCGTCCGTGCGATCGGCGACACCCGCCGGCTGCTGATCATGGACAACTGCGAGCATCTGGCGGAGCCGTGTGCCCGGCTCGCCGCATCCTTGCTGAGCCACTGCCCCGGGCTGCGGATCCTGGCCACCAGCCGGGAGGCCCTGCGGGTACCCGGGGAGGCCGTGTTCCGGGTCGGCGAGCTGTCCGTGCCACCCGTCGGCACCGGGGACGATCCGACTGCCCTCCTGCAGTCCGACGCGGTCCGGCTGTTCGTCGAACGTGCCTCGAGCCGTGCACCGGGCTTCACACTCGGGCGCGACAACGGCGCGACCGTCGCGGAGATATGCCGCCGACTGGACGGGCTGACGCTCGCCGTCGAACTCGCGGCACGGCGCGTCGGCGCCCTTCCGTTGGGCGACATCCTCGCGGGACTGGACGACCAGTTCTTACAGTTGTCGCTCCTGACCGACGGCAACCGGACCGGCCCCCGCCGCCACGACGGGCTGGCCGCGGCGATCGACTGGAGCCATCGGCTCCTCGATCCGGAGGAACAGGCTGTCTTCCGGCGCCTGGCAGTGCTCGTCGGCGGATTCGACGCCGGGGCAGCCGAGGCGGTCTGCGCCGGTAGCGGCGTCGCGCCCCGCCACATCCTCCGCATTCTGTGCGCCCTCGAGGCCAAATCCCTGATCGTTCGGCTGCCGGGAGACACAGAGCCGGCGCGGTTCCGGCAGCTGAGTGCCATCCGCGCATACGCCATGGAACGCCTGGTCGCGTCCCGCGAGCTGCACACCGTCCGGCGGCGGGCCCTCACATGGCTGAACGACCTCGCGGACTTGGTCGGCAACGAGGTGTTCGCCGACCAGACCGGCAGTCCGCTCATCGTCGAACGGGACAATCTCGCGGCGGCCCTCGCCGACACCGCCGACCGTGACGCTGCACCGTACACGCGGCTGCCGTTGGAACTGGCCCGCGTGCACTACCAGCAGGAGCAGCCCTCGGCCGCCCGTTCACTGCTGGACCGACTGCTCCAGGAGACCGACGAGCCGGCCCTCGGCGGCGCGGTGGCCGCGCTCGCCACGCGCGTGGCCTGCCAGCAGTCGGACTTGGCACAAGCCCTGCTCCTCGGCGAGCAAGCGGTGCGTCTGGAGCGCAAGCGTGGTCACCCCGCTGGACTCGCCAACGCGCTGGACGCGAGGGCGGCGGCACGGCTGTGCCGCGGTGAATTCGCCGAGGCCGTCGTCGACCTGCGTGAGTGCCTGAACCTTGTCGAGGCGCTTTGCAGACCGTACGACACCGCATGGTGCACCCATCACCTGGCCTGGGCCCTGCTACAGGACGGCGCGGAGGCCGAGGCCGACGTGCTGATGGAGCGCTGTCTGCCAGTGCTGAGGGAACACGCGCATTGGAGCCGGGCGGCGGCCGCCCTGCACACCGCGGGAGCCGTGCGGCTGGCCCTCGGCCGTCTACGGAATGCCGAGGCCCTGTTCGTCGAAGTGCTGGGGATCGTCCCGAAGGCGAGTTTCCACGCGCTCTACCCCGTTGAGGGCCTGGCTCTCGTGGCTGCCGAAAGCGGCGACATGCGGCGAACCCTTTGTCTGTACGAGGCGAGCTTGCAGGCACGCCGTCGGCTGGACACCGAGCCGGAGGCCCCATGGCGACGGCGCGTGGAACAGGCCGCGGTTCGCGCGCGGACCCTGCTGCCGGCAGCCGCTCGGGACGCGGCTCTCGATGGCGGCCGCCGGCTGCACGGGGACCGGCTCGTCGCATACGCCCTGCGGACCGGAGGCAGCGACCACCGTGCTGCGACGGACGCCACTACGGCCGCCGCGGACCGGTCCCTTCTCACCGGACGGGAGTTCATGGTCGCCGAACTCGTCGCCGAGGGACTGACCAACCGCCAGATTGCGGAGCGGCTCGGGCTCTCGCCGCGTACCGTCGCCACCCATCTGGACAGGGTCCGGGACAAGTTGGGCCTTCGATCACGCACCCGGATCGCCCTGTGGGCGGCCGGCAGGACCAGGGACGGTTCCTGACCGCACGGGGCCCGCCGTGCCACCAGCCGGCCGCCGAGAAGGTCACTCCGTGCTTCCCCGGAGTACACCAGATGAAGGGTGGTAGGTGCGGCGGTGCAGCCGGTGCACCGCACGAAGCGCCCGGACCTCTCCCGGGGCAGACGTCACCACGGCCGCCGGCCCCGGTGGGCCCCACGCGGGCCGGGGCGCAGCGGCGGGCAGCGGCAGGCCGATGGACACACCCGTAGACACCGGCCCGGTGCGCCGATCCCGGTATCCGCTCGGTGCGCCGGCGGGCGCGCCGGACAGTGGGAAAACCGGTTTGGGCCCGGCGGGGCCGGCTGGTACCGTCTGGGCTGCCGTGAGACGACCGGAGGAGGTGACACCCGTGAAGGCTGTATTCGTGTGGGTGCTCCCCATCTCCGTTGCGGCGGGCGACTGATCGAGGTGTCGCCGGGAGCGCCTGGTAGAAGGCACTCCTGAAAGGCAACACCGATGAATCCTCTGAATCCTGTGCACTCCACCCCGGCTGGGGACGACCGCGTGGTCCGGGTCTCCCGGATCTCCGAGACGCAGTGGCAGGCCGTCGCGGACGACCTGCCGGTCGGCAACGGCGACGCTGCGCGCCGGCCCGACGGCCGGCTGTTCGTCAGCATCGACGCGTGGCACGGCGCCGCGTTCGACCGTATCGCCGACGCCATGCTGGCCGACCTGCCGGAACCGCTCCACACCTTGGTCGACGAAGCCGATCACGACGCGGTGTCCGCCTGGGAGCGGCTCGGCTTCGCCCCGGCCCGCCGCGAGTGGGACCACCTCGTGCCCACCGACCCGCGGATCACCGGACTCGGCCCGGTGCGGTGCCCGGAGGGCGTGACGATCCTCCCGGCCGGCTCCGCGGAGGAAGGGCCGCTGCGCGCCCTGGACCGCGTCGTCCGCGACGAGGTCGAGGCCACGCTCGGCTGGCGGACGATGCCGGCCGAGATCCTGCCCCCTCCTTCGGGGGACACCGTGGTCGACCCGTCGAAGTACGCGGTGGCGCAGGAGGCGGACCGGTATGTGGGCCTCGTCCGGGTGGCGCCGCTGCGGCTGCCGCGGATCGGGCTGATCGCCGTCCGGGCGGACCGGCAGCGCCGCGGCATCGGCCGGGCACTGCTGGCCCACGCACTCGGCGCACTGCACGAGGCCGGAACGGCCTGGGCCCGGGCCGAGGTGGACGAGTCCAACACGGCCGCCACCGCCCTCCTCGCGGGCATCGGCACCCGGCGCGAGGGCAGCACCCTGGAGTTCGTCCGCCGCTGACCCGCGGCCGCACCGCAGGGCGCCGGCGACCGCCCGAACACGTCGCCCGCACCACCATCCATGCAGACCCGCACCACCACCCACACAGAAGTGAGGATCCATGACCAAAGCAGCAGGGGGCATAGAAGTCGAGGGCACCGTCGTCGAGTGCCTGCGCAACGCCACCTTCACCGTTCAGCTGGCGAACGGGCACAAGGTGCTCGCCCACATCAGCGGAAAGATCCGCAAGAACTACATCAAGATCCTCCCGGAGGACCGGGTGCTCGTGGAGCTCAGCCCCTACGACCTCACCCGCGGCCGCATCCGCTACCGCTACCGGTCATGACCTGACGGGCGGCCCATCCGCGACGGTGCGGCAAGCGGCCTGAGCGCGCCGAGCAGCGGCCTGCCGAACCAGAGGTTCGGCAGGCCGCTGTCGGGGGTTCGGACCACCGGACGGTACGAACTCCTCCACGACGCTGCGAACCACGCCCTGAGGGTCCCGTTCGGTCCTCACCTCCTCGGCGGTCCGCTTCCTCTCGTGCGGGGACCGACCGATCGGGTGAGGTTCCCGGCGCTGGGCGGAGTGTCCGGAGTGCCGCTGTGGACGAGTGAATAGCGTGGCCGGACGGGCCCGGGAGGTGACGGGACGTCGGGGAGCGCCGCCGGACACGGGCCGGGCGGTCGAGGACGGTGCAGGTGTACGCGTCGCCCCCACCGCAGCAGGAAGGGGACACTCTTGGAGCTCGACGCCGCGACCGCTGGCGTGTCGGCCGGTTCGACGCGCAGGACGGTACTCCGGGCGCTGGTGGCGGGCGGGGTGGCGGCCGGGCTCGGCGCCTGGTCGTCGTCCGCGGCACGGGCGACGGGCCGGGACGGCGGATGGGACGCCTTCGCCGCCCGGGTGCGGGAGGAGTTCGCCGCGATGGGCCTGGTCGGCGCGGCGGTGGCCGTGGTCAGCAGGGACGGGGTGCTGCTGAACCTTCCGCTCGGCGTGCGCGATCTGGAGAGCCGCACGCCGGTCACCCCGTCGACGCGGTTCCTGGTCGCCTCGACGACCAAGTCGATGACCTCCCTGCTCGCCGCGACCTACGTCGACCGGCGGCAACTGGCTTGGGACCAGCGGGCAGTCGACGCCTGGCCGGGCTTCCGGGCACCCACCGACCGGCTGACGCACTCCCTGAAGGTCCGCGACCTGCTGGGCATGGCCACCGGGATCGACGAGCCGCCGGCCCTCTCAGGCCTCCACGAGGGCGACCCGACGGCCCCTCAGCTCCTCCGCTCGCTGGTCACCCTCCCCGTCCAGGCCCGACCGAACACCACCTACCTCTACAACAACACGGTGTATTCGGTCGGCGGCTACCTCCCGCTGCTCGCCTCCGGCGTGGCCGGCGACGCCCTGACCGGCACCTTCGCCACCGAGATGCGGGACCGGTTGTACGGTCCCGCCGGCATGGCCGGCGCCCGGATCGCCGACGACCCCCGAGGGCTGGTCACCGACTTCATGCGCGGCGCCGTCCCCGACCTCACCGGCGCCAACCGGCCGCTCGCCTACGGGCCGGTCGGCAGCTACGCCCCGGCCGGCGGCACCCTCGCCTCCCTCGACGACATGGCCGCCTACGTCCGCCTGCAGCTGCGCCGCGGCGTCTCCGTGGACGGCCGCCGCGTCGTGTCGGCGCAGAACCTCGCCGAGTGCTGGAAACCGCACATTCCCGTCCCCGTCTCGCCGGACTTCGACCCGGACGTCACCGCCTCCGGCTACGGAATGGGCTGGATCCACAACCGGTACCGTGACGGCACCTCCCTGATCTGGCACAACGGCGGCATCGACGGCTTCACCTCGTACATCGGCTTCCTGCCCGACCACGACCTCGGGCTGGTCGTCCTCAACGCGATGAACCCGACCCCGACCGGACCGTACTTCTACCTCTACGTCCTCAACCTGCTGCTCGGCGAACGGTTCGGCCTCAACCAGGGCGTCCCGGCCAGGGCCCATGCCGCGTACCTGGCCGCCGTCGACGACCTGCGCGCCCTCGGGAACCAGACCCGGCCGACGGACCCGGGGGCCACCGCGGTATTCCTGGGCCACTACGAGGGCGGCTACCTCCTCACCCGGCAGGGCCTCGACCTGTCCCTCCACCTCGGCCCACGGACCATGCCGCTCGGCATCCTGCCCGACGGCACCTACGTGGTGACCAGCGGGCTGCTGGTCGGGAACAAGGTCCGCCTGGCCCGGGACGCCGACGACACCCCGCTCATCGAGGTGGTCGGCTTCGAGACCGTCCGCCGCACCGTCGGCCCGCCGCCCTGACCGCCGACACCCCCAGAACGCCGGCCACGCCGGACGCCGCCCGACCGGGCAGGACTGCCGTCCTCGAACGCTGAAAGGCTCTGCCCGCCCTCGGACAGATAACCGGCGACCACCAGCAGGTGGCACACCGACCCAAATCCCGCAGCGGCTTCCGCGGTGACGATGCAGCCGTAGCTGTGGGCGACCACGACGGTCGGCTCGTCGCCGTCCAGCAGCAACTCCCGCACCGCGGCGACGTCCTCGGGCAGCCCCGGACCGCCGACCCCGCCGGGCAGACTCGCCGCAGCTCGGCAGCGCCGGGGCCACGCTCGCCACCCCCCGCTCCTGCAGCCGCTCGGCGGCGCGGTGCCACCACCGCGACCCGTCCCGCACGCACGCCCGCGCACAAACACGACCCGCCTACGTGTTGGGCAGGAACGGTCGGCGGACACCTTTGGTGGGTGGAGGCTGAGCCGGTCGATAGCCTGGCGGTCGTAGTCGCTCTCATCCCAGCTGCCGGGGGTGGGCGAGCAGGCCGCGGTCAGGCGTCGGCGGGGCGTGGCGTTGCATTGGCGTCGAAGACGACAGCCGGCCACGGGCTGAGGCCAGGGTCTGCAGGTTGCTCCGTGCCGAGGTCGGTCACTCCTCGACGTGGACGCCGCCCGCCGCACCATGGCCACCGCGATCCACGCCCTCCTCGCCGCCACCGACCACCCGGAGACCGTCCCCGACCACCCGGACGCCCTTCCCGACGGCGATCCCAGCACCGGCGACGAATGACCGACCGGTCGTTCCTCACGACGTCCCCGGCCCGGCCGGGAACGCCACGGAACTCCCCTGGTACAGCACGGCCCTGACGGCACCGGGTCTCCGCAGGTCGGGTCGAGTGCGTCGCTCTCCGAGCCTCGGACGGCGACCGGGAGCCGTGATCCCGACGTCTGCGCCCCCGATGCGATCGGGCGAGGCGATCTGTCACTCGCCCGTGACTACGAGACCAAACCCGAGCACTCCGAGAGCATGATCCGCCTGGCGATGATCTCGAACCTCGCCGAGCAGGCAACGGGCGAAAGCACCATAGCCTCACACAATCCGTGCACTATCCCTCAAATGAGCAGGACGTCCTCCTACTCCTCGACCAGGCGCAGCCGGGAGTACATCAGGTGTACCTGGTAGGGCGAACTAGTCGACAACAGGTAGTAGAGCCCGAGTACCCGAGTCGCCTCGTCCCACTCGGTGAAGCGGGTGAGCGGGAAGACGCCGTACGCCCACCCCTGGTGCTCATCGCCGCCGGGTTCAAGACGACGGTCGATGTCGTCGCCACCGGGCAGGTGCATGTAGTGGGTGTACGCGCCCTCGCGGTGGGGGTCGAAGATCTCCGCCGCGGTCTCAGGTCGTTGCCAGTCCCAGGGCACGGCTGCGATGCGGGCGATCGCCGGCCGGTCGAGGTAGGGCTGGCTGCCGTCCGTTCGGCGGTCGTCGTTGGCGAGGGAGTACATCATCAGCCACCGCTTGGGTTTCTCGAGCCAGGCGGAGGCGACGTGGGTGTACCCGTAGTGGGGCAGTAGGTCGGCCGCCGCGCGGTCGTCGGCGGTCCACCGTTCCTCGGGGTCGTCCTTGCCCGTGTAGTAGAGCATGTCCTGGAGCCTCGGCGGGGATCCAGCGCGCACCGGCAGGCAGGCGAGCCTGAAGGCGATGTTCGGCGCCCACCCGAAGGCCGCCATGACGACGACGTATTCGGTGCCCTGCGGGAGATACGGATGTTCGGCACTGCGCACCAGGGTGGGGCCGATCCCGCCGAAGCGGTCGTGGCGCTCGGCGGTGCGCACCAGGGCGTGGCAGCGTACGCAGAAGCGCCAGCCCGTGTCGTGCGGCGGTGTCTGCGGCGGGCTGTCGGGGTGCGGCAGCACCAGCCCCGGCGTGCCCGGGGCGGTCGGCTCGTGCGTGGCGCCGCCCGGGCACAGGCTAGTGCTGTCCCCGTTCCAGAAGAGCGTGGCGCACTTGCGGCAGCGGTGCCACTGTGCCTGGTGGTGCGCGTCTTCCGGGATACCGTGGGCCAGGCTGTAGTTCCGCAGGCCGTCGGAACGGTGCGGGCCCTGACCGGCCCAGCAGACTCCGTGCGCACCGGTGCCGTTGGTGTCGTGGAACAGTGCGGCGCACCGGACGCAATGACGCCAGTCCGATTCCCGGGGTACGCCGTCGGCGGCATCGTACGGCAGTGTGAAGGTGAAGCCCAGTGGCACGTGACTCTCCCGGGTACCGTCGCCGGGCCCGCGCGGACAGGCGCCGATCCGGGGGCTGAAGAGGAAGTCGGTGCGGTAGGGACCGGGCTGCCCAGGCCGGTCCTTGCTGATGAGATACGTGCCGTACGCGGGGTCTCCGGGGCGCGACTGCTCCGACCAGCGTTCCTGTGAAGCGTTCACGAAGACGTACATCCGGCCCTCGTGGCTGAACGCGCCTCCGGGGGTCTCCAGGCTCTTGGTGACGCCGACGGGCGGCTCGGCGGTGAGTGGGTCGAACTCCTTGTCGTTCCTCATGACCGGATGGAGCCGGAATCCTCCGGGTCTGGAAAGCGGACAGAGGCCTTGGTGGGCGCTGCCGTTCCAGAAGAGGCCGTGGCAGGTCGCGCAGTAGCGCCACTCGGGTTGTCCGGAGCTCGGGGACGCGCCTTGGACATCGTTGGGAAGGTAGAACATCCAGCTCTGCGGGTCGGCCGAGTGCGTTCCGCCCACGGGGCAGACGGTACCGGCGCCGCTGGCCCCGGGGGCGTGGAAGAGGCC
The DNA here is from genome assembly GCF_040686255.1 of Kitasatospora sp. NPDC085879. Lineage (NCBI taxonomy): Bacteria > Bacillati > Actinomycetota > Actinomycetes > Kitasatosporales > Streptomycetaceae > Kitasatospora > Kitasatospora sp. NPDC085879. The sequence continues at coordinate 56,707 of NZ_JBFBJZ010000030.1, read as the reverse complement.
GTGGCAGTTGCTGCAGTAGCGCCAGTCGGGCTGGCCGGTGGAGTCAGTGGCACCCTGGTGGTCGTTGGGGAGGAAGAACCGCCAGCTTTCCGGGTGATGGCGGTGCGGTCCTCCGGCAGGACACACGGATCCGCTGGTGGACCCGCCAGGAGCCCAGAACAGACCACCGCACTTGTCGCAGTAACGCCAGTCGGGCTGGCCGGTGGAGTCAGTGGCACCCTGGTGGTCGTTGGGCAGGATGAAGTTCCATCCGACAGCAGCGTGCCGCACGACACTGGACCGTTGTACGGCTGTGTCGTCGGTCCAGGCGACGAGGTCGGAGTTCCGGGGGTTGCCGCCGGGGCACACCGATCCAGCCGCACCACCGTTCGGTCCCCAGCCGAGGGAGTGGCACTTGCGGCAGAAGCGCCAGTCGGCCTGCCCGACGCCGGCGTGGCCGCCTTGCTGGTCGTTGGGTAGGACGAAGTTCCACCCCGCCGCGGCGTGCTCGCCGCCGGCCGGGCAGGCGCTGTCCGCGGTCGAGCCGTCGGGGGCCCGGAACAAACTGTGGCAGCGGTCGCAGAGGCGCCAGTCGGGCTGGCCGGTGGAGTCGGTCGCGCCCTGGTGGTCGTTGGGGAGGAAGAATCTCCAGCTTTCGGGGTGGTACCAGTGCTCACCGCCTTTGGCGCAGACGGAGCCGGCGGTGCTCCCGCCGCCGGCCCAGAAGAGGGTGTGGCAGCGGTCGCAGAAGCGCCAGTCGGGCTGGCCGGTGGAGTCAGTGGCACCCTGGTGGTCGTTGGGCAGGAAGAACGTCCAGCCTGCCCAGCGGTGTTCACCGTTGTCGGTGGTGGCGACATCGCCGAAGAAGAAGTAGAGACGGCCGTCACCGTGCTCGGCGTTGGCGCCGAGGTCGATACCCTCGACCGTCCAGCCGTCGGTGACGTTCGGTAAGGGCCAATCCTCGGGATCCCGGCTGCCGGTCAGTTGGGCGATTCGTTCGGTGTGGAGCCACTCCACGCGCTCTGCCATGGTTCCACGATGCCTCTGCCGCCCCACATCGGCACGCGGGCACGCGGGCACGCGGGCACGCGAAGTGGGACCCACAGGCGGGGGTTGCGTCCGAGGCTTCGAGACAGTGCTGCCATCGGCTTCCACGTGCCGTCAGAGGACGTTCGCATCGCTGGCGTGCAGGTTTGGGCGGTCTTGGCCTCCACCCGCGGAGTGCCCTCTTGAGGCTCTTGCCCGAGATGTCGCCGCCGCTCAAGTGTCGGCGCCTCTGCAGTTCATCCTGTTTCGACCTGAAGGCTCCTGTCCGGTTCGAAAAGGTCCCGCGAGTCCATCATCGGCCCACTCGACCGAGTGATAGCCAGGACCAACTCCCGGATGCACCGGTTCGGTTATGACGAACCTGCCGCAACGTAGGGCCTACCCGAGCGACCTGCCAGATGCCTGCCGGGTTCTGATGGAGCCGGTCCTGACCGCCTGGCCGGCCGAGTGCCAGAAGACCTCGCTGGGGTTCGGAGGGAAAGCCGCCGACCTACGGGAGTGATGAACGCGGTCCTGCACCGGGATCGCCTGACGCTACCTCACGGCGCAACCTCCCTCCCCGCGCCACCGTGTTCTCACACTTCAGCGCAAGGACTGCCGACGGCACGATCGAGAAGCTCGGCGTCCGACTGCACCGCTTGGCCCGAGAGAACGAAGGCCGGGATGCCGAGCCGACGGCCCGCGTGATCGACGCCCAGAGCGTGAAGGCCGAAGGCCGCACCTAACGTGCCCACCCAGACTCAGGGCATCGACGCCGGCAAGAAGATCGTCGGCCGCAAGCGCAGCATCGCTGTCGACACGCTCGAACTTCAGCCCCTCAACCAGGTCGCGCAGTTGCCGTGCGGTGACTTGGCCGAGACAGGGATACACCGGTCCGCACCAGGTCCGCAGATGTAGCACAGGATCCGGCGTCGGGCCGCAGCCACCAGGTGACGTCGACGGCCAGTACAAGCCGGTCGTCCACCGCGCGGAGCAGCCGCACCGCCGCAGCCCATCGGCGTCCAGGCAAGCAACCACAGGTCAGGGCGTCTTAGCGCCCGCCGCGGCATCGCCGATGCTCGCACACCAGGGAGAGTCCACCAGCGCAAGCAAGGACATCGTCGCGGAAGGCGCGGCCGGGAGTCTGGAGTCGCGGTCACCGTCCCGGTGACGGTCGCGGTCCTTGTCGCCGCCCACCTGGAGATCCACTGGGGTAGGCGCAGCCGGCCGGGGCAGCGGACCGATCCGGTGCCCCGGATTGACACGTGCGGGCGGCTGTCGGATTCAGTCAGCGAACATGACGACGACGGCTCGCCGTTCGATCGGTTCGGGATCCCATTGGCGTCGGAGTCCGAAACTGAGCCGAAGGGGCTCTGTGCCAAACAGGTCGAGGCGGAATATTCGCATTCCACCGCCACCTGCCAGCCGCTCGGCAGAGCGGATTTCTTCAAATAGCGATCCGGCTACGCGGGCGCGATCGTTTTCACCCTCGAGCTCCCATCGATATCCAGTTGTAGGCGATTCCGGTAGTACGATCTCAACCGATCCGTCGAACGCAGTTACTTCAGAGGTCGGGCCTTCGCGGGTCATCTTCTGTCTCCATCTGAGGCCTCATGCACCCTGCCTCCACTCGGGAGGTTCGCCGTGTTTCCGCATCATGAGACCGGTCGATCACTCGGTGACATCGCGGGGTGACACTCCTGTTGCGCTGTCACTTCAGGCACCTCGAACCTCTGATGTCGCGCCATCCGAGTACACCGCGTCCCCTGCACCGAATGGCCCCTGGGGCTGCAGTCCTTTAGGGAAGCCTACATCCGGCACTGCAACGCGTGCTTGCCCAGGGACTTCGAGACGGGCACCTACCCGGGTCCACCGGCCGAACGGCCGGCCCTTCTTCGTGGCACTCGGTCAGCGTTGCGTCGCGGTCAGGCATGAGGGCCTTGCCGGTCACCGATATGGATGTCGCAATCCACACCGGGCCGGAAGGCCCTCACTCATTTTCAAGACCTCAGACCCGGGATCCAAAATCGGTGGAGCACCTGGCCACAAGGCCGGATCACTGATACCAGAAGTTGTCTCTGACGGTTCCGTTGATGCCGGTCCACCACAGTTCCATGCTGTTGGGGATACGGGACACCGCCGAGACACCGCCGGTGAGCGAAGCGCTCCCCTCGGGAGCCAGCTCATAGCGCTGCCACTGGCCGCCGTCGTACCAGTACGCGGCCTGCACAGAGCCGTTCGCGCCCGTCCACCACAGCTCCATGCTGTTGGGGATGCGCGACACCGCCGAGATACCACCGGTCAGCGAGGCCGATCCGGCACCCGCCAGCTCGTAGCGCTGCCACTGGCCGCCGTCGTACCAGTACGCGGCCTGCACCGAACCGTTCGCGCCCGTCCACCACAGCTCCATGCTGTTGGGGATACGGGACACCGCCGAGACACCGCCGGTGAGCGAAGCGCTCCCCTCGGGAGCCAGCTCATAGCGCTGCCACTGACCGCCCTCGTACCAGTACGCGGCCTGCACCGAACCGTTCGCACCGACCCACCACAGCTCCATGCTGCCAGGAATACGGGATACCGCCGAAATACCACCGGTCGGCGAAGCACTCCCCGCGGGAGCCAGCTCATAGCGCTCCCACTGACCGCCCTCGTACCAGTACGCGGCCTGCACCGAACCGTTCGCACCGACCCACCACAGCTCCATGCTGCCTGCGATGCGCGACACCGCCGCGATACCACCGGTCAGCGAGGCCGATCCGGCACCCGCCAGCTCGAAGCCCTTCCAGCCGCCCGGAACGAGGACTCCCTCGATTCCGAACATCGGGAAGCGATTGAGTGAGCCGTCCGGGTCGCGGTCGCTGCTTGTTTCATCGATACCGCACTCGCCGTATCCGATCCGGAAGAACCCGTTGTCCCCCCAATTCGGGCCCCACGAGTTCTTTGCGATCCAACAGCGATCGGCGTCCGAATATCCCACAATCTCGACGCAGTGGTAGCCGGCGTGGTCGCCCGTCAGGTGCCGATAGACTTCGCCGTGAAGAGGGAAGAAGTCATCGTAGACATGAAAAACAGCGCACACGGGTCCACGCGACGCCAGCCACTGCTTCCGCTCTGCCATGGATGTCAACGTCGAGAATCCGCTGGGCCGGTACAGCTGCTGGTCACGGTTGGGGTGCACCCGGCAGCTCGGGTTGTCTGCGGCGTCGAACGCACTGGCGTAGGGGAAAAGCGCTTCTGTCGTGATGCCGCGGCGCTGTGCCTCACTAATGGCATCCGACGGCCACCAGCCCCCGCAGCTGGTCCCGTGCGAAGAACAGAAGTGAAGGTCGGCCTCGCTTAAGTCGACCACCTCGCCTGCCGCGATGGATACCAGCGACTCGGTGGTTGCACATACGCAGAAGGACACACACGAGCCGCAGTTGAGTTGATCCTTGACCGGGGAGACATGGTTTCGCCCGCCGACATTGCGCCAGTCAAAGGCAGAAGGAAGACCCGCGATCGCAGTAGTAGCACGTGGACGCGCGGCGATCTCGGCCAAGGCCTGCCGGTCGATTACCACGCCGAGCAGCTGCCTCCTGCTGTCGTCATCGAGGGATGTGATGTTGTTCTCGGCCACAGTCCAATTGGCACTTGATCCCTTGATCAGATTCCGCAGCTCTTTCAGATCAGGCACAGGCATGGAGACTCCCTGGAGATCGATCATTTCCCGACACATTCGAGTACCGGATGGGCGTGAAGCAGTGGTTCAACGCCCCGTTGGGCCGCTCGGCATCCCAGCCGTGAGATCGGGCCAGGCCCTAACAAAGAGGTCCGCAGACGACCCACTGGCCATGCTCAGCCGCGCAACGATCCCACGCCGCCTGGTTAGCCCAAGCAGGGCAGCGGCAGTTACGGCAAATGATCTCTTTCATCCTGGATTCTCCCAGGTCAGGAGAGTGTGGACGGCGCCAGTGGTCCGGCCGATCCGGTTGGTCGAGCACCGGGACCGCCGGGACTCGAGTCGGGCGAGTGCTCCCTCACCGGGGGTCGACGACGCCTTTGTACCTGTGTCCTCGCCGTGGCCGCTACGGCGCTTTCGCCCGCGCCTCGTCGTCGGCCCTGCCGAACGCGGCACTGCCCTGCACCGCTCGGATCACAGCTCTCGACGCGATCGGGCGAGCCGTTCCGTCAGGAACTCCTGCTCGGCACGGTTCTCGGTCAGCTCCAGCGCCCGGCGGTAGGCGATCGAGGCCTCCTCCGGGCGGCCGAGGCGGTGCAGCAGGTCCGCCTTGATCGCGGGCAGGTACTGGTAGCGCGCGAGCCGGCCGTCCTTCTCCAACTCCGCGACCTCTTCCAGGGCCTGCGCCGGCCCGGAGACCATCGACACCGCCACCGTGCGGTTCAGTGCCACCACCGGTGAGGGCCACACCGACATCAGCGCGTCGTACAGGGTCACGATCTGCGGCCAGTCCGTCCGGTCGAAGGACGGTGCCTCGGCGTAGAGGGAGGCGATCGCCGCCTGCAGGACGTAGCGGCCCGGTCGCCCGCCGCGCAGCCCGTCCACGATCAGGTCGTGTGCCTCGGCCAGTGCCGAGCGGTCCCAGAGCGATCGGTCCTGGTCCTCCAGTCGCAGCAGGCGACCGCCGGCGTCGACCCGGGTGGCGCGCCGGGCGTCGGCGACCAGCAGCAGGGCGAGCAGCCCCCGCACCTCCCGCTCGTCGGGCATCAGTTCACGCAGCATCCGGGCGAGCCGCAGCGACTCGTCCACCAGGTCGTTTCGCACCAGCGATGCGCCGGACGGCGCGGTGTGCCCGGCGGTGAACAGCAGATGGATCACCCCGAGCACCGCGCGCAGTCGATCCGGCAGCTCGGCCGCCCCCGGTATCCGGAAGGGGATCCGCGCGGCCGAGATCTTCTTCTTCGCCCGGGTCATCCGGGCGGCCATCGTCGACTCCGACACCAGGAGCGTCCGAGCGATGTCGGCGGTCGTCACCCCGCACACCAGCCGCAGCGTGAGCGCCACCTGTGCCTCCTGCGCCAACGCCGGATGGCAGCACATGAAGATCAGCCGCAGCCGCTCGTCCGGCACCACGTCCTCCGGGTCGTCGGCGGCCGGTTCGTCGTCGGCCTCGTCGTCCTCCGTCTCCTCGGGCTCCACCAGCAACGGGAGTTTCGAGCGGAGGGTCTGCTCGCGCCGCACCGCGTCCATCGCGCGGCGCTTGGCCGCGGTGACGAGCCAGGCCTCCGGATTGTTCGGGATCCCGTCGCCGGCCCAGCCCGCCAGGGCCGCGGCATAGGCCTCCTGCACGCACTCCTCGGCCAGGTCCAGGTCGCGCGCGACGCGCGCCGTCGCGGCGAGCACCAGGGCCCAGCCGCGACGGTGCGCGTCCGCCACCGCCGCCTCGACGTCTGCCGGGGGCGTCACGCCGCGCCGCGCCGATCCGCGACGAAGCCGCCTTCGAGGGGCCGCACCTCGACCCCGCCGCCCTGCTGCGTGGCGGGATTGGCCCGAGCGATCTCCAGAGCGGCGTCCAGGTCGGGCGCCTCGATGACGGCGAAGCCCGCGATGACCTCCTTCGCGTCGACGAACGGGCCGTCCGTCACCACGTCGCCACGGATCGAGGTCGCGGTGTCGGCGGCCGGCTGCAGCGCGAAAGCCGCAACCAGGGCGCCGGACTTCACCATGTCCTCGAAGTGGCGGTCATGGGCCTCACGCGCGCCGGGGACGGCCTCGGCCTCCTCGCCGGAGGCCTTCGCGTAGATGAGGATCGCGTACTGGGCCATGGTGGCCGTCCTTCCAGGTGGCTGTTGTTGTCCGACATCCTTACGTCGAACGGCCGACGCCGATTCGACAGCCCTCCGCGGGATTTCTTCGGCGGGTACCCCGCCGACCTGCCGTCACGCCTGGCGCAGGGCGGCGGCGACCAGGCCTTCGATCGCGTCGTGCGGCACGTCGCCGCCGCTCACCAGTCGGTCGAAGACCAGTCCGTCGATGCAGGTCAGCAGGGTGTGGGTACGGCTCTCGGGATCGGCCACGCCGTGGGTGGCGAGGAAGAGCCGGACGGCCTCGCGGCCGGCGTTGTCGCGGGGGACGAGGATCTCGCGCAGTTCCGGGTCGCGCACGCTCTCGACGGCGCAGGCGTGGCGGGCGAGCGAGCGGCGGCGGCCCTCGCCGGTGAGGCGTCGTTCGGTGAGCCGGGCGATGCCGGCCACCAGTTCTCCGGCGGTGCGGATGGGCGGGAACTGCTCGGCCGTCGCCTGCAGTTCGGCCTGGTCGAGGTGGACGAGGCGTGTGACGAGTCCGGTGAGCAGCGCGGCACGGGTGCGGAAGTACGCCGAGGTGGTGCCGATCGGCACGGCCGCACGGCGGTCGACCGCGCGGTGGGTGAGGCCGCGGATCCCTTCGTCGGCGAGTACGTCGAGTGCCGCGTCCGCGAGGAGGGTGCGCCGGTCCGTCGTCATGGCTCCTTTCTACACCTGTAGAGGTTCGGCTAGGGTCGGCCTTCTACAGATGTAGAAGAACTGGGGGTTCGGCATGGGCGGCACGGCAGTGGTCGTCGGTGGTGGCATCGGCGGGCTGGCCTCCGCGATCGGTCTGCGCCGCATCGGCTGGGAGGTGACGGTCGTCGAGCGCGCGTCCGTGCTCGACGACGCGGGCGCGGGCATCTCGCTCGCCGCGAACGGTCTGCGGGCGCTCGACGAACTCGGGGTGGGCGGGCCGGTCCGGGCGGCCTCGCGGGGCCAGTACAGCGGCGGCACCCGGACACCGCGGGGCGGTTGGCTGGCCCGGATGGACGGCACGGCGCTGGAGCGGGCGGTGGGCACGCCGATCATGGGCATCCCGCGGGCCACCCTGCACCGGCTGCTCCGCGAGGCGCTGCCCGCCGATTCCCTGCTGATCGGCGTGGAGGCCGGCCCGGTCCGGCAGCTCGGCCCCGGGACGGTCCGGGTCGAGTGCGGCGGCACGGCCCTGGACGCGGACCTGGTGGTGGCGGCCGACGGCATCGGCAGCAGGGTGCGCGGCCTGCTCTTCCCGCACCACCCGGGCCCTGTCCACAGCGGCTCGGCGGTGCTGCGCGCCGTCACCGAGCGGCCGGTCGACCTGCGCACCGACTTCGAGCTGACCTGGGGTCACGGCGCCGAGTTCGGCCACATCGCCTTCCGGGACGGGCGGGCCGAGTGGCACGCCGTCCTCGGTCTGCCCGCCGGGACGCGGTTCGCCGACCCGCTGGCCGAACTGGCCAGGCGGTTCCACGGCTGGCACGACCCGATCCCCGCCCTGCTCGACGCGACCCGGCCCGGCTCGGTGCTGCACCACGACGTCCGTGAACTCCGCACGCCGCTCGCCTCGTTCACGGTCGGCCGGATCGCGCTGCTCGGTGACGCGGCGCACGCCATGACCCCCGACCTGGGGCAGGGCGCCTGCCAGGCGCTGGAGGACGCCGTCACCCTGGCCGCCGCGCTCGCCGACGAGCGCACCGTCGAGGCCGCGCTCGCCCGGTACGACACCGAGCGCCGGCCGCGCAGCCAGGCGGTCGCGCGGGCCGCCCGGCAGGCCGGGCGGATGGGCCACCAGCTCTCCCGCCCGTCGGCGGTCGCCCTGCGGAACACAGTGATGCGGCTGACACCCTCCCGGGCCGCCGTGCGCATGATCCTCCGTCACCACGACTGGGTGCCGCCCCGGCTGGGCTGACCCGGCCGACCAGGGCGGCAGGCTGATCTGCGTGCCGTCCGTGTACGCCCGGGCGCAGATCGATCACAGCACGCGCAATCCCTTCCCGGGACCGCCACCGGGCCCCCTACAGTATGCGCCGTGACCCAGGACGACGCGGAACTCATCGCCGGCCGCTACGAGCTGATCGAACGGATCGGGCAGGGCGGCATGGGCCGCGTCTGGCGCGGGACGGACCGGCACCTGTTCGGTCGGGAGGTCGCCGTCAAGGAGATCCTCTTCCCGCCCGGACTGGAGGACAACGAGCGCGCCATGCTGCTCCGCCGGTTCACCGGTGAGGCGCGGGCCGCGGTGATCCTGAACCACCCCGGCATCATCACGATCCACGACGTGGTCGAGCACAACGGCTCACCGGCCATCGTCATGGAGTTCGTCCGCGGCCGCTCCCTCGCCGCCGAGATCCGCGAGCTGGGCCGGCTGCCGGTGCGGCGGGTCGCCGAGATCGGCGCGGCGATGCTCGGCGCGCTCGCCGAGGCGCACGGCGCCGGGATCGTGCACCGCGACATCAAGCCGGACAACGTCCTGCTGACGAAGGACCGGGTCGTCCTCACCGACTTCGGCATCGCGCACCTGGCGGACGCGACCACCAAGCTGAGCCACAGCGGCACCGTCATCGGCACCCCGCACTACATGCCACCGGAGCAGCTGGAGGGGAAGCGGCCGACCGCCGCCAACGACCTGTGGGCGCTCGGAGCCACGCTCTACCACGCGGTGGAGGGCCGGACGCCCTTCGAAGCCGAGGGCCTGCACGCCCTCGCCATCGCCATCTTCACCCAGCCGCACCGGCCGCCGGTCGTGGCCGGCCCGCTCGGCCCGGTGCTGGAGGCGCTGCTCGCCAAGGACCCGGCGGAGCGGGCGACCGTCGCGCGGGCCGAGGAACTGCTGGCGGCGGTGCTGCGGGGTGGCGACACCACGGCGGCGGCCGGGCCCGTGCCCGATCCGGCGCCGCCCGTACGGCGGACACCCACGACACTGGACTCCGTCCCCGGGCCGGCGGACCGTCAGCTGCCGCCCCCGTCCCACGAGGTGCCGGCGGCGGAGTCCGTCGAAGACGTCCCCGAGGAGCCTGCGGACGGGCCTGCCGGGGAGCCTGCCGCCGGGCCGGCCGTTCCCGCCCCGGCGCCGCCGAGCACTCCCCCGGCCGTGCCCCCGCACCTGCCGCGGGGCCGCCCGGTGCCGGACAACCCGTACGCCACTCCCCCGGCTGCCGAGCTTCCGCGGCAGGCCGGCGACAGCACGCCCGCCGACGGGATGCCGACCGAGACCCCGGAGGCGTACCGCTTCGAGGAGTCGCCGGCTGGGCGGCCGGTGCGGCGGTCGGCCGGCCGGAAGGCCACGGTGCTGGCGGTGGCGCTGGCGACCCTGGCCGTCGGCGGCATCCTCGCCTGGACCCTCACCCGGGACTCCGGCCGCGGCAGCGGCGGCAACGGCGGCAACAGTGCCGACGGCGGCCGCTCGTCGAACGACACCGCCACCACCACGGTGGTGATCGGCGTGGACGCACCGCTCACCGGCAGCCTCGCGAGCTTCGGCGCCGGGATCAGGAACTCGGCCGACCTCGCCGTCAGGACGGCGAACCGCCGCGCGTACGTGCCCGGTGTCACCTTCGAGCTGAAGGCGCTGGACGACCAGGCCCAGCCGCAGACGGGTCAGCAGAACGCCAATGCGTTCGTCTCCGACAGCCGGGTGCTCGGCGTGGTCGGCCCGCTGAACTCGAGCGTCGCGCAGTCGATGCTGCCCACGTTCTCGACGGCCGGGCTGGTCGACGTCTCGCCGGCCAACACCAACCCCGTGCTCACGCTGGGCAGCGACTGGCTGAAGGGCGCGAAGGCGCGCCCGTGCTCCGTCTACTACCGCACCACCACCACCGACGCCCTGCAGGGGCCGTTCGCCGCCCGGTACCTCGTGAAGGTCGCGAAGAAGACGAGGTTCTTCGTGATCGACGACAAGAAGACCTACGGCACCGGCCTCGCCGACGGGTTCACCGGCGAGGTCGCCGCGCTCGGCGGCACGGTCGTCGGCTCGGAGCACGTGGACCCGGGCGGCCACGACTACGGCACCCTGGCGGCGAAGGTCCGCGCCAGCGGCGCCGAGGCGGTGTACTACGGCGGCGAGTACCCGGACGCGGCCCCGCTCTCCCAGCAGCTCAAGGAGGGCGGCGCAACGGTGCCGCTGGTGGGCGGCGACGGCATCTTCGACACCGAGTACACCCGCCTGAACACCCGGGCCGAGGGCGACCTGGCCACCTCGGTGGGCGCCCCGACGACCGAGCTCAGCGGCGGGAACGCCTTCCTGACCGACTACCGGGCCGCCGGGTTCCCGGAGGAGGCCGGACAGTACGGCGCCTACGCGTACGACGCGGCCTGGGCCGTCATCGAGGCGGTCAAGTCCGCGGTGGAGGCGAACGGCGGCACCCTGCCGTCCGACGCCCGGTCCAAGGTGGTGGGTGCCATGGCGGGCGTCTCCTTCGACGGCATGACCGGACCGGTCGCCTTCGACGACTACGGCGACACGAAGAACCGGCAGCTCACCGTCTACACGGTGCAGGGCGGTGCCTGGCACTCCGTCAAGACCGACACCTACCTGCCCTGATCGGCCGCCCGGTCCTGCAGGGCGCGCAGCAGGGCCGCGGCGGGCCCGTCCACCGACCCGCTGGTGTTGCCGAGCACGGCGACGGCGACCCCGGTCTCCGGGTCGAAGCCGGTGTACGAGGCGAAGCCGCCCGTCCCGCCGTTGTGCCAGATCTGCAGCCGGCCGCCCTGGCGGGGGTGCAGCCGGTGCGCCATCCAGCCGAGGTGGGCCCAGGAGATCGGGCTGGTGCGGTGTTCCACCTGCCGGGTGAGGGCGATCGCCTCGGCGAGGCCGCCGGGGGCCCCGCCCAGCTGGGCGCGGAGGAAGGCGGCGAGGTCGGCGGCGGTGGAGCGCAGGGCCCCGGCGCCGGCCAGGTCGGCGAGGTGCCAGGGCGCGGCCGGGCGGCGGCGTGCGGTGTGGCCGCCGGCGAGCCGGCCGGACGCCTCCGGGCCGGGGGTGACGGCGGTGTCGGCGAGCCCGAGCGGCCGGCAGACCTCGCGGCGGACGAGCTCGCCGTAGTCGGTGCCCGCCCGCCGGGCGAGGGCGAGGCCGAGCAGCCCGACGCCGAGGTTGGAGTACCGGAAGGTGCGGCCGGGCACCGAGCGCAGCGTCGTCCGGGCGAGCCCGGCGAGCAGCCGCTCGGCGGTGCACCCGGCGTAGGGGTCGGCGGCGCGGGGGTTGAGCAGGGCGGGCAGCAGCATGCCCCGGGGCAGGCGCGGCAGGCCCGAGGTGTGGGTGGCCAGCTGCTGCAGGGTGATCGGCCGGCCGTCCCGCTCGGGGACGGTGCGGCCGGGCAGCAGCGCGGCGAGCGGTTCGTCCAGGGCGGCGGCGCCGGCGAGCACCGTGCGGGCCAGTACGAGCGAGGTGAAGACCTTGGTGACCGAGCCGATCTCGAAGACGGTGTCCGGCCCTGGTGCGCCCTGCAGCGCGCCGCCGGCCCGTCCGGCGCCGTGGATCTCCACCGAGCCGTCCGCGATGCCGACCACCACGGCGCCGACCTGCCGCTCCACCAGCCGGTCTGCGGTCCGCCGGACGAGGTCCCCGAGCTCTGCCATGTCCGCCACCCTATGCGGGGGCCGTCCGCCCACCGGTCCGCCGGTATGAGGAAGCTCACCCTCCCCCGTCGTCCGCCAGGCGTACACCTCCGGGCTGATCCGGCCCGCGGGCCGCTCCGACGAAGGACGGACCCGCCGCGACACCCTGAGGGGTCCTCACCTCGGCGGCCCGGTCGGTGGCCTGACGGACCGCCGCCCGACGGGACGACAGCCCCGACACTTCGCCCACGGAGCACCCGGCCGCGACGGGCGTCTCACCTGTTGAACAGGTGTGCACAGCACTCTTGACACGGAAGAAAGGGTTACCTAAGTTCTGCTGGCATGTCTCCGCAGTCTTCGCACCACACCGAGGACGCCGACCGCTCCGAGCCGTCGGTGGCCTTCGTCTTCGACATCACCGCCGACGAGATCCGCCGCCGGTCGCTGGCCGCCGCCTCCCTCGGCCCCACCCGGGACATCGCCGAGGAGGAGCGCCGCGAGGCCGAGGCCTACGCCCTGCTGTACTCCGGCCTCGACGCCGAGCAGCAGCGCCTCTACGACGACCTGGTCACGGCGGGGGTCCTGCCCATGGAGGAGCGGGCCGATGCTGCCCATTGACCCGCAGGCCGACATCGGTCGCCGCGCGTGGATCGCCTGCCCCGAGTGCGACGACGCCCGCGACTGCGTGCCCTGCGGGGAGCGCCGCTCCTGCTCCGAGCACTGGCGCTACCTGATCTCCAACACCGGGAGCCTGCTCCACCTGCAGTGCCCCGCGTGCACCCACGTGTGGGACCACGAGACGGGCTTCGGCGCGACCCGCTCCGCGCTCGGCCAGGTGCCCGGTCCGCGCCGGTCGGAGCCGGCCTCCGGCGTCCTGCCGGAGGAGGATCCCGGGGCGGCCGGCCGGCAGCCGTCCGACACACCGTGATCCACCGCGCTCTAGACTGCGCGGCATGAACGCCACGCCGGATGACCGGCTCGAACGCCTCGTCCGCCTCGCCTCCGGCAGCTACCTGCTGGTGACCACGTACAAGAAGGACGGCACGACCGTGCCCACCCCGGTCTGGGTGGTGCGTGACGGCGACGCCCTGGGCATCTGGACGGTCGCCGACTCCTGGAAGGTCCGCCGCATCCGCAACCGGGCCGACGTGCTGGTCGGCCCGTGCGACGTCCGCGGCCGGCCGACCGGCGAGCAGGTGCCCGGCACCGCCGAGATCTGCGGCCGGGAGAAGACCGCCGCCTACCGCACCCTGCTGCGCCAGAAGTACGGCCTGCTCGGTGTGCTCACCCTGCTCGGCAGCAAGGTGCGCCGCGGCGACCGCGGCACCGTCGGCATCCGGATCACGCTGACCTGAGCCGCACCGCCCCGAGCCGGGCGGCGGCACGCCGGAGGGGGTGACCGGGCGGCTCCCGGTCACCCCCTCCGCGGCATCGGCCGCCCGGCGTGCCTGCGAACTCAGTCGCGGGCGAGCAGCTCCAGGGTGTCGATCACCCGGTTGGAGAAGCCCCACTCGTTGTCGTACCAGGCGACCACCTTGACGTGCTTGCCGTCCACGCGGGTGAGCGCGGCGTCGAAGATCGACGAGGCGGGCTGGCCCGTGATGTCGCCGGAGACCAGCGGCTCGTCCGAGTAGTCGAGGATGCCCTTGAGCTTGCCGTCGGCGGCGGCGCGGTAGGCGGCGAGCACCTCCTCGCGGGTGACCTCGCGGGAGACCGTGGTGTTCAGCTCCACGATGGAGCCGACCGGGACGGGCACCCGGATCGAGTCGCCCGACAGCTTGCCGTCGAGCTGCGGCAGGACGAGGCCGATCGCCTTGGCGGCACCGGTGGTGGTGGGCACGATGTTCACACCGGCGGCGCGGGCACGGCGCATGTCGCGGTGCGGGCCGTCCTGGAGGTTCTGCTCCTGGGTGTAGGCGTGCACGGTGGTCATGAAGCCGTGTTCGATGCCGGCCAGCTCGTCCAGCACGGCCGCCAGCGGGGCCAGCGCGTTGGTGGTGCACGAGGCGTTCGAGACGATGACGTGCTCGGCGGGGTCGTAGGCCTCGGTGTTCACGCCGTAGGCCAGCGTGACGTCGGCACCGTCGGAGGGGGCGCTCACCAGGACGCGCTTGGCACCGGCCTTGATGTGCGCGCGGGCGGCGTCCGCCGCGGTGAACCGGCCGGTGGACTCCAGGACGATGTCGACACCGAGCTCCGCCCACGGCAGGTCGGCCGGCTCGCGCTCCGCGAGGACCTTGATCCGGCGGCCGTCGACCACCAGGTCGGTGCCGTCGATCTCGACCGGGCGGCCGAGCCGGCCCAGCGCACTGTCGTACTTGAGCAGGTGCGCGAGGGACTCGGGAGCGGTGAGGTCGTTGATGGCGACGATCTCGAGCTTGCTGTCGCGCTCCAGCAGCGCACGCAGGGTGTTGCGTCCGATGCGGCCGAATCCGTTGACGGCGATGCGAGTCATGGAGAGTCCTTTCGTTTCGTCCCGCCGTCCATGCTCGGCTTCCGGACGCCGCACGGACAGTGGCTCGGATGCCAGCGCACGCAAGGATCTCGCCAGAAGGTTCGCCAGCGACCGCAAGGATCCCGCCACGGCCGCCGCGCGGACGACCTCAGGCCGAGAAGCGGACGCCTCAGGCCGAGAAGGTGTGCCGGTACTCGGTCGGCGAGGTGCCGAGGATCCGCTGGAAGTGCAGCCGCAGGTTGGCGCCGGTGCCGAGGCCGACCCGGTCGGCGATCTGCTCCACCCCCAGGTCGGTGCGCTCCAGCAGCTCGCGGGCGAGGTCGACGCGGGCCCGCAGCACCCACTGCATCGGCGTGTAGCCGGTGTCCTCCACGAAGCGGCGCGAGAAGGTCCGTGCCGAGACCCGCGCGTTGCGGGCCAGCGCCTCCAGGGTCAGCGGTTCGGCGAGGTGCGCCAGCGCCCACTCGCGGGTGCTCGCGAAGACGTCCCCGAGCGGCTCGGGGACGCTCCGCGGCACGTACTGGGCCTGCCCGCCGCTGCGGTACGGCGCCGCCACCAGCCGGCGCGCCACGTGGTTGGAGAGCCCGACGCCGTGGTCGCGTCGCACCAGGTGCAGGCAGAGGTCGATGCCGGAGGCGGCGCCCGCCGAGGTGAGCACGTCGCCCTCGTCCACGAACAGCACGTTCTCGTCCACCCGCACCAGCGGATGCCGCGCGGCCAGTGCCTTGCTGTAGTGCCAGTGGGTGGTGGCCCGTTTGCCGTCGAGCAGGCCGGTCGCCGCCAGCGCGAACGCGCCGGTCGAGATCGCCGCGAGCCTGGTGCCCCGTGCGTGGGCGGCCGTCAGCGCGGCGACGACCTCGGCCGGCGGCTCGGTGGTGGCCGGCTCCCGGTAGCCGGGGATGAAGACCGTGTCCGCCTGCTCGAACGCCTCCAGGCCGTCCGCCACGTGGTACGAGAGGCCGTCCCCGCCGGTCACCAGCCCGGGCGCGGCGCCGCAGACCCGCACCTCGTACGGCATGCTCGGCCGGTTGGAGAACACCTGCGCGGGGATCCCCACGTCGAGCGGCTTCGCCCCCTCCAGCACCAGCACGGCGACATGGTGGTTCTTCCGGCCCATCGGAACTCCTCGTGCACACTCCGCGGCCACCGGTCGTCCGCTCCCCCGCCGGTGTCCCGAACACCAGCTGTCGCAAGCATCCTGCCACCCCCGTCCGCGGGCGGGCCCCGGCACGGCTCAGTCCGCCCGCCGGTGGAGGGCGTCGAGGACGGCCAGGTCGTCGGCGGTGAGGCGGAGAGCCGCCGCGGCCACGTTGGCGGTGAGGTGGTCCGGGTCGCCGGTGCCGGGGATGGCGAGGACGTGCGGTCCGCGGTGCAGAGTCCAGGCGATCCGCACCTGGGCGGGGCTCGCGCCGTGCCGACGGGCCACGGCCAGGACCTCGGGCGGCTCCTCGCCGGTGGCCCCGCCCTGGCGGCCGGCGCCGGCGATCGCGTAGAAGGGGACGAAGGCGATTCCCAGGTCGCCGCAGGCGCGGAGCAGGGCGTCCTGGTCGGGCGGGCCGCCGATGCCGTACGGGTTCTGCACGCAGACCACCGGCGCGATCGCCGTGGCCTCGGCGAGGTGGGCGGCGGTCACGTTGGACAGGCCCAGGTGGCGGACGAGCCCGGCCTCGCGGAGTTCGGCGAGGGCGCCGAAGCGCTCGGCGATCGGGTCGGTGCCGACGATCCGCAGGTTCACGACGTCCAGGTGCTCGCGGCCGAGTTGGCGCAGGTTCTGCTCGACCTGGCCGCGCAGCTGTTCCGGGCCGGCGTGCTTCTGCCAGCGGCCGGAGAGGTCGCGGCCGGGGCCGACCTTGGTGGTGATCACGAGGCCGTCCGGGTAGGGCGCCAGGGCGGTGTTGATCAGCTCGTTGGCCGAGCGGAGCGGCGAGAAGTAGAAGGCGGCGGTGTCGATGTGGTCGACGCCGAGGTCGACGGCGCGGCGCAGCACGGCGATCGCCTGCGCGCGGTCGCGCGGCACGGCGCCGGGTACGAGGGCGGCGCCGGTCTGCGGCAGGCGCATGGCGCCGAGGCCGAGGCGGTTGACCGTCAGGTCGCCGAGGGTCCAGGTGCCCGCCGCGGCCGCGGTGATGGTCTGTGAGGTCATGCCGGGCATCCTCCGCGGGGCCGTAGAGTGGCCGCCATTGATTCGGGCATAGCCGAATCCGGGGGTGGGGGTGCGGGTGGCGGAGGGCCTGGTCTTCTCGGTACGGGATCTGGCGCACATGCGGTTCGCCGTGTCGCCGATGTGGGAGGTCGGGCCGAGCCTTCGGCTGCTGCGCTCGGGGGTGGACCATCCGGTGCACCGGCGCTGGGTGGAGCAGGTGCGGCCCCGGCTGGCGGCCGTGGGCCTGGGGCGGCTCGCCGAGCTGGTCCCGCCGTCGGGCTACGTCCCGGACTTCCTCAACCCGACGCCCGTCGCGCCCTCCGCCGACCTGGCCGCGGAACTCGACGCCATCCTGGCCACCCCGGCGGAGCGGGTCCGCCGGGACCTGGACCGGCTGCGGCGCGAGCAGCGCGGGCTCGGCCCGCGCGCCGAGGCGCTGTACGCCCGGCCGGAGGCCCGGCTGGCCGGGGTCGCCGAGGAGATCCGGCTGTACTGGGAGCTGGCGCTGGCCCCGTACTGGGCGCGGATCCGCGCCGTGCTGGACGCCGACGTGGCGCACCGGGCGCGGCAGGTCGCGGAGCGCGGCGCGGCGCACCTGCTGGGCGGCCTGCACGCCTCGGTCCGCTGGGACGAGGACACCCTGCGGTTGCTGCGGCGCCCGGGTGCGCTCTCCCGGGCCACGGCCGGGCAGGGGTTGCTGCTGATCCCCTCGGTCTTCACGGGGCCGACTCCGTTCACCCGGGTGACCCCGCCGGACCCGCCGCAACTCGCCTATCCCGCACGGGGGATCGGGCACCTGTGGGAGACCGCGTCCGGCGCCGGCAGCGAGGCCCTCACCGCCGTCCTGGGCCGCACCCGCACCCGTCTGCTGGTCGAGCTGGACACCCCCGCCTCGACCACCGAGCTGGCCCGCCGCACGGGTATCTCCCCCGCCGCGGTCTCCGAGAACCTCACCGCCCTCCGCAACGCCGGCCTGGCCACCGCCCACCGCGCGGGCCGCTCCGTCCTCTACGCGCGCACCGCCACCGCCGACGCCCTCCTCACCGCTGCGACGGGCTGAGGCGGCACGGCCGCCGCGCTGCCTGCCGTGAGGCCGGTCGCGACGGCCGGCCCGCCGGCCCGCCGTCAAGGGACGGCCGGCCACCGGGCGCTCCCCGCACCGGATCCGGCGCTTTCTCACCGCTCGCGGCCCGGCACGGGCCTGCGCTCAGCCCCGGACGGACAGGAAGATCGGATTGGTGAGCGCCACCATCGGCCCGAACGGCAGCTCGGGGCCCATGGAGTTGCCCTTGCCGGGGCTGCCGTCCGCCCGGGGGTGCCGCACCTCGGCCCCGCACATAGCCGGCCAGGGAGGCGGTGGTCCGCCACCGCACGGTGCCGACGCCCGAGGCGGGCAGCGACGCCTGGTGCAACTGGCCCTCGTCGGTGAGCAACCGGACGGTGCCGCCGGGCACCCCGGAGACCGCGAGCCGGATGTCGACCGGGGTGTCGGCGGCCACCGTCAGCCGCTCCCCGACACCGGCCGCCCGCCCGCCCCCGGTCTCCTGCCCCTGCTGTGCCACGACCGTCCTCCGTCCGCCGAGGGTCCGTACCGGACACCTACCCGTCCGGGTGAACGCCGAGGACGACCGGACGAGCCGGCGGACCACCGCCGGATGACGATTCCGCGCGCCCGGGCCCGCCGGAGCGACTGCCGGACCGGTCAGGAACGGAGAAGCACCTGCCGGAGGGCCGGGGCTAGCGTGGCGGCCATGGACATCACCATTCACTGGACCTTCCTCCCGCACACCGACCCGGACGCCTCCGTGGCCTTCTACCGCGACCTCCTCGGCTTCGAGGTCCGCAACGACGTCGGCAACGGCGCGATGCGCTGGATCACGGTCGGCCCGGCCGGGCAGCCCGGCATGTCGATCGTCCTGGAGCCGCCCGGCATGGACCCCGGTATCACCGAGGACGAGCGCCGCACGATCACCGAGATGATGGCCAAGGGCACCTACGCCCGCATCACCCTCGCCACCTCCGACCTCGACGGTGTCTTCGACCGGCTGAAGTCCGGCGGCGCCGAGCTCGTCCAGGAGCCGACCGAGCAGCCCTACGGCGTCCGCGACTGCGCCTTCCGCGACCCGGCGGGCAACCTGGTCCGCTTCAACGAGGTCCGCTGAGGCAGCCTGCGAGCGAGCCCGGGAAAGAGCACCGGGCACCCGGCCCGAAGGTGATTGGATCGGGTCGGCCGACGACGGCGGGGACCGCTCCGGCGGTCCCCGCCCGACAGAGGGAGAGACATGAGCAAGGCCCCGAGGACGGACACGCAGCCGCCTGCGCAGCACGGTGCCGACAGCCACGACCTGATCCGCGTGCACGGCGCGCGCGAGAACAACCTCAAGGACGTCAGCATCGAGATCCCGAAGCGCCGGCTGACGGTGTTCACCGGCGTCTCCGGCTCGGGCAAGAGTTCGCTGGTGTTCAACACCATCGCGGCGGAGTCGCAGCGGCTGATCAACGAGACCTACAGCGCGTTCGTGCAGGGCTTCATGCCGACCCTGGCACGGCCCGAGGTCGACGTCCTCGACGGGCTGACCACCGTGATCACCGTCGACCAGCAGCGGATGGGCGCCGACCCCCGCTCCACGGTCGGCACCGCGACCGACGCCAACGCGATGCTGCGCATCCTGTTCAGCCGGCTCGGCACGCCGCACATCGGCCCGCCCAGCGCGTACGCCTTCAACGTGCCCTCCGTCCGGGCGAGCGGCGCGATCACCGTCGAGCGCGGCGCGCGGAAGGCCGTCAAGGCGACCTTCAACCGCACCGGCGGCATGTGCCCGCGCTGCGAGGGGCGCGGCGCGGTCTCCGACATCGACCTCGACCAGCTGTACGACGACTCCAAGTCGCTCGCCGACGGCGCGATCACCGTCCCCGGCTACAAGGCGGGCGGCTGGAACTACCGGCTGTACAGCGAGTCGGGCTTCTACGACCCGCAGAAGCCGATCCGCGAGTACACCGAGAAGGAGCTGCACGACTTCCTGCACCACGAGCCGGTCAGGATGAAGATCGCGGGCATCAACATGACCTACGAGGGCCTGATCCCGCGGATCCAGAAGTCGATGCTGGCCAAGGACCGCGAGGGGATGCAGCCGCACGTCCGGGAGTTCGTCGACCGTGCGGTCACCTTCACCACCTGCCCCGAGTGCGAGGGCACCCGGCTCAGCGAGGGCGCCAGGGCCTCCAAGATCGGGCGGATCAGCGTCGCCGACGCCTGCGCGATGGAGATCAGGGACCTGGCGGCCTGGGTCCGCGGACTCGACGAGCCCTCGGTGGCGCCGCTGCTCGCCTCGCTGCAGCAGACCCTCGACTCCTTCGTGGAGATCGGCCTCGGCTACCTCTCGCTCGACCGGGCGTCCGGCACGCTCTCCGGCGGCGAGGCGCAGCGGGTCAAGATGATCCGCCACCTCGGCTCCGCGCTGACCGACGTCACCTACGTCTTCGACGAGCCCACCGCGGGCCTGCACCCGCACGACATCCAGCGGATGAACGAGCTGCTGCTGCGGCTGCGGGACAAGGGAAACACGGTGCTCGTCGTGGAGCACAAGCCCGAGGTGATCGCGATCGCCGACCACGTCGTCGACCTCGGCCCGGGCGCCGGCACGGCGGGCGGCGCGGTCTGCTTCGAGGGGACGGTCGACGAGCTGCGGGCCGCCGACACCGTCACCGGCCGGCACCTCGACGACCGGGCCGGGCTCAAGGAATCGGTGCGCAAGCCGGCCGGCGCCCTGGAGATCCGCGGCGCCACGGCGAACAACCTGCGCGATGTCGACGTCGACATCCCGCTCGGGGTGCTGACGGTCGTCACGGGCGTGGCCGGCTCCGGCAAGAGCTCGCTGCTGCACGGCTCGCTGCCGAAGCAGGCGGGTGCCGCCGGCGCGGGTGTGGTGTCGGTCGACCAGGCCCCGATCCGCGGGTCGCGGCGGAGCAACCCGGCAACGTACAGCGGGCTGCTGGAGCCGATCCGCAAGGCGTTCGCGAAGGCGAACGGGGTGAAGCCGGCACTGTTCAGCGCCAACTCCGAGGGCGCCTGCCCGACCTGCAACGGCGCCGGCGTCGTCTACACCGACCTGGCGATGATGGCCGGTGTCGCCAGCACCTGCGAGGAGTGCGCAGGGAAGCGGTTCGACGCGTCGGTGCTGGAGTACCGCCTCGGCGGCCGCGACATCAGCGAGGTGCTGGCGATGTCGGTGGCCGAGGCCGAGGAGTTCTTCGGTGCCGGTGAGGCGCACACCCCGGCCGCGCACCGCATCCTGAGCCGGCTCTCCGACGTCGGGCTGGGCTACCTCACCATCGGGCAGCCGCTCACCACGCTCTCCGGCGGCGAGCGGCAGCGGCTCAAGCTGGCCGCCCGCATGGCCGAGAAGGGCGGCGTCTACGTGCTCGACGAGCCGACCAACGGCCTCCACCTCGCCGATGTCGAGCAGTTGCTCGGCCTGCTCGACCGGCTGGTCGACTCCGGCAAGTCGGTCGTCGTCATCGAGCACCACCAGGCGGTCATGGCGCACGCCGACTGGATCGTCGATCTGGGTCCGGGGGCCGGCCACGACGGCGGCCGGATCGTCTTCGAGGGGACGCCCGCCGACCTGGTCGCCGACCGCTCCACCCTGACGGGCGAGCACCTCGCGGCGTACGTCGGCACCTGACCGGGCGGCGGCCGGCACGGCCGGACGGCAGCGGCCGGTACGGGTGGAGGACGGTTGGGGTGGACGGCCCGGCGGGCCGCGCCGGGTCAGTCGGCGAGGCCGAGCGGGTCGTCCACCCGGTCGAGGAGTTCGGGGCCGTTCGACCGGACGCTGTTCACCGCGGTGGACACCGCCCGCACCGTCAGGTCGCCGCCCGCCGGGGTGTGCAGCAGGTGGTGCAGGTCGGCGGCGTCGGAACGGTCGGGGTCGAGCCAGGCGTCCAGATCGGCCGGGCCGATGGTCAGCGGCATCCGGTCGTGGACGCGGCCCGCGCTGTCGGTGGCGTCCGTGGTGATGACGGTGGTCGTGGTCAGCCATGCCGCCGGGTCGTCGTCCGGGACGGAGCGGTCACGCCAGAACTCGTACAGGCCGGCCATCAGCATCACCGAGCCGGTGCTGAGGTAGTACGGCTGCTTGAAGGCCTTCCGTCCGGCGGTGGCCACGACCGGCCGCCACTCGAAGTAGCCGTCCGCCGGGATGACGCAGCGGCGGGCGGCGAACGCCTTGCGGAAGGCCGGCTTCTCGTGGACGGTCTCCGACCTGGCGTTGATCATCCGGGCGCCGCCGGCCGGGTCCTTCGACCAGGACGGGACGAGGCCCCAGCGCAGCGGCCGCAGCTGCCGCACCACCTCGCCGGTCTCCCGGTCGACCCGCTCCAGCACCGCGGGCACCGGGTCGGTGGGTGCCACGTTCCAGCTCGGGGCGAGCGCCTCGGCCGGGTCCCAGCGCATCTCGCCGAGCAGCCCGACCAGGTCGGTGGGTGTGGTGGTGGAGACGAAACGGCCGCACATGCGTCCACCCTGCCACGCCGCTGCCGCCGAGGTGGGCAGCCCGGCCGAAGTCGGCCGCGGAGCCCGCATGTGGTCGCCCCTCTGCCGGCGGCCCGTCAGACGAGGGAGGCCAGGTCGATGACGGTGTAGCCGCGGTCCTCGACGGCGTCGATCACGGCGGGCAGGGCGCGGGAGTCCACGTTGGGGCCGGAGGTGTCGGTGGCGCCGAGGTGCATCTGGAGGATCGTGCCGGGCCCGATCGCCCGGACGGCCCGGTCGACGGCGTCCTCGACGGTGATGCCGCCGCCCTCGCCGAGGTAGCCGAGGGTGTCGTCGGTGAACTCGATGTCGGCGAAGCCGAGCGCGTTGACCTGGGCGACGGCGTCCGCGCTGGTCTCGCTGTAGGGGAAGCGGTAGAAGGGCAGCGGGTCGGTGCCGGTGGCCTCGCGGATCGCCCGGTCGGCGCGCTCCACCTGCTCGCGCAGTCCGGCCGCGTCGAGGTCGGCGAGTGCCGGGTGGTCGTACGAGTGGCTGGCGACGCCGTGCTCGGCGGCGAGCGCCTCGGCCGCCTCCGGGTTCGCCTCGGCGAACTGCCCGGTCAGGAAGAAGGTGGCGGGTGTGTCGCGGCTGCGCAGTACGTCGAGGACGGCGTCGATGCCGTCGTCGTTCCAGGCGGCGTTGAAGGTGAGGGCGACGACCGGGTCGTCGGTGGGGATCCGCCGGATCTCCTCGCCGAACAGGTCGGACAGCCCGCGGCGGCGCGGCGGAAGGCCTGTCGGCCCGGCGGGGTCGGGTGCGCGGAACCGCCGGAGGTCCGCCGCGCCGCCGAGCGGGAGGGCGAGGGCGGCGCCGGCCGCGAGGAAGGACCGCCGCCCGAGGCGTCGCTGATGGAGTGTCATCAGCGCAGTATCCGGTCGGCCCCGTGCCGGCCCCGGGACGACACACCGGCACCGTGCGGAGCTCCGCCGGCGGGTACGACACGCGGTGGCCGCCGCCCCGGGCGGGGCGTGACTCGACGCGCGGCGGATGGTAGGCCGGAGGGCGCGGGGAGCCGAGCGGCTTCCCCGACCGGGCGGCGGCCGCCGCCCGGGTCCGACGGCAGACGGGATGGCGGCCATGCCTCTCCAGGGCGAGTACGAGCCGAGTCCGGAGCAGTGGGTGCGGGACCAGGTGGAGCTGTACGAGAGCTCGGGCGGCAAGGAGGGCACGACGCTGCGGGGCATGCCGGTGGTCCTCCTCTCCACGCTCGGCGCGCGCAGCGGCAAGGTCCGGAAGATCCCGCTGATGCGGGTGGAGCACGACGGCCGGTACGCGGTGGTGGCCTCGATGGGCGGTGCGCCGCGGCACCCGGTCTGGTACCACAACGTGGTGGCGAACCCGCTGGTCGAGCTGCAGGACGGGCCGGTCCGGCAGGACATGGCCGCCCGGGAGCTCAGCGGCACGGAGAAGGCCGAGTGGTGGGACCGCGCGGTGGCGGCCTTCCCGGACTACGCGGCGTACCAGCAGCGGACGGACCGGGAGATCCCGGTCTTCGTGCTGGAGCCGGTGGGCGCCCGCTGATCCGGGTTCACGGCCGCCAGCCGGCCGTGGCGCCCAGGACGACCAGCAGCAGCACCGCCCCCGCGTTGGTCCGCGGGTAGCAGAGCAGCAGGGCGCCGAACTCCCGCAGCACGGCGCCGGGCCAGTAGGCCCCGGCGGTCGGCGCACCCACGACCTGCCCGGGCACGCCGGCCCGGCGGGCCTCGACGGCGGTGCGCAGCACATGGAAGTTGCTGGTGACGACGGTGCAGCGGTAGTCCGGGCGGCGGGCGCGCATCAGCCGGCCGCTGAACCGCAGGTTCTCCGCGGTGTTGCGGGAGCGGTCCTCCCGCAACACCGCGGCGGCGGGGACGCCGCGTTCGGCGGC
This sequence comes from Kitasatospora sp. NPDC085879, assembly GCF_040686255.1. Classification (NCBI taxonomy): domain Bacteria; kingdom Bacillati; phylum Actinomycetota; class Actinomycetes; order Kitasatosporales; family Streptomycetaceae; genus Kitasatospora; species Kitasatospora sp. NPDC085879. Next base: position 32,388 of record NZ_JBFBJZ010000030.1, on the reverse strand, counting down.
GTACCGGGCCATCGCCTCCGCCTCGCTGAGCTGCTCGTCGCCGCCCTTGCCGCCGGAGACCACGAGCACGGGCGCAGGTCTGCCGTCGGCCTGCTCGGCGCGGAGTCCGAGCGCGCGGTCGAGCCGGGCGGCGAGCAGCGGGGACACCCGGTCGTCGTCGTCCAGCCCGGCGCCGAGCGCCACCACGAAGTCGACCTCGCGGGGCGGTGGGATCCGGCCGTACAGGGCGGAGTACCCGAGGAAGCAGAGCAGCAGGAAGGCGAGGTAGCCGGCCACCAGCAGGGCGCTCGCGGCGGCCGCGTGCAGCGGCCGGGAGTCGACCCGGGCCGCCGTCCACAGCAGGCCGATCAGGCAGATGCCGGCGAGCCCGGCGAGCAGCGGCAGCAGGAACACCGGACGTCGGCCCTCCCGGCGCACCATCAGCACCCCGTTGCCGACCAGCAGCACGGCGACGGCCAGCGCGGCGAGCACGGCGGCCACCGGCAGGGCGTCGGCGACGCCCCGGGCGGTGCCCGACGGCAGCCGGTCCAGGTCCCCGAGCAGCCCGGCCGCGGCGGCCGCCGCCGCGAGGCCCAGCAGCACCGCGTTGCTGAGCCGCCGCAGGTCGCGCGCGGCACCGATCCCGAACAGGGCCAGCAGAACGGCGGCGAGCAGATAGGCGACCATGCGGCGATCGTAGGCGCTGCCGCGGCCGGCCCGGCACGCCGCCACCGGCCGCTCGACGCCTACAGGGCCGGGAGTCAGGACTTGCGCCGCGCCCTGAGGACACGCCCTACCGGGCCACCGGCAGGCTGTACTCGGGCAGTTCGATGTCGCCCGCCTTCGCGAACTGGGCGGCGAGGAGCTGCCGCATCGGCCAGCGGTTCATCGACCGCATCGACATCGCCCGCAGGCGGATCGCCAGTGCGCTGTTCGGGGCGAATCCGCCGGCGCCGCCGGGCGGGAGTTCCTGTGCCTTGGCGACGTACGGGCGCATGACTCGGTCGTAGGCGCGGAAGGCGGCGGTGGGGTCGCCGTGCGCGGCGGCGAGCTCGCCGGCCAGGACGTAGGCGCCGACCAGGGCGAGGCTGGTGCCGAGGCCGGTGAGGGGTGACGGGCTGTAGCCCGCGTCGCCGAGCAGGGCGACCCGGCCGCGGGACCAGTCGTCCAGGTGGACCTGGCCGAGGGAGTCGAGGTGGAAGTCGGTGGATCGGTGCATGGCGTCGACCAGCCGGGGCGTCTCCCAGCCGACGCCGGCGAAGCGGCGGGCGACGGCCTCCTTCTGGGCGGCGATGTCCCTGCGGTCGAAGGTGAGCGGTGGCGAGCGGAAGGCGAGTCCGGCCTTGACCTCGCCCGGCAGTCGGCCCGGGCGGGCGGAGGCGACCAGCCCGCCGGGGGCGTTGTGCATCAGGTACCAGCCGTCGAGGTCCAGGTCGGTCTCGGCGGTGAACCAGGCGAGCTGGACGTCCAGCGGCCGGACGCACGACGACTCGGGGCCGAAGGCGAGGCCGCGGACCACGGAGTGCAGTCCGTCGGCGCCGATCACCGCGGCGAACCGCCGGGTGCCGGCCCGTTCGAAGTCGACGGTGACGCCGTCGCCGTCCTGCGCCAGGGCGGTGACGGTGTCGTCGAAGAGGTACTCGGTGTACGGCGCGGTGGACTCGTGGAGCAGGCCGGCGAGGTCGCCGCGGAGGATCTCGATCTCGGAGACGATGCCCTCGCCGCCGAAGGCGTCGGCGGGCAGCCGGGAGGTGATCCGGCCGGCGGCGTCGACGGTCGCGATGCCCTTCTGGTCGAGGCTCAGCTCGCGGGCCCGGGCCATCAGGCCCATGCGGGTGATGACGGTGCGTCCGGCGCCGCGCAGGTCGACGGTCTGGCCGCCCGGCCGTGGGGCCGGGGCGCGTTCGACGACGGTCGCGGTGAAGCCGGCCGCGTGCAGCCAGTGTGCGAGGGCCGGGCCGGCGATGCCGCCGCCGGAGATCAGGATGTCGGTGTTCCCCATGGCTCCGAATGTACGCTGTACGCAGCAGCCAGCGCAAGCCGCAAATCCCCTGCACACAAGGGAGATTGACGGTAGTGCACTAGTGCTCCTGGCGCTGGTGCACCACCGCCGGGGCCCTCCGGGGCCGGTGTGGCTAGGCTGACGGACAGAGCAAGGTGCACTAGTGCGGAGGGGATGCCGTGGACCGGACCGACGGAGCGCGCTACCGCCGGATCGTCGAGGAACTGCGCGGCCGGATCGAGCGGGGCGAGCTGGCCCCGGGCGACCGGGTGCCGTCCACCCGGGAGATCACCCGGCAGTGGGGGGTGGCGATGGCGACCGCGACCAAGGTGCTCACCGAGCTCCGCCACGCCGGGCTGGTCCGCGCCGTCCCGGGCGTCGGCACGGTGGTCGCGGGCCGCGAACGGCCACCCGCCGGCCGTCCACCCGCAGGCCACACCCCCGCAAGCCGTCCGGCCGCCGCGCGCGAGGGCGGGGCAGCGGCCCCTCCCCGCCGGGCCGGCCAGGAGTCCGCCCTCGCGGCGGACCGGATCGTGGCCGCCGCGGTGGCGGTCGCCGACGCCGAGGGCCTCGCCGCGCTCTCCATGCGGCGGGTCGCGGCCGACCTCGGGGTCGCCCCGATGTCGCTGTACCGGCACGTCGCGGACAAGGACGACCTGCTGCTGCGGATGATGGATGCCGTCTTCGCCGGCTGCTCCTTCCCCGAGGAACAGCCGGAGGGCTGGCGCGAACCTCTCGCGCTGGCCGCCCGGATGCTCTGGGCGGCCTTCCGCGCGCACCCCTGGCTGGCACCGGCACTCTCCATGACCCGGCCCCAGCTCGCCGTCAACGCCCTGCCGTTCACCGAATGGGTGCTCACCGCACTGGACGACCGCGGCCTCGACCCGTGGACGGTCTTCACCACCCATCTGACACTGCTCACCTACGTACGCGGCATCGCGATGAACGTCGAGAGCGAGAGCGCGGCGGAGGCGGACAGCGGCCTCGACGCCGAGGAGTGGATGGAAACCCAGGAACCGGCGCTGCGCGCGGTGCTGGCCGGCGGCCGGTTCCCGCTGCTGGCGCGGTACACCGTCGACGGGTACGACTTCGACCTGGACCGCCTCTTCGAGTTCGGCCTGGAACGCCTGCTCGACGGCATCGCCGTGCTGCTCGGCGAGACCCCGCCCCGGCCCTGAGAAGTGTTGGGTAATTGATCAGCTGCGTGGCGTGGTGCACTGGCGGTGATCTCCGCGGCCGACGTGTCCGCGGAGATCACCGGGAAGCGCTGCAGCAGGTCGTCCACCCGGCCGAGGGTCATGTCGGCGTGGTCGAACCCCGGCACCACCGCCTCGCTGATCAGCCCGTCGTCGCCGGAGATCAGGTGGGAGGCCTTCCAGACACCGCCGGGGACGGCCAGGGCGAGGAGCTGGCCCCGGGCCGGCTCCTGGCCGAGCACGGCGCTCTCCGAGCGGCCGTCCGGGTGGAGCAGGTGGTGGGTGATCGGGTCGCCGTGGTGGTGGAAGTGCAGGATGTCGGACTGGTTGAGGTGCCAGTGCCCGACCGGCGACCAGCGGGTCAGCAGGTAGTGGATGGAGGTGACGGTGTAGCGATCGCCGCCCGGCGTGGGGACCGGTGCGCGGTGGTCGGCCTGGAACGTCCGCAGCAAGTACCCTCCCTCGACGTGCGGTTCCAGGCCGAGCCACTCGATCCACTGCTGCGCCGTCGGCATGGCACCCTCCTCGCCCGGTGCTCCGATTCGCGCCCCCGCGCAGGGGCCTGCGCCGTCAGCTGATGGACTCCACCGTTGCGCTCGCGGAGCCCCCGGGGGTTTCGTAGTGGACGGTCTCGCCGGGGCGGCGGCCGAGGATCGCGCGGCCCAGGGGGCTGTCGGCGGTGACCGAGGTCCGTGCCAGCTCCCTGGCCACCTCGCCGATCCGGACCGTCTCGGTGGTGCCGTCGGCGAAGCGGACGGTGACGGTGCTGCCCACGCCGACCGCGTCGGTGCGGGGCCGGCCGGCGATGTCCGCCTGGTGGAGGCGGGTGGCGATCTCGGCGATCCGGGTGTCGAGGCGGGCCACCTCGCTGGCGCGCTGGAGTTCGTCGGCCTGGTCGGCCCGGTCCCCCGCCGAGTCGGTGACGTGGAGGGTCTCGGCGACGCTCTCGCGCTCCGCCTGCAGATCGCCGAGCTCCTGCGCGAGCGCCCGGCGTGCCTCGGGACCGATCGGTTCGGGTTCACCGTTCATTGCTGCTCCTGTGGTGGTGGCGGCCCGGACGAGGGTCACGCGGTCATCGCCACGACGGCCTCGTCGGTGTACGTGAGGAAGGTCAGGGTCTGACGGAAGTACAGCTCGATCTGCGCCGCGTCGTGGGCCGTGTACCCGATCGCCAGATCCTCGCCGAGCCGCAGTTCGTAGTCCCCGCCGCGGGTGGACAGCAGGAAGGCGCCCTCCAGCGCCGGCGCCCAGAGCAGGCGGCCGTCGAGCATGCGGTCGATGTGCGCCGCCACCGGATAGCCGTGGTCGGAGGTCTCGCTGACCGCGGTGTACGCGTCGGCGCCCAGCAGCAGCGCGTACGGGCCACCGACGCCGGCCAGGCGCAGCGTCGACAGGGCGTGGCTGACGGCGTCCGGGTAGTCGTGCGGCTCGGCCGGCAGCGTGAGCACCGGGTGGGAGCTGCGGCTGCGCAGGCCGTCGATGCCCGCGGCGGCGTAGCCGTCGAAGACGGCCCGGTCCTCGGCGAAGGCCATCGCCCGTGCCGCGTCCTTGACGGGCTGCCAGTCGGAGTCCTTGGAGCCGCGTTCGACGTCGTCGACAGCGTCCCGCGCGACCTTGAACGGCACCCGCAGTTCGACCAGCGGCTGAGCCCGGCGCAGCCGGGCCTCGACCCCGGGTGCGGGGGCCTCGACGGCGGTGAGGTGTCCGGTGCCGACCGCGGCGAGCCCGGGCCCGTCCGGTCCGGTGACGTCCACGGCGCGCCGGCCGGCGACGTGGCGTTCGAAGGTGCGGCGGGCCTCCTCCTCGATCTCGGACCATGCGGCGGGCGTGATCGGGGCGAGCTCGCGGTGCAGGTTGTTCATGCCGTCGGTCGAGGTCATGGCGGTCACGCTCCTTTGAGGCTGCCGATGCCGAGGGACCCTTCGGCCACGGAGGCCGCGGAGGTGGCCGCGGCGGCCGTGGCGGAGGGCGGCGCTGGCAGGTCGTCCAGGAAGTCGGCGCTGGGCACGTGGAAGAGACAGCCGGTGACCGCCGTCGAGAAGTCGAGGATGCGGTCGTGCAGTCCGGGCGGGTTCCCGAGGAACATGTTCCGCAGCATCTGCTCGGTCACCTCCGGAGTGCGCGCGTACCCGATGAAGTAGGTCCCGAACTCGCCGTTCGCGACGTTCCCGAAGGGCATGTTCTCGCGCACGATCTTCCGCTCGTCGCCGTTCTCATCGGTGACGGTGTTGAGGGCGACGTGCGAGTTCGCGGGCTTGACCTCGTCCGGCAGTTCGACGTTGGCCAGCTTGGTGCGCCCGATGGCCTGCTCCTGCTCGTGCTCGGGCAGCGCGTTCCAGGCGGCGAGGTCGTGGACGTACTTCTGGACCACCACGTAGCTCCCGCCGGCGAAGTCCGGGTCCTCGTCGCCGATGAAGACGGCGTCGACGGCGGCCCGCCCGTCGGGGTTCTCGGTGCCGTCGACGAAGCCGAGCAGGTCGCGCTCGTCGAAGTAGGTGAACCCGTGCACCTCGTCGACCACGGTGCCCGCGCCGACCAAGCGCTCGCCGATCAGCCGGGCCAGTTCGAAGCAGAGGTCGGTGCGGGCGGCCCGCAGGTGGAAGAGGAGGTCGCCGGGGGTGGCGGGCGCGCGGTGCCGCGGTCCCGACAGAGGTACGAAGGGGTGCAGGTCGCGCGGGCGCGGGCCGTCGAAGAGCCGGTCCCAGGCCGTGGACCCGATGCCCGCGACACAGCTGAGCCCGGCGCCCGGGTCACGGAAGCCGACCGACCGGCGTAAGCCCGCGAGGTCCTGGAGGAGGTCCCGGACGGCAGGCTCGCCGCCCGGTCCGACGGTGACCACGAGGAACATCGCGGCCCTGGCCGGCGGGGCGATCACTGGCTGCGGTTCGACCACGGAGCATGCCTCCTGGCTGCACGGCTGCGGCGGTACGCCCACAGGAACCGGGATGAAAGGCTGCACGAGGAAGCCTAGACCGCGAGCGGCGGCCGCGCCGCGCAGCGTCACGGCCCGTGGCGGCACGCGTACCGGTCGCCACGGGCCGTCGGGGCCGGCCCGGAGGTCAGCCGGTGACGATTCCCGTGACGAGGTTGATGGTGGTGGCCAGGATGCTCGTCCCGAACAGGTAGGAGAGCAGGCAGTGGCGCAGCACGACCGCGCGGACGGCCGAGGTGGTGACGCTGGTGTCGGACACCTGGTAGGTCATGCCGAGGTTGTAGCTGAAGTAGAGGAAGTCCTTGTAGCAGGGCGGCTCGTCGGAGTTGAAGTCGATCCCTCCCGTCGGCGGTGAGAGGTACAGCTCCGCGTAGCGGGCGGCGTACATCAGGTGCAGGGACGCCCAGCCCATGAAGACGCCGCCGAGCGCGGTCGCCGCGGCGCTGTGGCTGTCGCCGGAGTTGCCGAGCAGGAGCAGCAGCACGATGCCGGTGAGTCCGCCGACGGCCGCCGCGACGACGACGAACTCCTCCAGGACGGGCCGGAAGTCCTCGCGCCGGGCGTTGCGGCGGGTGGCTGCGGCGTCCATGGGCCACAGCACGATCCAGCCGGCCACGACGAAGAAGGTCTGGGCCGCGGTGATACCCGCGAGGACGCCCAGCGACAGGTCGCGCAGCAGCCAGACGACGATGCCCACCGCCGCTCCCGCGATCAGCGCTCCGTTCAGTCGCGGCAGGGCCGTCCGCAGTGACCACGGGTTCATGGGCCCTCACAGTAGCGGCCCCGCCGCGCCCGGTGGCCGACCGCTCTCCCTCCGGCGCGCGGCGCACCCCCTGCCGCAGGCGGTCGCGGGCCGCCGACGCCGGGGTCGGCGAGTAGCGCCAGCAGCCGGCTCCGGCCGGGTGCCCGATCGGTCTCGGGTTGCTGCTGCCTGGACGGTCGGGGTCCGCCTGCGCCCGGCAGCTGCCAGTGCACCCAGGGCTGAGCGCGCCACAGCAGCGGTTCGGCGCCGGTGAGCCCGGTCCGCGCGACCCCGGCCGGGTCGTCCCACCACTCGACCGGCCAGCTGTCCGCGACCGACTCCAGGACGTCCACCCAGTGCTCACCGTCCCGGATATGGGCCCGCAGGGCCTCCCGGGCCGCGACCGACCCGAGGACGGCGAGCAGTTCCAGCACCCGGGTGGCCCGCTCGCAGCGTCCTCGTCGCCGCCGAGCAGTGCCGCCACCGGTGCGGTCGACAGCTCCAGGTCCCGTACAAGCCGGGCCGGATACAGGTGGCGGTCGTTCACCTGCGGGTCCCATCGCCGGTCGTGCCGGACGCTGTCGTACACCGGCTCACCGACCGCGGCCCGGCCCTCCGCCACGGCCCGCCGTGCCCCCAGACCCCGTCCGCGTTCCAGCAGCCCGCGCCCGACCGCGGCGGACGGCCTCGGCGGTGGCGACCACGGCCTCGTCCTGGCCGACCACGCGGTCGTGCAGGGCGTCCTCCAGTTTGAGCAGCTTCGCCTTCTCGTTCTCGGTCAGCTGACCGGGCGGCGTTCGCTCGGTGTCCCGACTCCGACGCCGGGTCAGGCACACGCCTGGACGCGAACCTCGTCAGACTCCTGCAGGACCGGCCGCGGAGAAGGTGAGACCCCCGGCGGACAGCGGACGGCGTTCGGGCGCGGGCTCCGGCTCCTGGCCGGGCGGCGGCAGGAAGAGGGCGCGGTCGACGGCGGGCAGCGGCCGGCGGTCCGGCGCGACCGGCGCGTCGGTGTCCGGCGCGGAGAACACGGGCAGGCCCAGCGGGCGGCGATCATCGTTCACGAGTGGCAGCCTGGCCCATCGGCGGCGCGGCAGGCAACGCAATTGCCCGCCGGCCCCGCGCAGATGCTGTGAAGAAGCCCCGGGCTCCGCGTGGCTCGGGACCACCCGCGGCGCACCCGGCGGCGCTCAGATCAGGCCCGCGCGGACGGCGCGGGCCACGGCGTGGGCACGGTTGCGGGCCTGGAGACGGGCCATCAGGTCGTAGACGACGTTCTTCACTGTGTGTTCGGAGCAGGAGAGGGCGGCGGCGATCGCCACGTTGCCGTGACCCTCGGCGATCAGGGTGAGGACCGCGGTCTGGCGGGCGGTCAGCGGGGAGGGCGCGGCGGCGGGCCGCGGGGCGGCGGGCGGGCCGCCGATCAGGCGGGCCAGCACCTCGTACGGCATCCGCCCGTCGCCGCGCCCGGCCGAACGGACGGCGGCCGCCAGCCGGACCGGGGTGGCCTGCGGCGCGGGCAGCAGCACCCGGGCGCCGAGCCGCACCGCGCGCCGCACCCCCTCGGGCGGGAAGCTGTCGGCGACGATCATCAGCCGGTAGCCGCCGCCACAGAAGTCCGGCGGACAGGCTTCGAGTGCCTCGTCGACCGTGCCGGCGGCGGCCAGCAGGACGGCTCCGGGCCGCCGGTCGGGCTCCGGTACCAGGTCGATGCCGGCCCGTCGCAGCGCGGCCGCGACGCTGTCCCGCACGCCGCCGTCCGCCGCGTTCAGGTGCACCCGCAGCCGTTCCGCGACGGCCGTCCCCGCGCTCACAGCAGGCCCGCCCGGAGCGCGTAGGCGACCGCGTGGGCGCGGTTGCGCAGCCGGAGGCGCTGCGTGATGTCGTGCAGGACGCCGGCCACGGTGCGGGCCGAGTAGGAGAGTTCGCGGGCGATCTCGTCGGTGTCCCGGCCGTCGGCGACCAGCCGCAGGACGTCGCGCTCGCGGTTGCTGAGGCCGGTGCCGGGCCAGGAGGCGGGGGCGCCGAAGGGCGGGCCGCCGCCGGCGGCCTGTTCGAGCAGGCCGTCGAGCAGGTCGGGGGGCACGGTGCAGTCGCCCCCGGCGGCGGCGAGCACGGTACGGGCCAGCCGGGCGGCTCCGGCCTCGTGCCGGCGCAGCAGTCCGCGGGCGCCGGCGGCGATGGCGTGCATCGCCTCGGCCGGGGCGAGCTCGGCGGCGACCAGCACCACCTCCGGGCGGTGCCGGGCGGCCCGGACCGTCCGTACGGTGTGCAGCACCTGCTCGGTCACCCCGTCGACGATCACGACCGTGACCCGGGCGGCCTCCTCGGCCGGCACGACGCAGACGTCCGGGCAGCCGTGCAGTGCGCTCCTGACGCCGGCCTCCGGCAGTGGGTCCAGCGCGACGACGTTGACGCGCAGCGGCTCCCCCATCCAGGTCCTCCTCGGTCGGGCGGATGCACCGGGCGTATGCGCACCTCTCTGCCGAGCAGTATTCAGCGGCCCGCGCACCCCGCACATGGGTGCCGGGCCCCCATATTCCGCCCCCATGGTCCTCACACCTTTCCCCGGCGCGCCCGCGCAGCTCCCCCGGTGCGGGACGGCGGCGCTCAGCCGGCGACGGCGAGTGCGAGGGCGAGGTCTCGCAGGCCGTCGCGGCCGGGCCGGCCGGTCTTCCGGATCAGCCCGGCCACGTGCTTCTCCACGGTGCGCGGGGAGATGGAGAGCCGGCGGGCGATCTCCTGGTTGCCGGGCCGTTCGGCGAGCAGGACGAGGACCTCGAACTCGCGCAGCGTCACCCCGAGCACCCGCAGGTCGGCGGGGACCTGGTCGCGGCCGGTGCGGCGCTGCGCGACCCCGGCGCCGGCCCGCCGGAGCAGTCCGCGGCAGGCGCCGGCCACCGCCGGCACGTCCAGGCCGTGGAAGTACTCCTCGGCGGTGCGCAGCCACGTGGTGGGGTCGCCCCAGCCGTCGGCGAGCGCGGCCTCGGCGGCCAGCCGCAGGCCGAGGTGGTAGCCGGTCGGGAAGAGGCCGGCGGCGTCCCGCCGGACCTCGTCGACGGTGCGGGCGGCCCGGTCGGCGTGGCCCTCGCGGCCGAGCAGCACGGCGTCGGCGAGCCGCAGGAACTGCCGGTTCCAGGCGAGTTCGGCGGCGGGCGCGGCGGCGCAGGCCGCCAGACGGGCCCGGTCGGCGCGGCCGGCGACGGTGTCGAGCAGCGGGCGCAGCCCGTAGCGGCCGGAGAGGTAGAACACGCTGGGGTGGTCGTCCTCCCAGGCGGCCGCGGCGGCGAGTTCGGCCTCGGCGCCGGCCCGGTCCTCCTCCAGCAGGGCGCAGACCGCCCGGCAGAGGCCGAACAGGACGGGGGTGAGGAAGGACGCCTCCTCGCCGCCGGCCCGGTCGAAGCGCTGCAGTTCGCGTTCCATGTCGCGGCGGCGGCCGCGGTGCGCGGCGAGGGTGGCGGCGGTGAGCAGCAGGTACCGGTGGGTGGCGAGGTTGCGGAGCCGGGCGGAGGCGTCGAGGCTGCGGTCGACGATCGCGGTGGCGGCGGCGTGGTCGCCGCGCAGGACGGCCTGCATGGCGAGCAGGCCGTCGGTGGTCTGGGTCTGCAGCAGGGCGCCGAGGCCGCCGGCGATGTCCCGGGCCTGTTCGAGGCGGCGTGAACTCCCGGTCCGCATGAAGGCGTTGACCCCGAGCCGGACGAGGGCCTCGACCCGCCAGACCGGCAGGGCGTGCTGCTCGGCGACGGCGAGCATCCGCTCCAGGCAGGCGTCGGCGTGGTCGAAGCCGCGTTCGCGGCCCAGCAGCGCGAGCAGTTGCCAGGCCTGGCAGGCGACGACGGGCAGGGGTGCCCGCTCGGCGGTCTCGGCGGCCTCCCGGGCGAGGCGTTCGGCCTGTTCGGGGGGCGGCAGCTGGCCGTCCGGGCCGGGCAGCAGGGTGAGGTGGCCCTCGACGACGGCGAGGGCGGCGCGCTGGTCGGCCGGCGGCGTCGCGGCGGCCGCGGGGCCGGCCGGGGTGGGACCGACGGGGGTGGGGTCGGCCGGGGCGGGGTCGGTGAGCAGGGCCCGGGCGGCGGCGAGTTGGGTGAGCGAGTCGGCGCGCCGTTCGGCCATGACGGCCTCCCAGGCGAGCCGGGTGTGCAGGGCGATCCGGCGGTCGGTACCGAGGGCGGAGGGCACCGCGAGGTCCGGGGAGTCGGCGACGGCGAGGGCCCGGTCGAGCTGGCCGGCCTCGGCGAGGGCCAGGGCTAGCGACTCGGCGACGCCGGTGCGGTCGGGCGGGGCGGCGAGCCGATGGGCGTGCTCCAGCAGGGCGACGGCGGAGGCGCTGGCGCCGCTCTCGCGGGCCCGCCGGCCGGCCTCGGCGTAGCGGAGGGCGGCGGCGGCCGGGTCGCCGGCGGCGGCGAGCAGCCGGGCGACCAGGCGGCACTGCTCGTCGTCGCCGAGCGCGGGGTCTGCGGCCTCCAGCGCGGCGGCCGCGGACCGGGCGAGGGCCGCGCGTTCGGCGGGCGGGAGGGTGGCGAGGACGGCCTCGCCGGTGAGGGCGTGGCGGAAGGCGTACTGGTCGTGCCGGGTGCCGTCGGGCCGGACGAAGCCCGCCTCGGTGGCGGCGCGCAGCCCGGCGAAGAGTTCGGGTTCGGCGCTGCCGGTGGCCGTCCGCAGGGTGGTGAGGGAGAACCGGGTGCCCAGCGCGGCCGCGGCCTGCAGCAGGCCGCGGACGGGCGGGTCGAGGACGGCGAGCCGGTGGCCGTAGGCCTGGACGACGGCGTCCGGGACGCTCGCGGCGGGCTCGCCGACCAGCTGCCAGCCGTCCGGGCCGCGCAGCAGGGCGCCGGAGCGGACCAGGTCGGCGAGCAGTTCCTCGACCAGGTACGGGTTGCCCTCGCCGCCGCCGTACAGCCGGGCGGCCAGGTCGTCGGGGACGCCCTCGGGTGTGGTCTCCAGGCAGCCCGCCGCGATCGCCCGGACGTCGGCGGCCTCCAGCGGTCCGAGCGCGACCACGGAGGCGACCCGGCGGCGGGCGGCCGACCGGGCGAGGTCGAGTGCCGGGCCGGTCTCCGGGCGCAGGGTCGCCACCAGCAGGACGGGCAGGTCGGCCAGGTTGTCCACCAGGTAGTCGAGGACGGCGAGGGTCTCCGAGTCGGCGGCGTGGAGGTCCTCCAGCAGCACGGCGCAGCCGGTGCCGCGGGCGAGGACGGCGAGCAGCCGCAGGACGGCCTCGGCGAGTTCGACGACGCTCTCCGGGTAGCCGGGCCCGCCGGGGTCGCGCCACTCGGGGACGAGTCTGGCCAGCGCGGGCCGGTAGGGGGCGAGTTCCGGGCCGGTCGGCAGGCCGGCTCCGCGGGAGAGCGAGGACAGCGCCTCGATCAGGGGACGGAAGGGCGCGGTGAGGCCCGTGGCCCCGGCCCGGCCGCGCAGCACCGGGACGCCGAGCGCGCCGGCCAGGGCGGCGCACTCGGCGACCAGGCGGGACTTGCCGATCCCGGCCTCGCCCAGCAGGACGAGGCCGCGGCCGGCGCCCTTCCGGGCGTCCGTCAGCAGCTGCCGGGCGAGGTCGAGTTCGGCGTGCCGGCCGACGGTGGTCGGAGAGCTGATGCGCATGGGATGTCGGTTCGGTACGGGCGGTGCGGTCAGAACGGGAGGGTCTGGGTGGTGAACGGCGCGGTGGTGTCGTTCAGCGACAGGCTCTGCCCGGACAGCAGCTCGGCGCGGCGGCCGAGGCCGGCACCGAGCGTCAGCCGGATCTCGCCGGCCGGGTGGTCGGCTGCGGGTTCCGGGCGGGTGGCGGGGCGGTGCTGGGGGCGGGTGCGGTCGGTGGTGTGCATGGTTGTGCGGTTCCCTTCGTGAGGTGTGCGCCGGGTCCCGGGTGCGGGACGGTCCGGCGTTCGGTGGGTCAGCCCGTCCGTGGCGGCTCCAGGAGCAGCACCGACGGGATGCGGTCGGCGCAGCCCAGTCGCAGCAGCCCGTGGCCGATGCCGGCCAGGCCGTTCAGCAGGCTCGGGCAGGGGACGGCGCCGGGTGTGCCGCAGACCGGCCCGTCCCGGTCGAGGTCTCCGAGGAGCAGATCGGTGCGCCGGGCCAGGACGGCGACGGCCTCCGATACGGCGGCTGCTTCGGTGGCGGCGGCTGCTTCGGCGGTCGCGGTGGCGAGGACGTCGAGCACCCCGAGCTCGCCGTGGCAGAGGCTGTGGTCGGCCGACGAACGTGTCCGGGCCAGTGCCCGCACCGCGGCCGCAGCGTCATCGCCCGGTCGGCCCCGGGCGGCGGCGACGAGCCCGGCCAGGCCGTGGCACCAGCGGGCGTCGCCGTCCTGGACGGCCGAGGCGTCGAGGGAGCCCGGCAGCCCACCCGGCCGGACAGCTGACGTGGCGTCGGACCGTCCCGGCGCGCCGCGCAGGCGGTCGAGGGCCCAGGTGACACCGGCGCGCCCGAGGGCGAGGCCGGTCCCGGCCGGTGGCGTGGCCACGGCCAGCCGCGCCGCGCAGGCTTCGGCGGCGTGGAGTGCGGCGGGTGCCCCGGTGGCCTCGTGGACGGCGAGGAGGGCGGCGAGGCCGCCGGCGGTGCCGTCGAGGACCGCGGCACCGCTCTCGGCGGCGGCCGCGGCGGCGGTCAGCTCGACGGCGGTGGGAAGGAGGGCGCGCAGGTCGGCGTCGTCGAGCTCGGCGGCGAGGTGGGCGAGGGCGTAGCTGATGCCCCCGAGGCCGGCGAAGGCGCCGGAGCCGACGGCGCCGAGGTCCTCGGGGGCGCCCGCGAGGCGGTCGAGCAGCGTGGGCAGCGGCCGCAGCGCGCGGTGGGCGGCCTCGGCGTAGCGGGTGTCACCGGTGATCCGGGCCAGCTGTGCGAGGAAGAGCGCGACCCCGGTGTAGCCCGTGCCCAGGTCGGCGCCGAGCGGCTGCAGCCGCCAGTACCGCTCGCCGAGTACCCCGAGCCCCAGCCAGTTGGTGCGCCCGCCGCCGGTCAGGCCGAGGTCGAGCACCCGCTCCCCCACGGCCCGCGCCGCGTCCAGCAGCCGCCCCGGGTCGATCGGCCGACGGCCTGACGCCGCACCCTGGGCACCTCCCGGGCGGTGGGGGTCGGGGCGCTGCGGGTCGGGGCAATGGGGGTCAGGGCGATGCGGGTCCGCGGTCGAGCGGGCGGCCATGGCGGCGCGGATGGTCCACTCCTGACGGGCGGTGTCCGCCGTGTCGAGGGCGCGGACCCTGGTGAGGACGCGGTCCAGGGCTGTCCGGTCGAGGGCGGCGGGGATGCGGTGGCCGGTGGCGTTCCAGACGTCGACGGTGCCGGGGCGGGTGGTGAAGAAGGGGACGTCGCCGGCGCGCAGGTCGGCGAGTTCGTCGGCGAGGAGCAGGGGGTGGGCGGGGCCGCCGAGGTCCTCGGTGCGCAGCAGGTCGAGGACCCGGTCGCGGTCGGCGGCGTGCCGGAGCAGGTCGGGGTGGGTGGACTCGTCGAGCAGCAGCGCGTAGACGCGTGTGGCGCGGGCCACCAGCCGGGTCTCGTCGGCGGCGAAGCGGCGGAGCGGTCCGTGCGGTCCGGTGAGGTGCTCGCTGTGCCGGGCGAGGGTGTGGTGGGCGGCGCGGAAGCCGGCGACCAGGTCCTCGGTGTGGCGGGCGGGGTCGGCGGGGGTGCCGTGCAGGTGGGGCCGGTTGGCGGCGCCGGGGAGGACGGCGGTGCGGCGGACGAGCCGCATCCGGTCGGTGCCGGGCTCGGCCCAGTCGACGGCCCGGGCGGGGCCGGGGGCGCCGGCGTCGCCGCCGAGGCCGGAGGCGTCGACGGCGGTGGTCTCACCGACCATCAGGACGGGCAGCAGGCCGATGCGGTGGACGGAGGCGTCCAGGGCCGCCCGCGCGGGGTCGTCGCGGGCGTCCGCCGGGGCGGGCGGGTGGAAGAGCGTCTCCACGTCGACGGGGACGGGTTGGTCCCGGCAGGCGATCAGGTTCTCGCAGTGCAGGTCGGTGGCGTCCACGGCGTGCAGCAGCGCGAGCAGGGCGCCCTGGCGGCGGTAGAAGCGGCGGACCTCGTCCTCGCTGCGGCAGTCGGCGGGTGCGATGTGCTCCGTCCAGCCGTACCGGCCGCGGTCGAGGACGGCGGGGACGCGCAGGCCGGGCGAGCCGGGGGTGGTGTCGAACCAGCGGACGAGCTCGCCGAAGTGCCGGTCGACGGCGAGCGGCCGCGGCTTGTAGACCACCCGGGCGCCGTCGGCGAAGCGGAGGACGGCGACACTGCGGCCGCGCCGGTGCCGGTCCCCGGCGGCGGTGTCGATGCGGGTCAGCGGGCCGGGGTCGGTGCCGCCGAGCAGGGTGGATGTGATCGCCGCCCGGTCGGCGGCGAATCGGTCGAGCAGTTCGGTGAGGGCGGCGCGGGCGTGCAGCGCGGCCTGGCCGAGCAGGCGGCCGAGCACGGGGTAGCGGGTGACGAGGGCGTGGGCGCCGCTGCGGCCGGCGGTGAGGGCGACGAAGTCGTCGAAGCGTTCGGCGGAGGTGGCGCCGGCGAGCCGGCCGGCGTCCCGGGCGCTGTGCAGTTCCAGCACGAGGGTGCGGGCGGCGATCCGGGTGAGCGTGTCGGTGAGGGTGGCGGTGAACCGGGCGCGGACGGCGGGCAGGTCGACGCGGGCGGCGGGCGGCGGGGCCGGCAGTCGGGCGGCGGCCGACTCGGCGAACGGGGCGAGGACGGGGGCCAGCGCTCCCGCGCCGGGCGGTGCGGCGACGGTCGGCCCTCCCGCTCCGTGCGGCCGGTGGTACCGGGGCGCGGCGGTGAGCGCCGCGTCGACGAAGACCGCCCAGTCCGGGGCGGGGCCGCCGGACGGCTCGGCGGCCGAGACCGCTCGCCGCCACCAACCGCCCTCACCGGCGGCGGCCTTACCGGCCGCCGTGGTCCGACCACCGCTCACGACGTGAGCCTGTCATTTCACGAGTCCGCCAGACAAGAGTGCTATTCGGCCACTCTCTTCACCGGATTTCTACACGTACGGTACCCAGAGCGATCGGCCCGCTCGTCGGAATCTGGGTGCCCCCGGCGGGAAACCGGGGGCCGATCGGACCTTTCGATGGCATGTTTTCAGCCACGCGAGGCCGGCCGGCGCCCATCGGACAGGCTGGCGGGCCGGGGCTACGGCTCGAAGCGGTAGCCCATACCCGGCTCGGTGACGAAGTGCCGCGGGTCGGACGGGTCGTCCTCCAGCTTCCGGCGCAGCTGCGCCATGTAGACCCGCAGGTAGTTGGTCTCGGTGCGGTAGGCCGGACCCCAGACCTCCTGCAGCAGCTGCTTCTGGCTGACCAGTCGGCCGGCGTTGCGGACGAGGACCTCCAGCAGGTGCCACTCGGTGGGGGTGAGTCGGACGTCGGCGCCGCCGCGGTTGACCTTCTTGGCGGCGAGGTCGACGGTGAACGAGCCGGTGCTGAGCACGGCCTCGGTGCCGCCGGCGGCCATCGGTTCGGCGCGGCGGACGGCGGCGCGCAGCCGGGCGAGGAACTCGTCCATGCCGAAGGGCTTGGTGACGTAGTCGTCGGCGCCGGCGTCCAGCGCCTCGACCTTCTCGTCGGAGGCCTGGCGGGCGGAGAGCACGATGATCGGCACCCTGGTCCAGCCGCGCAGGCCGCGGATCACCTCGGTGCCGTCCATGTCGGGCAGGCCGAGGTCGAGGACGACGACGTCCGGGGGCCTGGCGGCGGCCGCGGCGAGGGCGGAGGCACCGTCGTGGGCGGCGTCCACCTCGTACTTCCGTGCCTTGAGGTTGATCACCAGGGCGCGGACGAGCTGGGGTTCGTCGTCGACCACGAGGACCCGGGTCATGGATGTGCGCCGCCTTTCTGCGGTTGCCTCGGCGATCGCCTCTGCGGCTGCCTCTGCGGTGGCCCCGGCCGTTGCCGGGGTGGTCGTGGTCACGGGGTGCTCGCCGAGGGCGCGGGGGCCTCGTGGGCGGTGCGGGCGGCGGCGGGCAGGGCGACCACCATGGTGAGGCCGCCGCCGGGGGTGTCCTCCGCGGTGAGCCGGCCGCCCATGGCCTCGGCGAAGCCGCGGGCGACGGCGAGGCCGAGGCCGACGCCGTTGCCGCGCGGGGCGTCGCCGTGGCGCTGGAACGGCGCGAAGATCCGTTCCCGGGCCTCCTCGGGGACGCCCGGGCCGCGGTCGACGACGCGCAGTTCGACGCGGTCGCCGCCGGGCAGCCGGAGGGCGTCGGCGCGGACGGTGACCTGGAGGTCGGGCGGGCTGTACTTGACGGCGTTCTCCACCAGGTTTGCGACGACCCGTTCGAGCAGTCCGGCGTCGGCGCGGACCAGCGGCAGGTCCTCGGGGACGTCGAGCCGGACCGTCCCGGCCGGCACGCCGGCGAGGGCGAGCGGGACGACCTCGTCCAGGTCGACGTCCCGCTGCAGCGGGTTGACGCTGCCGGTCTGCAGCCGGCTCATGTCGAGCAGGTTGTTGATCAGCTGGTTCAGCCGGTCGGCGCCCTCCTCGATGCCTTCGAGGAGTTCGGCCTCGTCCTCGGGGCTCCAGGCGACGTCCTCGGAGCGCAGCGAGGTGACGGCTGCCTTGATGCCGGCGAGCGGGGTGCGCAGGTCGTGCGAGACGGCGGCGAGCAGGGCGGTGCGGATGCGGTTGGAGTCGGCGAGCCGGCGGGCCTCGGCGGCCTCCTCGGCGAGCCGCTTCCGCTCCAGGACGGCGACGGCCTGGGCGGCGAAGGCGCCGAGCACCCGGCGGTCGCCGGCGGGCAGCACCCGGCCGGTGAGGACGAGGGCGAGCCGGTCGCCGACGGGCACGTCGACGGTGGCGTCCTCGGGGCGGCCGGCCGGGCGGTGGCCGACCGCGGCGCGGGTCTGCCAGGGGCCGCGGTCGCCCGGGCGCTCCAGCAGCGCGACGGACTCCATCTGGAAGGTCTCCCGGACGCGTTCCAGGAGGTCCTCCGGCCCGTCCTGGCCGCGCAGCGCGCTGCCCGCGAGGAAGGCCAGGGTCTCGGCCTCGGCCCGGCTGCGGGCGGCCTGCTGGGATCGGCGGGCGGCGAGGTCGACGACCGAGGCGACGGCGATGCCGACGCCGACGAAGACGCCGAGGGCGAGGATGTTGGCCCGGTCGGTGATGGTGAAGGTGTGGGTCGGCGGGGCGAAGTAGTAGTTCAGCAGCAGGCTGCCGACCAGGGCGGAGGCGATCGCCGGGAAGACGCCGCCGACCAGCGCCGCGCCCACGGTGAGGGTGAGGAAGAGCAGGACGGCGGTGGGCAGGCCGACGCCCGGGCCGAGGGCGAGCAGCAGCAGGGTGAGCAGCACCGGGCCGATGCAGCCGAGCAGCCAGCCCGCGACGGTGCGCAGCCGACCGAGTTTGACGGGCAGTCGGCCGGGCAGGCCGGGGCGGCCGCGGGCGGCGTGCTCGTGGGTGACGACGTGCACGTCGACGTCGCCGGACTCGCGGATGACGGTGGCGCCGACGCCGGGGTCGAGCAGCGAGCGCCAGGCACGGCGGCGGCTGATGCCGACGACGAGCTGGGTGGCGTTGACGCCGCGGGCGAAGTCGAGCAGGCCGGCGGGGACGTCCTCGGCGAGCACCGCGTGGTAGGTGCCGCCGAGCTCCTCGACCAGGCGGCGCTGGGCGGCGAGTTCGCCGGGCGCGGCGAGCACGCCCGGGCCTTCGGGGCGGACGATGTGGACGGCGAGCAGTTCGCTGCCGGAGCCCCTGGCGGCGATCCGGGCGGCGCGGCGGATCAGCGTGCCGCCCTCGGGGCCGCCGGTGAGGCCGACGACGATCCGCTCGCGGGCCTGCCAGGTGGCGGCGATGCCCTGTTCGGTGCGGTAGCGCTGGAGGTACTCGTCGACCCGGTCGGCCGTCCAGAGCAGGGCGAGTTCGCGCAGGGCGGTGAGGTTGCCGGGGCGGAAGTAGTGGGAGAGGGCGGCGTCGGCCCGGTCGGGCGGGTAGACGTTGCCGTGGGCGAGGCGGCGGCGCAGCGCCTGCGGCGACATGTCGACCAGTTCGATCTGGTCGGCGCGGCGGACGACCTCGTCGGGCACGGTCTCGCGCTGGCGGACGCCGGTGATGCCCTCGACGACGTCGCCGAGCGACTCCAGGTGCTGGATGTTGACGGTGGAGACGACGTCGATGCCGGCGGCGAGCAGCACCTCGACGTCCTCCCAGCGCTTGGCGTGCCGGCCGCCGGGGACGTTGGTGTGGGCGAGCTCGTCGACCAGTGCGACCTCGGGGCGGCGGGCGAGCACCGCGTCGAGGTCCATCTCGGTGAAGCGGGCGCCGCGGTACTCGACGGGGCGGCGCGGGACGGTCTCCAGGCCGGCCACGAGTTCGGCGGTGCGGGCGCGGCCGTGGTCCTCCACGAGCGCGATCACCACGTCGGTGCCGCGGGCGGCCCTGCGGTGGGCCTCACCGAGCATGGCGTACGTCTTCCCGACCCCGGGGGCCGCCCCGAGGTAGATCCGAAGCCTGCCGCGTGCCATGTGCACCATTCTCGTTCCGCCGTCGCGCCCGACCCTGCTTCGGACGCCTGTTCGCGCCTCCGAGCCTAGATCCACGCTCGGGCGAGGTGCCCCGTTTGTCCGCTTCGCGGGGAGGATCCTGGCGCTTTCTTGACGCAGAGGGCGCACCGGGGCGAGCAATTGCACATAACTTGCAAGAAAGAAGGCTGTGCATCAGGATGATGAGCGCGAGGTCGGCCGGTCGGCCGTCCGGGGCGCCCTGCGTCCTTCCTGACCGACGATCGTCTTCCCAACCGGCGCCCGCCGGGACGCGGCCGACCCCGCGTGACGCCGTGCGCCCGAGGACCGCCGGCCGGCGGAACCCCGCGGGTGGGTGGGGCCCGCCGGCCGGCGCTCGCACGCCACGGAAACCTCGCCGGAGTGCAGGTTGCGGATCCGGAAGGCGGCGCCGGAGGCCGCCCAGGGCGTGCCGTCCGGGCCGGCGGTCGGGACGGCAGAGATCCGCAGCCGGGCGGCGGCCGTTCTGGACGGCGGCCGCGGACGACCGCCGGGAGCGCTCCAGACGATCAGTCAATTCCATGACGTGAAGCGGAACTCGGTGCTGCTGCGGAAGATCTCGCCGGGTCGAAGCACGGTGCTCGGGTACTCCGGGCGGTTGGGCGAGTCCGGCAGGTGCTGGGTCTCCAGGCAGATTCCGGCGTGCCGTGGCAGCGGCCTCCCGTCGGCGCCGGGCAGGGTGCCGTCCAGGTTGTTGCCGGTGTACACCTGCACGCCGGGCTCGGTCGTCCACACCTCCATCCGGCGGCCGGCGGCGGGCCCGGCGAGGGTCGCCGCGTGCCGCAGCTCTCCTGGCCCGGCAGGGCGCAGCAGCCAGCAGTGGTCGAGCCCGCCCGCGGCGCGGACCTGCGGGTGGTCGGCGGCGATCCGCTCGCCGAGCCGTGCGGGCCGTCCGAAGTCGAAGGGGGTCCCGGCGACCGGCTCGGCGGGCCCGTGCGGGATGCCCCGGTCGGTGACCGGCAGGTAGTGGTCGGCGGACAGCTCCAGCACGTGGTCGTGGACGGTGCCGTGGCCGGCCAGGTTGAAGTAGGCGTGGTTGGTCGGGTTGACCACGGTGGGCCGGTCGGTGACGGCCCGGTAGTCGATCGCCAGCGTGCCCGGCTCCGCCAGCCGGTAGGTGGCGGTGAGGTCGAGCGCGCCGGGGAAGCCCATGTCGCCGTGCGGGCTGTGCAGACGCAGCTCGACCCCGGTGCCGTCCTCGGTCGGCGCGGCCTGCCAGACCCGCCGGTGGAAGCCGTCCGGCCCGCCGTGCAGCGCGTGGCCGCGGTCGTTCACCGGGACGCGGTGGTCCGTCCCGTCCAGGGTGAAGCGGCCGTGCGCGATGCGGTTGGCGTACCGGCCGACGACCGGCCCGAGGTAGGGGTGGTCGCCGGCCCTGGCGTGCAGCGAGGGCAGGCCGAGCACCACCGGCCCCGGCGCCGCGCGCGGGGCGGGGGCGGTCAGCGCGGCCAGTGCGGCACCGAGGGTGAGCACGGTGGCGTGCACCCCGCCGGGGGCCGTCAGGGTCCAGGCGTGCACCGCCCGGCCGTCGGGGGTCGTGCCGTACGCGCTGCGCCGGACGGTGGGGGGCCGGACGGTGGGGGGCCGGACGGTGGGGGGCCGGACGGTGGGGGGCATGCCTCGCTCCTGCGGCGGGCGGGCGGCGGGCCGGTGTGCTCACCGGGGCCGCCCTGCGGTGGATTCGCGCACGACCAGGCGGTGGCCGGGGCGGGCCCGGCGCGGTTCGGTCGCGGCGGCGCCGGCCAGCCGGTCGACCAGGCAGTCGACGGCGAGCCGGGCGATCGCCTCCTTGTCGGGGGCGATGGTGGTGAGCGGGGTGTGGGCGAAGCGGCTCTCGTCGATGTCGTCGAAGCCGACCACGGCGACGTCCTCCGGCACCCGCAGCCCGCGGTCGGCGAGGGTGCGCAGCGCGCCGACGGCGACGGTGTCGTTGTAGGCGAACACGGCGTCCGGCTGCGGGCCGCGGTCCAGCAGGGCGGCCATGGCGCGGGCGCCGTCCTCCCGGCCGTAGGCCTCGGTGGCGACGACCAGGGCGTCGTCGGCGGGCAGGCCGGCCTCGGCCAGCTCCTCCCGCCAGCCGCGCAGCCGCAGGTGGGCGGGGGGCCGGGCGCTCTCCTGGCGGGCGCCGAGGAAGGCGATCCGGCGCCGGCCGGTGTCGATCAGGTGCCGGACGGCGAGTCTCGCGGCGGCGATGTTGTCGATCGCGATGTGGTCGTACGGCGCGTCGTACTCGCGCTCGCCGAGCAGCACCAGCGGGGAGGTGTCGGTGCGGGCGAGCAGGTCCTCCGACTCGAGCTCGATCGGGCTGAGGATCAGCCCGTCCATGACGTGCGCCCGGAAGCCCTGGCAGACCAGCAGTTCCTGGTCGCGGCGGCCGCCGGTGTGGTCGAGCAGGACGGTGTAGTCGTGCCGGGCGGCGGCGTCGATGACCGCGCCGGCGAGCTCGGCGAAGTACGGGTTGCCGAGCTCGGGCACGGCCAGCGCGATGATCCCGGTGCGGCCCTTGCGCAGGTGGCGCGCGGTCAGGTTGGGCCGGTAGCCGAGCTCGTCGATCGCGCGCTGCACGCGTTCGCGCATCGCCGGGGTGACGTGCTGGTAGCCGTTCACCACATTGGAGACGGTCTTGATCGACACTCCGGCGCGCTGCGCGACGTCCTTCAGACTGACCACGGTGTTCCCTCTCGGCCGACTGTTTGTCGGGTCATTTCTACGGGGTGGGACGCGAGCGGAAGAGGTACCGCTGCGCGAGGACGACCACGATCAGGAAACCGCCGCTGACCACGGACTGGTAGGAGGAGTTCAGCGAGCCGATCTGGTTGATCAGATTCTGGATGACGGCGAGGAGCAGGACACCCCACAGCGTGCCGCCGACCGTGCCGGCGCCGCCGGGGTCAGCAGGGTGCCGCCGATCACCACCGCGGCGATCGCGTCGAGCTCCATGCCGACGCCGACGATGGTGACCCCGGAGGACAGCCGGGCGGCGTTCAGCGCCCCGGCGAGCCCGGCGAGCAGGCCGCTCAGCAGGTAGACCAGCACCCGGGTGCGGGCCACCGGCAGCCCCATCAGGGTGGCGGCGTCGCCGCTGCCGCCGATCGCGAACACGCTCTGGCCGAACGGCGTGCGCTGGAGCAGCACCCCGCCGAGGCCGAACAGGGCCAGTGCAATCAGCACCGGGTGGCCGAAGCCCCACACGGTGCCCTGGCCGAGTTCGGCGAACGCGGATCCCCGGGGCACCAGGTAGGTGGTGGCGCCCTCGTGGGTGACGGCGAGCAAAAGGCCGCGGGCGGCGAGCAGGGTGGCCAGGGTGACGATGAACGGCGCCATCCCGGCGCGGGCGACCAACAGGCCGTTGATCGCGCCGATCCTGCCGCAGACCGCGAGCGGCAGCAGCAGCGCCGGGACGACCCCCCACTGCGAGGCCCAGGCGGCCAGCACGCCGCCGAGCGCGAAGACCGAGCCGACCGACAGGTCGATCCCGCCGGTGAGGATCACCAGCGTCATGCCGAGCGCGACGATCGCGAGGAAGGAGGTCTGCACGGTGATGCTGCGGGCTTTGTCCAGCGTTCCGAAGGACGGGAACAGCACGGAGGAGACCAGCACCAGCAGGGCGAGCACGGCCGGGACGGCCTGCCGCTGGAGACGGCCGAGCAGCCGGCCGGGGAGGGCCCCCGGGCCGGGGGCGGGACCGGTGGTGGCGACGGGGGCGGGGCCGGCGGGCACGACGGCCGGCGCGGACGGCAGCAGAACGGGCTTCTTCATCGGGACCGACGCTCCCGGGCGGCGTACACGGCGGCCAGGATGATGGCCGCCTGGGCGATCTGGGCGGTGGAGTCGGGCAGGTCGTGCTTGACGAGGGTGGCGCGCAGCAGCTGCATCAGCAGGGCGCCGGTGACGGTGCCGAGGACGCGGACGGAGCCGCCGGTCAGCGGGGTGCCGCCGACCACCACCGCGGTGATGGCGGAGAGCTCCATCAGGGTGCCGAGCGCGGAGGGGTCGCTGGCGGAGAGCCGGGCGGTGGCCAGCACACCGGCGAGGGCGGCGAACACCCCGCAGAGCACGTACACCCCGGTCAGCACCCGACGCACGGGCAGGCCGGCCAGGGCGGCGGCGGTGCGGTTGCCGCCGATCGCGACCAGCCGGCGGCCGAAAGTGGTGCGGTGCACGAGGCCGGCGACGAGCAGGGCGAGCACCGCGGCGATCAGCACCGTCCACGGGACGCCGAGCAGGCTGTCGGCGCCGAGGGCGAGCAGGTCGGGGTTGGCGATCTGCTTGAGCTGCCCGTCGGCGACGACCAGTGCGAGGCCGCGGCCGCCGACGAACAGCGCCAGGGTGGCGACGATCGGCTGCAGTCCGACCACGGAGACCAACGTGCCGTTGACCAGGCCGACGGCGACGCCGGCCAGCAGGGCGATCAGCAGCGCGGGCAGCAGCCCGTAGCCGAGGTAGAGCGGCAGCAGGGCGCCGGCCAGGGCCATGGTGGAGCCGACCGACAGGTCGACGCCCTCGGTGCCGATGACCAGGGCCATGCCGAGCGCGACGATCACCACGGGGGCGACCTGGACGAGCCGGGTGCGCAGGTTGTCGACGGTCAGGAAGTGCTCGGTGAAGAGCGCGTTGAACAGCAGCAGGACGGCGACCGCGAGGTACACGCCGTACTTCTGCAGCCGGGCGGCGTCCGGCAGCCGCAGCGCGGCGGGGCGCCCGGCGAGGGCGGGCTGGGTCATCGCTTCTCCTCGTGGGCCGGTGGTGCCGGGGCGGCTGGCTCGGCGGCCGGGCGGGATGCGGGCGCGGCGGCCGATGCGGGCGCGGCCCGGTCGGCGAGCAGGGCGAGCAGCTCGGACTCGGTGACGTGCTCGCCGGTGAGTTCGCCCGCGACGGCACCGGCGTGCAGCACGGTGATCCGGTCGGCGCCCTCGACGAGCTCCTCGATGTCGGAGGAGATCAGCAGCACGGCCAGCCCCTCCCGGGCGAGTTCGTCGATCAGCGCCTGCACCTCGGCCTTGGCGCCGACGTCGATGCCGCGGGTGGGCTCGTCGAGCAGCAGCACCCGGGGTTCCAGACAGAGCCAGCGGGCGAGCAGCACCTTCTGCTGGTTACCGCCGGAGAGTTCGCCGATCTTCTGCTCGGGGCTGGAGGCCTTGATCCGCAGCCGCTTCATGAAGACCTCGACCAGCCGGTCCTGGCGGCGCCGGGAGACCAGGCCGAAGCGGGAGAGCCGGGGCATCGCGGCGAGCACGATGTTCTCCCGGACGGACAGCTCGGGGACGACCCCTTCGGCCTTGCGGTCCTCCGGCAGCAGGCTGATGCCCGCCCGGATCGCGGCCGCCGGGGAGCGCCGGCCGAGCCGCCTCGACGCTGCCGGAGTCCAACGGCAGCGCGCCGGCCAGCGCCTTGGCGGTCTCGCTGCGGCCGGATCCCAGCAGGCCGCCGAGGCCGAGCACCTCGCCGGGGCGCAGCTCCAGGCCGACGCCGTGCAGCTGGTGGCGCCTGGTCAGCCCGCGGGCGGTGAGCACGGGTTCGCGGTCGGCGCGGTGGCTCTCGCCGAAGCCGGTGACGCCGTGCCGGCGGACCTCGGCGACGTCCCGACCGAGCATCATCGAGACCAGGTCGAGGCGGTCCAGGGCGCCCAGCTCGCCGGTGTGCACCAGGCGGCCGTCGCGCAGCACGGTGACCCGGTCGCACAGCCGGTAGAGCTCGTCCATCCGGTGGCTGACGTAGAGGACGGCGATGCCCTGGGCGTGCAGCTCGCCGACCACCCGGAAGAGCGTCTCCACCTCGCGCGGCTCCAGGGCGGAGGTGGGCTCGTCCATCACCACCACGCGGGAGTCCACGGACACCGCCCGGGCGAGGGCGACCATCTGCTGGGCGCCGATGCCGAGGCTGTTCAGCGGGCGGCGCGGGTCGACAAGGACGCCGAGTCCGACCAGCAACTCGGCGCTCTCGGCGTGCATCCGGGCGAAGTCGATCAGGCCGAACCGGGTGCGCGGCTCGCGGCCGAGGAAGACGTTGCGGGCCACGCTTATCAGCGGGACGAGGTTGACCTCCTGGTAGATCGTCGACACCCCGGCCTGCTGGGCGTCGAACGGCCGGTGCAGCGTGACGGGGCGCCCGGCGATCCGCAGCTCGCCGGCGTCCGGGCGGTGCACGCCGGTGAGGACCTTGATCAGGGTGGACTTGCCTGCGCCGTTCTCCCCCACCAGGGCGTGGATCTCGCCCGGGCGCAGGGTGAGCGAGACGTCGTCGAGGGCGACGACGCCGGAGAAGCGCTTGGCCACGCCGACGGCCTCCAGCGCGGGCGGCGGCGCGGTGCCGTCCGCGGGCGGGACGGCCACCGGGTCGGGTGGGGCCATGGGTGGGACCTCCGGGGCAGCGGTGCGGGGGGAGACGGCGAGGGGGACGGTCCGCGCGCGGCCGGGGACGATCGGCCGGGCGCCGCCGGGGTCAGTACGCGCCGGAGACCGAGGCGGCGGCGTTGCCCGGGTCGTAGGCGCGGTCGGTGATGATCACGCTGTCGGCGACGGGCTCGCCGGAGAGGAACTTCTGCAGGGTCTCGAAGGCCAGCGGGCCGAACCGCGGGTTGGACTCGATGACGCCGTTGTAGTCGCCGGCGGCGAGCGCCTGGACGGCGTTGCGGGTGCCGTCGATGGAGACGATCTTGACGTCCCTGCCGGGCTTGCGGCCGGCGCTCTTCAGAGCGGTGACGGCGCCCAGGCCCATCTCGTCGTTCTCCGCGTAGACGGCGGTGATCTCCGGCTTGGACTGGATCAGCTGCTCCATCACCTGCTGGCCCTTGTCCCGGGCGAACTCGCCGGTCTGCTGAGCGACGATCTCCATGCCCGGGGCCTTGGCCTTCAGCTGGTCGACGAAGCCGTTGGTGCGGTCGGTGGTGACGTTGTTGCCGGACGAGCCGAGCAGGATCGCGACCTTGCCGGTGCCGCCGGTGGCCTGGATCGGCGCGTCGGCGGCCCGCTTGCCCTGCTCGACGAAGTTCGAGCCGATGAAGGTCAGGTAGTCCTTGCAGGCGGTGGCGTTGACCTTGCGGTCGACAGTGATCACCGGGACGTGCTTGGCGGCCGCGGCGTCGAGGGCCGGCTGCAGGCCGTCGGAGTTCAGCGGGGCGACGACGAGCAGTTGCGCGCCCTGGTTGAGCATGTCCTGGATGTCGCTGATCTGCTTGGACAGCTGGGACTGCGCGTTGGTGGTGAGCAGCTTCTTGACGCCGAGCTCGGCGGCCTCGTCCTTGATGGACTGGGTCTCGGCGATGCGGAAGGGGTTGGCCTCCTTCTCCGACTGGGAGAAGCCGACCACGGCGTCCTTGAGGTCCATCTTGGGGGTGCCGGTGCCCTGCAGGGTGCAGCCGGCGCCGGCGGCCGGGGCGGAGCCGGCCGCGCGGGTCGCGGCCTGGGCCGCCTGCCCGTCGCCGGAGCCGGCGGACGGGGCCTCCTCTTTGGCGCAGCCGGTGAGGACGAGGGCGGCGGAGGCGAGCAGCGCGGCGGAGGCGAGCAGGCGGGATCTGCGGATGCTGGCCATGCGACGACGCTCCTTGACGGGTGGGGCGGCACCGGGCCGTGGCGGTTCCGGACGCGCCGTGGCGGTCCGGGGCGCACCCGGGCACGCCGGGACGCACCGGTGGCGGCCGGATCGGGGAGGCGGAGGGAAGCTTCGCTGACGTGCGGGAAGAGCGGCCCGCGGTGGAGATCGCGCTCTCCAGCGGGCGTTTACAACGTTATACAACCGGCGCCGCAAGGCCGACAAGGGTCGCGGCACGCATGGTCGAAACCGGCATCGACGCCGTGCCCGGCCGAACTGACGGACCGGCACCTGGGGCGTCCGGCGTCCGCCGCGGCCGCCGTCCGGGCCGCTGCACTCCCCGTCACCTGGAGTGCAGCGAGGGAAAGGTCACACTGGATTGATCTGCTGCCGACCTGCTAACGGGCACTAACCTGCACACATGACGGTCCAGCCTGAAGGGCTTCCCCTGGCCGCCGAGTTCCCGGATGCGACCCGCGAGCAGTGGCAGCGCCTCGTCGAAGGCGTGCTGCGCAAGTCGGGTGTGCAGGACGCGAGCGGCGTGCAGGCGGAGGAAGCGCTCACCACGAAGCTCCAGGACGGGCTCAGCGCCCGCCCGCTGTACACCGCCGAGGACGCCCCGGCGGACGCCGGCCTCCCCGGCTTCGCGCCGTATCTGCGGGGTGGTCGGCCGAACGGCTCGGCCGTCTCCGGCTGGGACGTACGGCAGCGGCACGCCGACCCGGACACCGTCCGGGCCAACGAGGCGATCCTCGCGGACCTCGAGAACGGCGTCACCTCGCTCTGGCTGACCGTCGGCGAGGGCGGCCTGCCCATTGCCTCGCTGCCCGCCGCACTGCAGGGCGTCTACCTCGACCTGGCCTCGGTCGTGCTCGACGCGGGCGCCGAATTCCGGCCCGCCGCCGAGCAGTTGTTCGCACTGCTGGCCGAGCGCGCGGTCCCCGCGGACGTCGCCTCCGGCAACCTCGGCGCCGACCCGCTCGGCCTGCTCGCCCGCACCGGCGACGACACCGCCACCACCACGCAGCTCGCCGAGGCCGCCGACCTCGCCGCGCACTGCGGCCGCACCTACCCGAACCTGCGTGCCCTGGCCGTCGACGCCCTCGTCTTCCACGACGCCGGCGCCTCGGCCGCCCAGGAGCTCGGCTGCTCGCTGGCCGCCGGCGTCGCCTACCTGCGCGCGCTGACCGCCGCCGGCCTGAGCGTCGACGAGGCCGCCGGCCAGCTGGAGTTCCGCTACGCGGCCACCGAGGAGCAGTTCCTCGGCATCGCCAAGTTCCGTGCCGCGCGCCGCCTGTGGGCCCGCGTCGCCGAGGTCTCCGGGGTGACCGGCCCGGCCGCCGCGCAGCGCCAGCACGCCGTCACCTCCTCGGTGATGATGACCGCCCGCGACCCGTGGGTGAACATGCTGCGCACCACCGTCGCCTGCCTGGCCGCCGGCGTCGGCGGCGCGGACGCCGTCACGGTGCAGCCCTTCGACGCCGCGGCCGGCCTGCCGGACGCCTTCGCCCGCCGGATCGCCCGCAACACCCAGTCGATCCTGCTGGAGGAGTCGAACCTGGCGAAGGTCATCGACCCGGCCGGCGGCTCCTGGTACGTCGAGACGCTCACCGACGAGCTGGCACAGGCCGCCTGGGCCTGGTTCCAGGAGATCGAGCGGGCCGGTGGCCTGCGCGAGGCCCTCGCCTCCGGCCTGGTCGGCGAGCGGATCGCCGCGACCTGGGCCGAGCGCACCGCCAGGCTCGCCGAGCGACGCGAGCCGGTCACCGGCGTCAGCGAGTTCCCCAACCTCGGCGAGCAGCCGCTGGTCCGCGAGAGCGCGCCCGCCCGTCGCGGCGGCGGCCTGCCGCAGGTCCGCCGCGCCGAGGCCTACGAGGCGCTGCGCGACCGCTCGGACGCGCACCTGGCCGCCACCGGCGCCCGGCCGCGGCTGTTCCTGGCCTCGCTCGGCACCGCCGCGGCGCACACCGCCCGCACCACCTTCGCCGCCAACCTCTTCCAGGCCGGCGGCATCGAGACGGTCGGTGGCGAGGGCAGCGACACAGCCTCGCTGGCCGAGGCCTTCGCCGCGAGCGGCGCGACCGTGGCCTGCCTGTGCTCCAGCGACGCGCTGTACGAGGAGCACGGCGAGGCGGTCGCCAAGGCGCTGAAGACCGCAGGAGCCGCCCAGGTGCTGCTGGCCGGACGCCCCGGCGAGCTGCGCGAGGCTTTCCAGCGGGCGGGAGTGGACTCCTTCGTGTTCGCGGGCTGCGACGCGGTGGAGGTCCTCACCTCCCTCCTCGACACGATCGGAGTGGCCCGATGATCCCCGACTTCACCACCATCGGGCTGGGCTCCGGCGAAGCCGCCGGCGACAGCGCCCAGTGGCGCGCCGCCTGGCAGCAGGCCACCGGCAAGGACGTCGAGGAGCAGCTCTGGGAGACCCCGGAGGGCATCGGCGTCAAGCCGCTGTACACCGCGGACGACCTGGCGGGCCTGGACTTCCTCGGCACCTACCCGGGCATGGCCCCGTTCCTGCGCGGCCCCTACCCGACGATGTACGTCAACCAGCCGTGGACGGTCCGCCAGTACGCGGGCTTCTCCACCGCCGAGGAGTCCAACGCCTTCTACCGCCGCAACCTCGCGGCCGGCCAGAAGGGCCTCTCGGTCGCCTTCGACCTGCCGACCCACCGCGGCTACGACAGCGACCACCCGCGGGTCACCGGCGACGTCGGCATGGCCGGCGTGGCCATCGACTCCATCTACGACATGCGCCAGCTCTTCGACGGCATCCCGCTCGACAAGATGTCCGTTTCGATGACCATGAACGGCGCGGTGCTGCCCGTGCTGGCGCTGTACATCGTGGCCGCCGAGGAGCAGGGGGTGCCGCCGGAGAAGCTGGCGGGGACCATCCAGAACGACATCCTCAAGGAGTTCATGGTCCGCAACACGTACATCTACCCGCCGCAGCCCTCGATGCGGATCATCTCGGACATCTTCGCGTACACCTCGCAGAAGATGCCGCGGTACAACTCGATCTCCATCTCGGGCTACCACATCCAGGAGGCCGGTGCCACGGCCGACCTGGAGCTGGCGTACACCCTCGCGGACGGTGTGGAGTACCTGCGGGCCGGCCTCGGCGCCGGCCTGGACGTGGACGCCTTCGCGCCCCGGCTGTCGTTCTTCTGGGCGATCGGCATGAACTTCTTCATGGAGGTCGCCAAGCTGCGCGCGGCCCGCCTGCTCTGGGCCAAGCTGGTCAAGCAGTTCGACCCGCAGAACGCCAAGTCGCTGTCGCTGCGCACCCATTCGCAGACCTCCGGCTGGTCGCTGACCGCCCAGGACGTGTTCAACAACGTCACCCGCACCTGCGTGGAGGCGATGGCCGCGACCCAGGGCCACACCCAGTCGCTGCACACCAACGCCCTGGACGAGGCGCTCGCGCTGCCGACCGACTTCTCCGCCCGGATCGCCCGCAACACCCAGCTGATGCTGCAGCAGGAGTCCGGCACCTGCCGGGTCATCGACCCGTGGGGCGGCTCGGCGTACGTCGAGAAGCTCACCCACGACCTGGCTCGCCGCGCCTGGCAGCACATCCAGGAGGTCGAGGCGGCCGGCGGCATGGCCAAGGCGATCGACGCGGGCATCCCCAAGCTGCGCGTCGAGGAGGCGGCCGCCCGCACCCAGGCGCGGATCGACTCCGGCCGCCAGCCGGTGATCGGCGTCAACAAGTACCGGGTCGCCAACGACGAGCAGATCGACGTCCTCAAGGTCGACAACTCCTCGGTCCGCGCCCAGCAGGTCGAGAAGCTGCGCCGACTGCGCGCCGAGCGGGACGAGCAGGCCTGCCAGGACGCCCTGCACGCGCTCACCCGGGCCGCCGAGGCCGGCCCGCAGGGCGCCTCGCTGGACGGCAACCTGCTGGCGCTCGCGGTGATCGCCGCCCGCGCCAAGGCCACCGTCGGCGAGATCTCCGACGCACTCGAGAAGGTGTACGGCCGGCATTCCGGCCAGATCCGTACCATCTCCGGTGTGTACCGAGACGAAGCAGGCCCGTCCACCTCCCTGCAGCGCACCCGCGACCTGGTCGAGCGCTTCGAGGAGGCCGAGGGCCGCCGCCCCCGCATCCTGGTCGCCAAGATGGGCCAGGACGGCCACGACCGCGGCCAGAAGGTGATCGCCACCGCCTTCGCCGACCTCGGCTTCACGGTCGACGTCGGCCCGCTGTTCCAGACCCCGGCGGAGGTCGCCCGGCAGGCCGTCGAGGCCGACGTGCACATCGTCGGCGTCTCCTCGCTGGCGGCCGGCCACCTCACCCTGGTGCCGGCACTGAAGGCCGAACTCGCCGAGGCCGGACGCGAGGACATCACCATCGTGGTCGGCGGTGTCATCCCGCCGCAGGACATCCCGACGCTCCTCGACATGGGTGCCGCCGCGGTCTTCCCGCCCGGCACGGTGATCCCGGACGCCGCGCACGACCTGCTCACCTCGCTCGCCGCCGACCTCGGCCACGAGCTGTGAGCCGCTGAGCCGTGGCCCGGACGATCGACCTCGACCAGTACCGGCAGGGTGTCCTGGACGGCTCGCGCGCCTGGATCGCGCGGGCCATCACCCTCGTCGAGTCCACCCGGCCCGACCACCGCGAGCTCGCCCAGCGGCTGCTGGTCGACCTGCTGCCGCACTCCGGCAGGGCGGTCCGGGTCGGCATCACCGGCGTGCCCGGGGTGGGCAAGTCGACCTTCATCGAGGCCCTCGGCACCATGCTCACCGGCCTCGGCCACCGGGTCGCGGTGCTCGCCGTCGACCCGACCTCCAGCCGCACCGGCGGCTCCATCCTCGGCGACAAGACGCGGATGGAGAAGCTCGCCGTCGACCCGAACGCCTTCGTCCGGCCCTCCCCCACCTCCGGGACGCTCGGCGGCGTGGCCCGCGCCACCCGCGAGTCCATGGTGGTGATGGAGGCGGCCGGCTACGACGTCGTCCTGGTGGAGACGGTCGGCGTCGGCCAGTCGGAGACCACCGTCGCGGGCATGGTGGACTCCTTCCTGCTGCTCACCCTCGCGCGCACCGGCGACCAGCTCCAGGGCATCAAGAAGGGCGTCCTGGAACTGGCCGACCTGGTCGCCGTCAACAAGGCGGACGGCCCGCACGAACGGGACGCCCTGGCGGCCGCCCGCGAACTGGCCGGCGCCCTGCGGCTGCTCCAGCCGCCGGACGCCGCCTGGACACCGCCGGTGCTCACCTGCAGCGGCCTCGCCGGCGGCGGGCTGGACGTGATCTGGGAGCGCCTCCGGCAGCACCGCACCCTGCTCGACGCCACCGGCGCGCTGGACGCCAAGCGGCGCGACCAGCAGGTCGACTGGACCTGGGCGATGGTCCACGACCAGCTGCTCGCCCGGCTCCGCGAGCACCCGGAGGTGCGGCGGCTGGTCCCCGTCGTCGAGGACCAGGTCCGGCAGGGCACGCTGACCGCCACCCTGGCCGCCCAGCGCATCCTGGACGGCTTCGGCACGGCGAACTGACCCCGCGGCGACGGCCGGTGGGGGCGCGGCGACCGCGCC